>NZ_JBFTJF010000025.1:0-68712 GCF_056395305.1 Variovorax sp. 10L426 | reverse complement strand
CCCTGCGCTGCTCACGGTACGCGGGGTCCGCGCGAAACTCGCTTCGCTCAAACACGCGCAGCCCTGATCCGCGTACCGCTGCGCTGCTCGGCGGTGCCTCAACGGCCGGCCCAGCGCACACCGCCCGCCTCCGCGGAAAGGGTGGGGGTAGTTTGTCCGCTGCCGTCGCCGTGATGAACGCGCAGGCAGTGGGCGTTCGAGACGCGCGCATCTCCTCGTCAACCACGGAGCCCGGCCCGCATCGCATACCGGGCGGACCCCAACATAGAGCACAACAGACTCAGTGGTTATCCCGAGGAATCCCAAACGTAGCGTGAATCCTCTGGTACTTCACAGCAGGCTTCAGCACCATCCCTTCAGAAAGTTCATCCACGATGCCACGCTGAATCTCCTGCCAAGGTGTCTGGCTAGCCGGGTAGGGATACCCACCGGCAGCCTCCAACTTGGCGCGGCGCTTCGCAAGCTCTTCATCTGACACCAACATGTTCGCCGTGCGCTTCTTCAGATCGATGCGCACCCGATCGCCGGTCCGTACCAATGCAAGTCCGCCCCCGGTCGCAGCCTCCGGCGAAGCATTGAGGATCGAAGGCGACCCCGACGTGCCTGACTGCCGACCATCGCCAATGCAGGGCAGGGCAGTGATGCCCTTCTTGATCAGATACGAAGGCGCACGCATGTTCACCACCTCCGCCGCGCCGGGATAGCCTACCGGCCCGACCCCGCGCATGAACAGCACGGTCTTCGGACCGATCTTCATCTTCGGATCGTCGATTCGGGCGTGATAGTCCTCGGGCCCGTCGAACACGATCGCCGTTCCCTCGAACGCCATCGGGTCGTTCGGATCTTCGAGATAGCGCGCATGGAATTCGGGCGTGATCACGCTCGTCTTCATGATCGCCGAGTCGAACAGATTGCCCTTGAGATTGAGGAATCCCGCATTTTTCTTCATCGGCTTGTCGTAGGAGAAGATCACCGTCCGGTCGCTGGTGAATTTTCCTTCGCAGTTTTCGATGAGCGTCTTGCCGTTGGCCGTGAGCGCCGGCTTGATCTTGCCCTTGGCGACCAATTCGGCCACCACTGCGGGCACGCCGCCCGCGCGGTAATAGTCCTCGCCCAGATACTCGCCGGCCGGCTGCAGATTCACGATCAACGGGATCTTGTAGCCGTGCTTCTCCCAGTCGTCCGTCGTGAGCTTCACGCCGATGTGGCGCGCAATGGCGTTCAGGTGCACCGGCGCGTTGGTCGAGCCCCCGAGCGCGGAGTTGACCACGATCGCGTTCTCGAATGCGTTGCGGGTCAAGATGTCCGAAGGCTTCAGGTCCTCGCGCACCATCTCAACGATACGCTTGCCAGTGTGGTAAGCCATCTCCTGACGATCGCGGTAGGGCGCCGGAATCGCGGCGCTGCCCGGCAGCGTCATGCCCAGCGCCTCGGCCAGCGAATTCATCGTCGAGGCCGTGCCCATCGTGTTGCAGTGCCCCGTCGATGGCGCGGATGAGGCCACGAGCTTCAGGAACTCCTGATAGCCGATCTCGCCCGCCGCCATCATCTCGCGCGCGCGCCAGACGATCGTGCCCGAGCCCGTGCGCTCGCCCTTGTACCAACCGTTGAGCATCGGCCCCGAGTTGAGCGCGATCGCCGGAATGTCCACGGTCGCCGCGGCCATCAACTGGGCCGGCGTGGTCTTGTCGCAGCCGGTCGTCAACACCACGCCATCGATCGGATAGCCGTACAACACTTCCACCAGCGACAGATATTGCAGGTTGCGATCGAGCGCCGCAGTCGGGCGCTTGCAGGTCTCCTGGATCGGATGGATCGGAAACTCGAAAGCAATGCCGCCCGCGTCGCGGATACCTTCGCGCACGCGCTCAGCCAGCACCAAGTGATGGCGATTGCAGGGCGCGATGTCCGAGCCGGTCTGTGCGATGCCGATGATCGGCCGGCCCGATTGCAGCTCGTCGATGCCGATGCCGAAGTTCATCGTGCGCTCCAGGTAGAGCGCTGTCATGTCGGCATTGGCCGGATTGTCAAACCAGGCCTGGGACCGCAGGGTGCGTGCCTTGGCGGCCTTCTTCTTCGTCTTCTTCGATGTCATCAGCGCATTCCCTTCAAGGTCTGGTCCGCGTTCGGCAGCGCCGCGCAGTCGTCGATGTACTGTCGGATGATGTCGGCAAAGTTGTCGTGCGGATGCAGCCCCAGCCGCGCGGCGCGCGCGGCCGATGCACCACTCGGCCAGTTGGCCACGATGCCGGCAATGCGCTCGTCGCGCTCGAAGCGAACGCGTGCGCGGACGGCCGAGCCGGCCACCTGTTCGAGCGCATCGAGCATGTCGCTCACGCGCACATTGAGCGCCGGCAGGTTGAGCGCAGTGCGCCCGCAGAAGGCATCGCGGCTCGCTTCGTAGACGGCGATCAGGCCGTTCACCGTGCGGGTCGGCGACGACATCGGATGCGAGACATCGGGAGAAACCGGGCAGATCGATTCGACGCCCGCCAGCGGCTCGCGGATGATGCCGCTGAAGAACGACGACGCCGCGCCGTTCGGCCGGCCGGGCCGCACCGTCACCGTCATGAGCCGCGCGGCGCGGCCGTCGATGTAGCCCTTGCGCGTGTAGTCGGCGATGAGGTGCTCGCAGATCAGCTTCTGCGTGCCGTACGAAGTCTGCGGCGCGGGCAGCGTGTCGTCGGCGACGATCTTCGGCAGCGGCACGGCGGGATCGGGACCGAACACCGCGACCGAGCTCGAGAACACCACGCGCGGCACCTTGCCGCCGGCATTGACACGCGCCCTGAGCGCATCGAGCAAGGCCCGCGTGCTGTCGAGGTTGGAGCGCAGGCCCAGGTCGAAGTCGAGCTCGCATTCGCCCGAGACGGCCGAGGCCAGGTGGAAGACGCCGTCGAAGGGCTCGTCGCGCAGCGCATCGGTCTGCGCGAGCAGCGGACCGGTGCGGGCCTCGACGCGCGCATCCGCGAGCAGGTCGGCGGGCGGCGGCGCGATGTCGGTCAATACAAGCCGCTCGATGCGCTCGCCGGCCAGCGTCCCTCGGGCGAGCAGCGCCCGCGCGAGGCGTGCGCCGACGAATCCGCCGCCTCCGGTAATCATCAGTTTCATGCAGTCTCCTTCATTGCTTTCCCTTTCGGGCGGTCGTGGGGTCCGCGGCGCGCACGGTCTTGACCGCGGCCTGTCGACGGCGGCCGTCGATGATGCCGCCCTCGATCAGCCGCTGTTCGCCGCGGATCAGATGTTCGTTTGCACGAAGCCGTGCTGCGACGGGATCGTGCGCCGCGATGGCCTCGAAGATGGCGCGATGCTCGTGCTGTACCTCGGTCATGAAGTCGGCGCGCCGGGCTTCGTTGCCGCGCGTGATGCGCATGCCCTCGCGCAGGTACTGCTCCAGGAATCCGAGCAGAAGACGGAATTGCGGGTTACCGGTCGATTCGCCGATGACCTGATGAAAGGCGAGATCCTCGGCGACGCCATCGCGCCCCTCGGCGACGGCCGTGTCGATCGCCGTGAGCGCCCGGCGCAAGGCGGCGATCTGGCTGCGGGTCGCGCGCTCGGCCGCGAGCGCGGCGATCTCGCCCTCGAGCACGCGCCGCACCTCGACGACGTGGACAACCGACTGCACGGAGGTCAGGACGGTGGGATCGAAGGCCAGGGGCTGGTTGACGGGCCTCGGCGCCACATAGACGCCCGAGCCTTGCCGTGACTGCACCATGCCCTTCGACTTGAGTTGGTGCACGGCCTCGCGCACGACCGTGCGCGACACGCCGTGCGCCGCAGCGATCTGCTGCTCGGTCGGGAGACGGTCGCCGGCCTGGAGGGTGCCCGATTCGATCTGTTCGCTCAGCAGCACGGCCAGCCGGTCCGACAGCCGATCGACGGTCAGCGGAAGGGGCTGGGATGGGGGAGGCGCCGGAGCCCGCCCGGCGGTGGGAGAGGTTTGCACGGTGATACGGTGATCATACAAATTTACAGGGGTAAATGCGTAACGGTTTGCCCTGATGCGCTGGGGTGGCCCAATGCCAATACTGCGCGGTTGCGATGCAGGGCGTTCATGCCTTGCGTCGTTCAGCGAACTCCGAGGACTCCAGTGCATGGCAAGTGTCACGATCCAGGCGGTCAAGAAGAATTTCGGCGATGTGCCCATCCTGCATGGCGTGGACATCGACATCCGCGACGGCTCCTTTACCGTGCTGGTGGGTCCTTCGGGCTGCGGCAAGTCGACGCTGCTGCGCATGATCGCCGGGCTGGAGGAAATCAACGCCGGTGAAATCCGCATTGGCGACCGCCGGGTCAATGACCTGCCGCCGAAGGAGCGCGACATCGCGATGGTCTTCCAGAACTACGCGCTCTATCCGCACATGACCGTGCGCGACAACATGGCCTTCGCGCTTGCGCTGGCCAAGATGGACAAGGCGACCATCGAGCAGAAGGTCGGGCGCGCGGCCGAAATCCTGGCGCTGACGCCGCTGCTCGGACGCTATCCGCGCCAGCTTTCCGGCGGACAGCGCCAGCGCGTCGCGATGGGGCGGGCGATCGTGCGCGATCCGCAGGTGTTCCTGTTCGACGAACCCTTGTCGAATCTCGACGCCAAACTGCGCGTGGCGATGCGCAGCGAGATCAAGGAACTTCACCAGCGCCTGAAGACGACCTCCATCTACGTCACGCATGACCAGATCGAGGCAATGACCATGGGCGACAAGATCGTCGTGATGCGCGACGGTCGCATCGAGCAAACGGGTAGCCCGCTGGACCTGTACGACGATCCGGCCAATCAGTTCGTCGCCGGCTTCATCGGTTCGCCGGCGATGAACTTTCTTCCCGGCACCTTGCGTCGCAGCGGCGGCGCGGCACGGGTGGAACTGACCGACGGCACGCAACTCGATGCGCCGCTGCGTTCCGGCGGCACCGACGGGCAGGCCGTGATCTACGGAACCCGACCGGAGCACCTGAGCCTGTCGGACAACGGCGGCATTCCTTCGCGCGTGGTCGTGATGGAGCCGACCGGCATGGACACCTTCGTTGCTTGCCGCCACGAAGGCGCCGAGATTTCCGCCGTGTTCCGCGAGCGCTACGACTTTGCGCCGGGCACGACCATCCGTCTGCAACCCGATTTGCAGCGCGCGCACCTTTTCGATGCAGGCACCGGCCAGCGGCTGGTGGCTTGAGGTTCTTTTCTGGCCCGTTCAACACAGGAGACATGAATGAGTGACTTCAATCGCCGCGAGATTCTCAAGAGCTCGGCAGGCATCGCCGCCGCCGCTTCGCTCGGCGTCGGCACCGCGATCTTCTCACCGCTCGCGAATGCCCAATCGATCACGTTCAAGCCGGAGAAGGGCGCCAAGCTGCGGGTCTTGCGCTGGAGTCGCTTCGTCCAGGGTGACATCGACGCCTACATGGCCAACGTCAAGAGATTCAGCGACACGACCGGCATCGAAGTGCGCGTCGACAACGAAGGCTGGGAAGACGTTCGCCCCAAGGCCGCGGTGGCGGCCAACACCGGCGCCGGCCCCGACATCATCCTGTCCACCAACGACGACGCGAACCTCTATCCGGACAAACTGCTTGACGTCACCGATCTGGCGGAGTACCTCGGCAAGAAATACGGTGGCTGGTATCCGGCCGGTGAACTCTTCATGCGGCCTGACGGCAAGAAGTGGATCGGCCTGCCGCTCGGCGCGGCCGGTTCGCTGATGGTCTACCGCGAAAGCATGCTCAAGGCGGCCGGCTTCGACGCCTTCCCGAAGACCACCGACGATTTCCTGAAGCTCTACAAGGCGCTGAAGGACAAGGGCACCCCCGGCGGAATGGCGCTTGGCAATGCGACCGGCGACAGCACCTGGACCAACTGGCTGGTCTGGTCCTTCGGCGGCAAGCTGGTCGACAAGAGCAACAAGGTGATGCTCGACAGCCCCGAGACGCTCAAGGCCCTGGAGTATTCCAAGGAGCTGTACGCCAACTTCATCCCGGGCACGCTGTCGTGGCTGGATCCGAACAACAACAAGGCCTTCCTCGACGGGCAGATCAGTGTCACCAACAACGGCATCTCGATCTACTACGCGGCCAAGAACTCCCCTGATCCCAAGCTCAAGGAGATGGCGGCGGACATCAACCATGCCGTGTTCCCGATCGGGCCTGTGGGCGTGCCGACGGAGTCGCACCTGTTCTTCAATCAGATGATCATGAAGTACACCAAGTACCCGCAGGCCTCGAAAGAGTTCCTGCGCTTCATGATGGAGCGGCCACAGTTCGACGACTGGCTGACCGGCGCCGGCGGCTATGTCGCGCAGCCGTTGCGCGCCTACGAGGCCAATCCGATCTGGACCTCCGACCCGAAGAACACGCCGTACCGCGATTCCGTCAAGAACCTGCGGCCGGCCGGCTACGAGGGCAAGCTGGGCTACGCGTCGGCCGGCGTGGCGGCGGACTTCATCATTCCGAACATGGTGGCGGAAGCGGCAAGCGGTTCGAAGTCGCCGAAGGAAGCGATGGAAAGAGCCCAGAAGCGCGCCGAACGCTACTACAAAGTTTGAAGCGCGCGCCGGCTCGATGACGACGCGACTGGCCCGGCTGCAGAACAGCCGCAACGCCCTCGGCTTCATGTTCATGTTGCCCGCGGCGGTGCTGCTGCTGCTGTTCCTGACCTATCCGCTCGGGCTGGGCACCTGGCTGGGCTTCACCGACACCAAGGTCGGCCGGCCAGGGGAGTGGATCGGACTGGAGAACTACATTTTTCTCTGGAACGATGCCGTCACCCGGCTGGCGCTCTTCAACACGCTCTTCTACACGACGGTGGCGAGCGTGTTCAAGTTCTTCCTGGGGCTGTGGCTGGCGGTGCTGCTGAACAAGAACATCCGCTTCAAGACCTTCTTCCGCGCCGTCATCCTGCTGCCCTACATCGTGCCGACGGCGTTGTCGGCCATCGCGTTCTGGTGGATCTACGACTCCCAGTTCTCGATCATCAGCTGGGCGCTGGTGAAGATGGGGCTGATCGACCATTACATCGACTTCCTCGGCGACCCCTGGAACGCACGCTTTGCGGTGATCGCCGCCAACGTCTGGCGCGGCGTGCCTTTCGTGGCGATCACGCTGCTGGCGGGGCTGCAGACCATTTCGCCTTCGTACTACGAGGCGTCGGCCATCGACGGCGCGACGCCTTGGCAGCAGTTCAGGCATGTCACGATGCCGCTGCTCACGCCGATCATCGCGGTGGTCATGACGTTCTCGGTGCTGTTCACTTTCACCGATTTCCAGCTGATCTACGTCATCACCCGCGGCGGCCCGCTCAATGCGACGCACCTGATGGCGACCCTGTCCTTCCAGCGTGCGATTTCGGGCGGCGCGCTCGGCGAAGGTGCGGCGATCGCGATCGCCATGGTGCCCTTCCTGCTGGCCTGCATCATGTTCAGCTTCTTCGGCCTCCAAAGACGTGCGTGGCAACAGGGAGGTTCCGATAAATGAGCGCAAAGGCCGGTCAGATCGACGTCGTGGGCATGGGCTACCTGGAGTCGGTCCCGCGCAAGATGGTCACGGTGTATCTACCGCTGCTCGTCTTCCTCATCGTCCTGCTGTTTCCGTTCTACTGGATGGCGATCACGTCGGTGAAGCCGGACGCCGAACTGCTGTCGCGCGAAGGCAATCCGTTCTGGGTCATCGCGCCGACGATCGGGCACTTTCACAAACTGCTCTTCGAAACGTCGTACCCGCAATGGCTGTGGAACACGCTGCTGGTGTCGGTGGTTTCCACCTTCTTCTCGCTCGCCGCGTCGGTGTTCGCGGCCTACGCCATCGAACGCCTGCGCTTCCGCGGCGCGCGGCATACGGGGCTGGCGATCTTCCTGGCCTACCTGGTGCCGCCGTCGATCCTCTTCATTCCGCTGGCGAGCGTCGTCTTCAACCTCGGGCTCTTCGACACGCGCTGGGCGCTGATCCTGACCTACCCGACCTTCCTGATCCCGTTCTCCACCTGGTTGCTGATGGGCTACTTTCGCTCGATCCCGGCCGAGCTGGAGGAATGCGCGCTGATCGACGGCGCCACTCGCTGGCAGATCCTTGTCAAGATCGTGTTGCCGCTCGCGGTGCCGGGGTTGATCTCGGCGGGGATCTTCGCCTTCACGCTGTCCTGGAACGAGTTCATCTACGCGCTGACCTTCGTTTCGTCGTCGGAGATCAAGACGCTGCCGGTCGGCGTGGTGACAGAGTTGGTTCAGGGCGATGTCTACCAGTGGGGGCCGCTGATGGCGGGAGCGCTGCTGGGCTCGCTGCCGGTGGCTTTCATCTACTCATTCTTCGTCGAGTACTACGTTTCGGGGCTCACCGGTTCGGTCAAGGAATAAGTCAGATCCATCGTCGTGAGTGGTGGAATCCCGGGCTGGAAGGAATCGGAGGAAACTCCAGACTTGCTTCCGGCAGGAGGACGCCATGTTTCGTCCCTTGAATTTCGTCGTCGCCGCGACGCTCGCCCTGGGCGCATCACCGGCCATGTCGGCTGCGGATCTGACGGTTGTCTTCATTGATCCGGCGCACTACACGGACGCTGCGTACTCGAATCGGTACGGCAATGAAAAGGAACGCGCCGAGGTCATGCGCGATGTGCAGCGACACCTCCAGGGTCTGGCGGATCGCGGCCTTGCACCGGGTGAGTCGCTGCGCATCGAGGTGCTGGACATCGACCTGGCGGGATGGTTCGAGCCTTTCCCTCGTTTTCGCACCGGGGACTATTCGCGCCTCCGTATCATGCGTGACATCACCTGGCCGCGCATCCAGCTCAGGTTCGAGTTGAGCCACAACGGAGAGGTGGTGGCTCGCGGCGAAGAGCAGGTGAAGAGCATGAACTACCTCATGATCGTCAACCCCTATGGGAGCACCGACCGCCTCCGCTACGAAAAGGCGATGCTGGACGACTGGTTCGCCAGGCGCATCGTCGGGGCCCGGGAACACGGCTGAAGCCGTTCGAGCATCCAGAGGGAAAGCTGATCCTGAGTGACGTATGGAATTCGTTCAGGCATTTTTTTTCGCTCCGCGGCGCGACGCAACTTGAATTTCGCTTTCCAACGCCACAAGGTCGTGCTGTGGCGCGGCCAATGTGGCGAGAGCGTCCTGACGCTGAATCAACCAGAGCGCCGTGCCGTAGACCCCGACGGACACCGTCGGATCGCCTTTTTCCATCTTGGCAAGCGTGGGGACGGAGACATTCAGGCGCGTCGCCCAACTTCTCAGCGACTGCTTGCGCCGCTTGCGCGCAAGCGCCAGATCAGCGCCGAGTCGAGTCAATGCGACAGCGATGGCTGAAGGAAGTGTTTCGACAGCGTCCGATTTCCTTGGCATGAAACTATTCTTTCACAAATGCCATCATTTCATCAACAATAAATTCCTTCTCATCGAATCATAGGCGCATCATCGGGGCCAGGGAACACGGCTGAATCCGCCTGATCCAACGTCTTGCCGGCCGGTGTTTTTCATGCTGGCAGCCGGTAGGAGGTGTGTGATGAAGCGACTCAAGCATTGGCAGGACGTGGTGAATGCGCTGCTTGGCGTTTGGCTGGTCTTGTCCCCCTGGATCGTGGGCTTCCAGGACGCAAGAACACCCACCGCGAACGCCGTCCTGGTGGGCGTGGCGCTGATTGCGGCCGCGCTGGGCGCCATGATCGTGCCGCGCGCCTGGGAAGAATGGACCGAGTGCGCGCTCGGCGCCTGGCTGGTGATATCGCCGTGGCTGCTGGGCTTCAGCACCCTGCGCGATCCGATGCTTTGCGCGGTGATCAGCGGCCTCGTGATTGCGGCCCTGGCGCTCTGGACGCTGACGACCGACAAGGACTACAGCGGCTGGCTGCACCGCGCGGCGCATTGAACTGAATGAGGCGGGCGGTCCGCGCTCAGGCTTGTTCGCAGAGCCGGCGGATCTCCGGCGGAATCGGCACCGCGCGGATGCCTCCGCCCTCGCGCTTTGCCGCGAAGATGCGCACCTCGTCGCATTCCAGGATCAAGTCTTCGCCGCGCGTCACGCGGTAGCGCTGCACGAAGCTCTTCTCCCGCCACTCCGGGATCGTGACCGCGATGCCGAGCGTGTCGCCATAGCTGGCGCTCTTGACGAAGCGCGTGTGCGTGTCGACCAGCGGCGTGCCGATGACGCCGAGCGTCCGCGCTGTTTCTTCCCAGCGCGGCACGCCGCGTTCCGCAAAGAAGTGGCGCGACGCCGCATCGATCCAGCGAAAGAAGTTCGGAAACCAGACGATGCCGGCGGGGTCGCAATCGCCGAATTCGACGCGGACGGTGTAGGTGATCTCAAGACTCATAAGCTGTCAGATTTATTTCAAGGAATACCGCGGAACCGGCTTTGCCCGGCCGCCGGTATTGCCCCCGGCAGGGGGCGGGCGGCTACACGAAGTGAGCCAACCTGGGGGCGAGTCACATCATTCTCGTGGGAAGCCACAGGGCGATGATCGGGAAGGCAATCAGGATCACCAAGCGCACGATGTCCGTCAGGATGAACGGCAGCACCCCCTTGAAGATCGTCGTGAAGCTTACGTCCTTCACCACGCTCTTGATGACGAAGACATTCATCCCCACGGGTGGATGGATCAGGCCGAGTTCCACCGTCATCACGATGATCACGCCGAACCAGATCGGATCGAAGCCCAGGTGCACGATCACCGGGAAGATGATCGGCACCGTCAGGATGATCATCGCCATCGCGTCCATCAGGCAGCCGAGCACGAGATACATCAGCATGATGAGCGCCAGCACACCGTAGCGGCCGATGCCGAGGCTGGTGAGGAACTCGGTGAGCTTCTGCGGACTTTGCGTGATCGTCAGGAAGTAGCCGAACAGCAGTGCGCCGATCAGCACCGTGAAAACCGCCGCCGCCGTGCGCGTGGCCGAGAGCAGCGCTTCGCGGATCTTCGGTCCGTCGAGCTTGCGCCGCAGCACGCCGAGGATGAAGGCGCCGCTGGCGCCCACGCCGCCAGCCTCGGTCGGCGTGAAGAAGCCGCCGTAGAGTCCGCCGATCACGAAAATGAAAAGCACCAGCGGCGCCCACACGTTCTTGAGATCAGCGACGCGTTCCGGCCACGGCTTGACCTCGCCGCCCGGCAGCCATGTCGGCCTGAGGCGCACGATGAGCGCGATGGTCAGCACGTACATGGCCATCGCCAGGATGCCGGGGATGATCCCCGCCATGAACAGCTTGCCGATGTCCTGCTGCGTCAGGATGGCGTAGACCGCCAGCACCGTCGAGGGCGGCAGGATCGCGCCCAGCGTGCCGCCCGCGGCGATCACGCCGGTGGAAAACGACTGCGGATAGTTGAAGCGCCGCATCTCCGGATAGGCCACCGCCGAGAACGTGGCCGCCGTCGCCACCGACGAACCGCAGATGGCCGCGAAGCCGCCGCAGGCCAGCACGGTGGCCACGCCGAGACCGCCGCGCAGGTGGCCGATCATCGAATTGGCGGCCTTGAAGAGCTCGCGGCTCACACCGGACACCGACACGAGCGAACCCATCAGCATGAACATGGGGATCACGCCGAAGGTGTAGTCGGTCACCGTACGCATCGAGGTCTGGCCGACCAGCTTGAGCGCCGGCCCGGGGCCGACGATCCAGGCGTAGCCCGTGACACCCACCAATCCCATCGCCATGCCGACCGGCACCCGCAACAACATCAAGCCAAAAAGAACGAAGAAGCCGAGAACGGCAATCGCGTCTGTGCTCATTCGTCCGCTTTCATTTCAGGCTTCTCGTCATGCAGCAACTCGGGATGGAAGATCAATCGGTAGGTGCGGATCGCGATCAGCACGACCGCCGAGACGTCGCCGAGCCAGGCCACCGCATAGAAGGGCCAGGTCGGGATGTTCATGTCGTAGGTCAGCACATGGTCGACATAGGTGCCGCGCACCTTGTCGAACAGCGTGCCGGTCTGCACTGTGACCACGAAAAGCAGCACCACGGTGGCAAAGATGTCGATCCAGCGCTTCATGCGCGGGCTCGCGGCCGTCCACACGAGGTCGACCGTGATGTGGCCGCCCCGGTAGCTCGTCGCCGCGATGCCCCAGAAGATCAGGATGCCCAACAGCATGCGACCGAAGTCGTAGGCGTCGGGGATCGAGGTGTCGAAGAACTTGCGCAACACCACCGCCACGAAGATGTTCAGCGCGACGATCCCCACGAACATGGCGGCAAGCCATTCGATGGCGTTGATCATCTTGTCGCTCGCCGTCCCCTTCGGCGGGGGCGGCGAGGCGATGTCGTCCCGACCCGCCATTACAACGCTGAGTTCTGTTTCGCCAGGTTGGCCTTCAAGGCGTCGAGGACTGCCTTCGGATCCTGGCCGACCTTCTTCACGCCTTCCGCCCATTGCGCCTCGACCGGTGCGACGGCCTTGCGCCACGCGTCGAGTTGCTCCGGCGTCAGCTTGTAGATCTCATGGCCCGGTTGCGAGGCAATCTTGGCGCGGCCACCGTATTCGAAGTCGGCCCACGGCGCGGCGACCTTCTCGGCCCACTCGCTGGTGCAGTGGTCGTCGATCACCTTCTTCTGCGCGGGCGACATGCTGTCGTACTTGCTCTGGTTCATGGCCCAGACGAAGGGCGTGACGTACAGCGCCACATCCATGTGATAGGTCACCACCTTGTCGATGCCGAAGAGTCCGATCGAACCCCACGGGAAGGTGATCGCATCGGCCACACCGCGCTCCAGCATGTCGCGCGATTCCGGCGCCGAGGCCTGCACGTTGGTGCCGCCGAGCGAGGTCACCATCTGGCCGATGGTGCTCGTCGCGGGGCGGATCTTCATGCCCTTGATGTCGGTCGGCAAAAGAATCTTCTTGCGCGCATGGAAGGTGCCCGGGTCGTGCACGAAGGCGAAGCAGAACTTCACGTCCTTCATTTCCTTGGCGGCGTACTGGCGGTACCACGCATCGATGGCGGCCGAGCCGCCCTTGCCGTTGGAGAACAGGAAGGGCAGCGAGGCGCCGGCCATGATCGGGAACCGGCCCGGTTGGTAGCCCGGGTTGATGTAGGCGAAGTCGGCGATGCCGTCGCGCGCCATGTCGTAGTGGTCGAAAGCCTTGCCGAGCTGCTCGGAAGGGAACAACGTGGCGGTGATCGTGCCGTTCGATGCCTTCTTGATGTCATCGGCCCATGCCTGCAGCGAAGGGTTCAGCGGATGCTGCTGCGGAACCCAACTGGACATCTTCAGGTTGACGGGCTTGTCCTGGGCCTGGACCGGCGCGGCGCCGAGCGCCAGCACGGCCGATAGCGCCAGGATCGCGCGCGTGGCGGCCGAGGTCATGAAGCGGGATGTCGACATGGATGTCTCCTTGCAGGTGTTGTTGAATCTGTCGCGGCGGGCACTGTGCTGTGCTTGTCTTTGTGCAGTGCGCAATCGGTTATTTTTTATAAGAGTCCCCGCCGACGTAAATCGGCGTTTACCTTGAGTGACCCGAGTCAGTGTGCACGAGGCGCGGTATTCGGCGTGCGCTTCATCCACCGGATCGGCTGCGCCTTGACCGGACGCGGCGCAGCGCCGTGGCGCACCAGCGTTGCATCGAGCGCGGTGCCCGCATCGTCGGCCAGTGCCGCCTCGCGGGCCGCAGCGATGGCCGTTGCTCGCGCGGGCGGAGAGCCGTCGGGCAGCGGCGCAATCGCGAGGTGCTCGATCACGTGCAGCAGGTTGTGCTTGCCGCGTTCGTTCGTGCTGCCATAGCCCTTGATGAGGCGTCCGCAGAGCGCGATCTCGTGGCCCAGGCGCCAATGCGTGCGCGTTCCGTCGGCCACGGCGCCGAGCCAGCGTTCGATGAGCGTCTGTTCTTGCGTGAATCGCTGGCCGCGTTTGCGCAGCCAACGCAGCGACGCCAGCAGTCGCAGCGAGGCCATGCCGAAGACGGCATGGCTGCCCACTTTGAGCGGCAACGCCCAAGGTGTCGACCGCCGCCGGTCCCATGCGGTCACACGATCGGCCAGCGAGGCGGGCAGCAGGGCTGCGAACTCGGGCGCGCCCGGCTTGAAGTGGTCGTAGACCTTGACGATGTCGTCCTCGCCCGCCTTGACTTCATCGCGCACGCGGCGCGAGCGGCTTGCGCGGCTCTTGAGTTCGGCCACGCGGACGATGTCGTCGAAGGCCATCCATAACGCGAGCCAGCGCGCCATCTCGCGGGTGACGGCGAACCCTTGTGCACCCGCGGGGTCGGCAACGCGCTCGGCGGAGAGAACTCGCTGAAGACGCTCGACGTACACGTCGGCGTAAGCGGCGTCCTGGTAGTCGAGCACGCGCGCATGGCCAAGGGTCAGCATGTCGTGCACGGGCGGAGGAAACAGGGCCGCCACCGCCTGAGGCAATGCTTTTACGCCGGGCGTGTCGTCGGCCGTCGAGGCCAGCAGACTCGTGACCATCGCGGCTTGCTGGCGCGGCGCGTTGATGACATCGAAAGCCTTCGCGAAGCCGCGCAGGCTGGCCGACGCCATCTTGCCGACCTTCTCGGGCGCGCTCGTGTCGCCGCCGCGCACCACGCGCTCATAGGCTTCACGCGGGAAGGGAAAGAGCCCGCTGCCTGCGATGGCGCCCAGCATCACGGCGCTCACGATGGTGCCGGCGTCGCGTGCGGCCGCTCCCATGTCGAACACGTGGTGCTCGCGGCTGAAGGCCTTCACGACATCCAGCAGGCGCTGCGCGTCGGCGCGGCCGTCGCCGGGCTGCATGCGCTCCGCGGTGGTGAGCGTGCGGCTCGACGAGGTGATGACGATGGTGCGTTCCGGCGCGCTCATGGCGTTGCTGATCTGACGCGTGGTTTCCAGCAACTCGGAAGAAATGATGGCGTCCAGCGCGCCCGGCACCGGGCTCAGGCTGAAGACCGGCCGGCGTCCGCCGAGTTCGGCCAGCGGCACCGGAAAGACTTCGACGTAGTAGGTGGTCGCGCCCGTGCGCTGCGCCACGCCGGGGATCGAGGTGCTCTGCGCGGCATAGCCGGCATGGCGCGCCGTGTCGACCAGCCATTCGGTCAGCACGCCGCCGCCTTCGCCGCCGAGCGCGCAGATCAGGAGGGTGATGGGTTGGGTGCGGTTCATCGTGTTCATGCCGGTTGCAGTGCACGGACAACGGCGCCCCGCAATGAATGCAGCAGTCTTTCGTGCCACTTGGGGTTCTGCACCACTTCGGCGCGATAGAAGCTCGGGCACAGCGTGGCCGCGTGCGCATTGGCGCCGCACAGGCCGCAACCCACGCAGCCGTCGATGACCACGGCGACCGGGTCGACCTTCAGCGGATCGGGGTTGTCCTTGATCGTGAGCGTCGGGCAGCCCGACAGCCGGATGCAGGCGTGATCGCCGTTGCACACATCCTCGTCGACGCCGTATTTCACGCGCACCACGCGCTCGCCCTTCTTGAGCAGGCTGGCAATCCACGGCTTGATGCGCCGCTGGCGCTCCAGCTGGCATTCGCCCTCGGCGATGATGACCTTCAGCCCGTTGAAGTCGCTCGTGAAGGCGTCGTTGAGCGTCTTGCGCATCTTGTCGACGTCGTAGGTGTGGACGGTGCGCATCCACTGCACGCCGAGGCCCTTGAGCGTCGACTCGATGGTCTGGTTCTTGTCGACCAGGCTCTGCTGCTTGTCGACGGCGCGGTCTTTCACCTCGTCGTCGGGCGTGGAGATGATGTCTTGCGTGCCGGTGGCCGAGGTGTAGCCGTTCTTGAAGATCAGCAGCACCGCGTCGTCGCCGTTGAAGAGCGCGCTCTGTACGCCGGTGAGCAGCCCGTTGTGCCAGAAGCCGCCGTCTCCCATGATCGAAAGCGCCCGGCGCTGCATCATCGGCGACACCCCTGCGCGACTTGCGAGGCTCATGCCATAGCCGAGGATCGAGTGGCCCATCGAGAAAGGCTCGAAGGTGCCGAAGGCATGGCAGCCGATGTCGGCGGCGATGTGCACCGGCCCGTTGTCCTGCTGCGCCAGCTTGAGTGCGGCGAAGACGGGCCGTTCGGGGCAGCCGATGCAGAAGCTCGGCGGGCGGATGGGCAGCGGTGCGTCCAGCTTCGTCGCCACGGCCGCGCGGCGGTCGCGGTTGCCGCTGAGCCATCCCTTGGCCGACTCCTGCATGTGCTCCGGCAGGTAGCGCGCCGCGAACTGGCTCGCACCGGTCGCCAGCACTTCGACGCCGTATTCGCCGGCGGCCGGGAGCATGTCGCAGCCGTGCAGGGGCGTCTGGATGTCGCGGCGGCGAAGCAGGGTGGCGATCTCCTGTTCGATGTATTCGGGCTGGCCTTCCTCGACCACCAGCACGGCCCGCTTGCCCGCGCAGAAATCCGCGACTTCCTCGGGCACCAGCGGGTAGGCGACGTTGAGCACCAGCAAGGGAATGTCGGTCGCACCGAAGGCATCCGCCAGGCCCAGCTGCTGCAGGCTGCGGATGAGGGCGTTGTAGAGCCCACCCTGCACGACGATGCCGAGGTCGGCGTGCGTGCCGGGGATCAGCTCGTTGAGCTTGTGCTCGGCGATATAGCGGCGTGCAGCCGGCAGCCGTTCTTCGCCCTTGAGCTTCTCGTGGCGGAAGGTCACGGGCGGATGCGCGAGCCGCATGTAGTCGAAGCCGGCCGGCTCCTCGATCAGCGCGCGCGTCGAGACAGCCGGCGGCAGGTTGTCCTTGCATTCGAAGCTGCCGCGCACGTGGCAGGTGCGGATGCGCAATTCCATCATGCAGGGCATGTTGGAGTGTTCGGACAGCCGGAATCCGTGTTCGACCATGTTCACCATCACGCCCAGATCGGGCCGCGCGTCGAGCAGGCACATGCTGGACTTGAGCGCGTAGGCATGCGTGCGCTCCTGGATGACTGAGGCGCCCTCGCCGTAGTCCTCTCCGACCACGATCAGCACGCCGCCCTTCACGCCCGGCGACGAGAGGTTGGACAGCGCATCGGCCGCCACGTTGGTGCCGACGATCGACTTCCACGTCACCGCGCCGCGCAGGGGGTAGTGGATCGATGCGCCGAGCATCGCCGCCGCCGAAGCCTCGTTGGAGCAGGCCTCCACGTGCACGCCGAGTTCGTCCATGTACGGCTTGGCCTGCACCATCACGTCGAGCAGGTGCGAAACCGGCGCGCCCTGGTAGCCGCCGACGTAGGCCACGCCCGATTGCAGGAGACCCTTGGTGATGGCGAGGATGCCCTCGCCGTGAAAGGTGTCGCCCGCACCGAGGCGCAAGGCCTCGATTTCCTTGCTGAATGAAACTTCCAAGAGACTTGACTCCGATCGCTTTGCTATTTGCCGGCCGGTTGCGTCGGCGCGCCGGGAAAGCGCGCGATGTAATAGGCGAGGGTGTCCAGGTCCTCAGGCGGAATCCGGCTGACCGCTTCGCCCATGGCCTGCGTGTAACCCGGGCGCTTGCCCGATTGGTATTCGTGAAGCGTCAGCTTCAGGTAGTCCTCGCGCTGCTGCGAGATCCGCGCCACCTGCTGGCCGCCGCTGAGATCCGCGCCGTGGCACATCACGCAGCGAAACTCCTGCGCGAGCGCTTTGCCGCGGGCCATGCGCGCCGGATCGGGCGGCGTGGCCGGCGGCGGCGCAGGCACCGGCGGCAGCGTGCCGATGAAGTCCGAGAAGCCTCGCAGGTCCTGGTCCGTCATGGTCTTCGCAATGGCCGTCATGGCTTCGTTGCCGCGGCGGCCCTCGCGGAACAGGAAGAGCTGCGTGATGGCATAGAACGAATGCTGGCCCGCGAGCGCCGGCGTGCCCGGCAGGTCGCTGCGGCCGTTGGCGCCGTGGCAGGCCGCGCACACCGTCGCGAAGCGCTGTGCGTAGCTGCCCTGCGTGGCTGGTGCGCCTTTTGTGCCTTGGGCGCTCGCGGTCAGCGTCGCGAGCCCCAGGAGTGCCGCCGCCGCTGCCGTGATCGTCTGTCCCGTCAGCCTCCTCATCGGCCGCCGTAGCTGATGCGGTAGATCGCACCCGCGTGATCGTCGCTCACGAGCATCGACCCATCCTTGAGCACGAGGAAGTCCACCGGGCGCCCGAGGTACTGGTTGTTCTCGACGAAGCCGGTCATGAAGGGCTCGACCTTGGCGCCGCCCTTGCCGTCAGGCCATGCCACGGCGATGTCGGCGTACTTCTTGGAACGGTTCCACGGGCCGTGGCGTGCGATGAACATCGCGCCCTGGTACTTCTGCGGGAACATCTTGCCGTTGTAGAACACCAGCCCCAGGCCGGCAGCGTGCGGGCCCAGCAGCGCCGCAGGCTTCACGTAGTCGTCGCAGCTCTTGCCCCAACCGAATTCGGCATCGAGGATGTTGCCCTGGTGGCAGTACGGGTAGCCGAAGTGCTGGCCCACCTTCGTCACATGGTTGAGCTCGTCGTTCGGCAGGTCTTCGCTGAACCAGTCGCGTCCGTTGTCGGTGAACCAGAGGTCCCCGGTCTTGGGATCGAAATCGAAGCCGACCGTGTTGCGTACGCCTTGCGCAATGGTCTCGATGTTGCTGCCGTCGAGGTTCATGCGGAAGATCCGGCCATGCTGGTCGTCGGGCTCGCAGAGATTGCAGGGCGCGCCGACCGCGTAGTAGAGCTTGTCGTTGTGCACGCGCAGGAAGCGCCAGCTGTGGTCCTGGCCGCCCGGCAGCTTGTCGTTGAGCACCACCGGCGTTCCGGGGTTGTCGAGCTTGTCCTCGATGTTGTCGTAGCGGTAGATGTGCGTGTTCGTGGCCAGGTACAGCGAGCCGTTGTGATACGCGATGCCGGTGGCGAAGGGCATCTTGTCGATGATCGTCTTCGCCTCGTGCTTGCCCTTTTCAGGGATCGCGTAGACCTTGTTGCCCACGAACAGGGTGCTCACGAACACATTGCCCTTGGCGCCCTGGCGCAGTTCGCGCGCGTCGAGCACGCCCGAAGCCCAGGTCTCCACCTTGAATCCCGGCGGCAGCTTGAACTTGGCCGTGGGCAACTGGTCGGCAGCGGTCGGGATCGGGAAGGCCGGCACCGGTGCCAGGCGATTGGCGGCGTCGGTCTTCGGACGCCCCTTGGCCCAACCGGGCTCGTCGGCCGGCGCTTGCTGGGACCATGCGGCGGTCGCCGCGCAAAGCAGAGCGGCAATTGCCGCGAACTGTCGGATCTTGGTCTTGGCCATGGGTTGTCTCCTTCTCGTTGTGGTTGGCTTGCGCCACCTGTCAGTTTGCGTTCGCAATGAGCGGCGTTCAATAAAATAATCGAGCTAAGCAATATGAACGCCATGCATATCAACACCATCGACCTCAACCTGCTGCGGCTGTTCGACGCCGTTTACCGCGCGCGCAGCGTCAGCCGCGCGGCCGAGTCGCTCGGGCTCACCCAGCCCGCGGCCAGCCACGGGCTGGGGCGGTTGCGGCTTCTGTTGAAGGACGCACTCTTCATCCGCGCGCCCGGCGGTGTCTCGCCGACGCCGCGTGCCGAGCGGTTGGCGCTGGCGGTGCAGTCGGCGCTGGGCACGCTCGAAGACGCGCTCAACGAGCCCGACCGCTTCGAGCCCGGCGATTCGCGCAAGACTTTTCGCATCCACATGAGCGACATCGGCGAAGGCCGATTTCTTCCGGCGCTGATGGCCCGGCTGGGCGAATTGGCGCCCGGCGTGCGGATGGAAACCTTTCCGCTGCAGCCCGGCGACATCGCCCCGGCGCTCGACAGCGGCCGGGTGGATTTCGCCTTCGGCTTCCTGTCCAAGGTGCGCGATACCCAGCGCGCGGCGCTGCTGAAGGATCGCTACATCGTGCTGCTGCGCAAGGGCCATCCCTTCGCGCGCTCGCGCCGCAACGGGCAGCAGATGCTGGAGGCCTTGCGCAAGCTCGAATACGTCGCCGTGCGCACGCATGCCGAGACACTGCGCATCCTGCAGCTGCTCAACCTGGAAGATCGCGTGCGCCTGACGACCCAGCACTTCATGGTGCTTCCGGCCATAGTCCGCGCGACCGATCTCGCGGTGGTGATGCCGCGCAACATCGCGCGCGGTTTCGCGGAGGAGGGTGGGTACTCGATCATCGAGCCGGCCTTTCCGCTGCGGGACTTCACCGTCTCGCTGCACTGGAGCAAGCGCTTCGAGGCAGATCCGGCGAACCGGTGGCTGCGGCAGGTGATTCAGGATCTCTTTACCGAGAACTGAGCGCGTTTTGGAGGGTTCGAGGGGTTTTTAGGGGTTAACCCACCCCTTCCATACCAACCCTCACATAGCCGATATGGGCGCGTATATATGCATAGGCGGCTCTAAAGGAATAACTTCCGGTTGGCCCGATTTTTGATCGCGACAAACGCTTTTCCCCCACGAGCATGAGCATGACCCCGAGCACACAACCCATCCGCTTTTTCCATCAAGGCCGGATCGTCGACGTCAGCGGCGTGCACCCGACCCGTTCGGTGCTCGACTGGCTGCGCGAGGATGCCCGCTGCACCGGCACCAAGGAAGGGTGCAACGAGGGCGATTGCGGTGCATGCACCGTGGTGATCGGCGAACTGGCCGAGCCCGGCGAGAAGGGAGCGATCGGCGGATTGCGGCTGCAGACCGTCAATGCCTGCATCCAGTTCCTGCCCACGCTGCACGGCAAGGCGCTGTTCACCGTCGAGGATCTCAAGACGCAATGCGGCCACAGCCATGAAGCACAGCAGCCGCACGACAAGCACCCGGTGCAGCGCCTGCATCCGGTGCAGCAGGCCTTGGTCGACTGCCACGGCTCGCAATGCGGCTTCTGCACGCCCGGCTTCGTGATGTCGCTGTGGTCCACCTACGAGCATCACCAGGCCGTCGGCACGCGGCCGACGCGGCAGCAACTGGCGGACGACCTCTCGGGCAACCTGTGCCGCTGTACCGGCTATCGGCCGATCCTCGACGCGGGCCAGCGCATGTTCGATCTGCCCGATGCAAGCCTGAACACGAAACCGGTGGTGCAGGCGCTCTCCAGCCTGCGGCACGAAAGCACTTTCGAATACGCCGCGCCGCTGGGCCAGCGCATGGACCACTTTCATGCGCCCACCACGCTGGCCGAACTGGCCGCGCTGCGCATGGAAAAGCCGGCCGCGCAGCTTCTGGCCGGCTCGACCGACGTCGGCCTGTGGGTCAACAAGCTGTTCCGCGACCTGGGCGATATCATCTTCGTCGGCGACGTGGCCGAGATGAAGACCGTCGAGGAGCGCGCCAACGAGCTTTATCTCGGCGCCGGCGCGTCGCTCGAATCCGCGTTCGCGGCGTTGACGCGGCGCGTTCCCAGCCTGACGGACGTGTGGCTGCGCTTTGCCTCGCCGCCCATCCGCAACGCCGGCACCATCGGCGGCAACGTTGCCAACGGGTCGCCGATCGGCGATTCGCCACCGGTGCTGATGTCGCTCGATGCCGAGATCGAACTGCGCCGCGGCGAGCACGTGCGCCGCATGCCGCTGCCGGATTTCTACGTCGACTACATGAAGAACCGCCTGGAGCCCGGCGAATTCGTTCAGGGGCTGGCGATTCCTTTGGCCGCCCTGCAACGCCAGGTCCGCGCCTACAAGATCAGCAAGCGCTTCGATTGCGACATCTCGGCCCTGTGCGGCGGATTCGCCCTCGCGCTCGACGGCGACGTGGTGAAGGAAGTGCGCCTGGCCTTCGGCGGCATGGCCGCGATCGTCAAGCGCGCCGCGCAGGCCGAGGCGGCGCTGGTGGGCAAGCCGTGGACGCAGGCCAGCGTGAACGCCGCCAAGCTGGCGCTCGCCCAGGATTTCAAGCCCTTGACCGACATGCGGGCAAGCGCAGACTATCGCCTCCAGGTGGCGCAGAACCTGCTGCAACGCCTGTGGCTGGAAACGCGCACGAACGACCCCTTGCCGCTCGAAGCGACCAGCGTCTGGAGCGTGATGCCGCACGTCGTGGCGGAAGGAGCCTGAGATGAACAAGCCACTCGATCCGAGCCTCTTCAAGTCCGCAGAGGCTTTCGCCGACTACCTGACCAATACCGCCGCCCGCATCGATGCGAAGGCGGAAGCCAAGGCGCACGACGATGGCGTGCGGGTGGGCATCAGCCGGCCGCACGAATCGGCGCGGCTGCACGTGGCCGGCGAGGCGACCTACATCGACGACATTCCCGAACTCGCAGGCACGCTGCACTGTGCACTGGGCCTCTCGCCCGTGGCCAACGGCCGGCTCAAGGACATGAACCTCGAAGCCATTCGCGCCATGCCGGGCGTGGTGACCGTCATCACCGCCGCCGACATCCCGGGCAGCAACGATTGTGGATCGATCGTGCACGACGACCCGATCCTGTGCAGCGGCGACATCCGCTACATGGGCCAGCCTGTGTTCGCCGTCATCGCCGAAACGCGCGACGCTGCACGCCGCGCCGCCGCGCGCGCCAAGGATGCGCTCGACATCGAGGCCGCGCCGCCCGTGCTGACGCCGCAAGAGGCGCACGCGAAAGAGCAGTACGTCGTGCCGCCGATGCATCTGGTGCGCACCACGAACGAGGGCGGCTCGAAGGCAGCCATCGCCAAGGCGCCGCACCGGCTCAAGGCCGAACTCGACGTCGGCGGGCAGGAACAGTTCTATCTCGAAGGCCAGATCAGCTACGCCATCCCGAAGGAAGGCGGCGCGATGCATGTGTATTGCTCGACCCAGCATCCGAGCGAGATGCAGCATCTGGTGGCGCATGCGCTGCACCTGCACGCCAACGAAGTGCACGTCGAATGCCGGCGCATGGGCGGCGGCTTCGGCGGCAAGGAATCGCAATCGGCGCTCTTCGCCTGCGTCGCGTCGGTCGCCGCCAACAAGCTGAAGCGCCCGGTCAAGCTGCGGCTGGACCGCGATGACGACTTCATGATCACCGGGAGGCGCCACTGCTTCTGGTACGAATACGAAGTCGGCTACGACGACGAGGGCCGCATCCTCGGCGCCGAGATCAACATGGTTTCGCGCGCGGGACATTCAGCCGACCTCTCGGGCCCGGTGATGACGCGCGCGCTGTGCCACTTCGACAACGCCTACTGGCTGCCGGATGTGTCCATGCACGGCTATTCGGGCAGGACCAACACGCAAAGCAACACGGCCTTCCGCGGTTTCGGTGGTCCGCAGGGGGCGATCGCGATCGAGAACATCCTCGACAGCGTGGCGCGCGAACTGGGCCGCGACCCGCTGGATGTGCGTCGCGTCAACTTCTACGGCAAGGGCGAGAACAACGTCACGCCCTATGGCCAGGTCGTGAACGACAACATCATTCACGAACTGGTGGAGGATCTGGAGGCCAGCAGCGACTACCGCGCTCGCCGGGAAGCCATCGCGGCTTTCAACGCCACGAGTCCGGTGCTCAAGCGCGGCATTGCGCTCGCGCCGCTCAAGTTCGGCATCTCGTTCAACGTGAAGCATTTCAACCAGGCCGGCGCGCTGGTGCACGTCTACACCGACGGATCGATCCTCGTGAACCACGGCGGTACCGAGATGGGACAGGGGCTGAACACCAAAGTGGCGCAAGTCGTCGCGCACGAACTGGGCGTGAGCTTCGAGAGCGTGAAGGTCACGGCCACCGATACGCAGAAGGTCGCCAACACCTCGGCCACCGCCGCGTCGACCGGCGCCGACCTGAACGGAAAGGCCGCGCAGGATGCGGCTCGGCAGATCCGCGAGCGGCTGGCGGCGTGCGCCGCGGCGCGCCATGGTGGTGACGCTTCCGCGGTGCGCTTTGCCAACGACAAGGTCGAAGTCAACGGCCGCACGCTGCCTTTCAGCACGCTGGTCGGCGAGGCCTACCTCGACCGCGTGCAGCTCTGGTCCGACGGCTTCTACGCCACGCCCGGCCTGAGCTGGGACAAGGACAAGATGTTCGGCCGGCCGTTCTTCTACTACGCCTACGGCGCTGCGGTGAGCGAGGTCGTCGTCGACACGCTGACCGGCGAATGGAAGCTGCTGCGCGCCGACATCCTGCACGACGCCGGCAAATCGCTGAACCCGGCGGTCGACATCGGCCAGGTCGAAGGCGCCTTCATCCAGGGCATGGGTTGGCTCACGACCGAAGAACTGGTGTGGCACCCGAAGACCGGCCTGCTGACCACGCATGCGCCCAGCACCTACAAGATCCCGACGGCCAACGACTGCCCGCCGGTGCTCAACGTGCGGCTGTTCGAAGGCCAGAACTACGAGGACTCGATCCACCGCAGCAAGGCAGTCGGCGAGCCGCCGCTGCTGCTGCCGTTCTCGGTGTTCTTCGCGATTCGCGACGCGGTGTCGGCAACGGGCGGCCATCGGACCGATCCGCCGCTGCGCGCGCCGGCGACGAGCGAATCGATCCTGAGAGCCATCACCGTGGTGCAGAACGCCGCCGCCTGAGGTATTTCCATGTGAATGCAGCGCTGTATAACTGCCCGCACATTCCAGACCACAGTGGGCAGCTATGAGAGACCAGGCGCTACTCGACAAGATCGATCTTCATCTCATCCGGGTTCTACACACCGTGCTCACCGACCGCAGCGTTTCGCGTGCCGCCATCCGATTGGGGATGTACCAGCCCGCCGTCTCCGCAGCCCTCAAGCGGCTGCGCGAGCTGTCGGGCGACCCGTTGCTGGTGCGCTCGGGTTCGGGCATGGTCCCGACCGATGCGGGCCTTCGGATGATCGAGCCGGCGGCGGCCATCCTGCGCTCGGCCGAGGTGCTGTTCAGCGATGCACGCGGCTTCGATCCGCAGACGGCGGCCACCACCTTTCGCATCGCGGCGAGCGACTACATGGACCCGCTCTTCCTGCCGCAACTGGTGGCGCAGATCAAGAGCCAGGCGCCGCTGTGCCACATCGAGATCCATCCGCTGTCCTCGGACTCGGACTACCACGCGCATCTGTCGCTCGGGCAGGTCGACGTGGTGATCGGCAACTGGCTCAAGCCGCCCGAGGACCTGCACATGGCGCGACTCTTCGGCGACGACATCGTCTCGCTGGTCAACAAGGACCATCCGGCCGTGCGGCGCGGCTGGGACCTGGAAAGCTGGCTCGTGGCCGAGCACATCGCCCCGACGCCCATGCATCCGGGCGCGCGAGGAATCATCGACCAGATGCTCGACGAGATGGGCCGGCAGCGCAACATCACGGCACGCTGCGCGCACTTCGGGCTCATTCCCGACATCGTCGCGTCGAGCCTGCTGGTGCTGACGACCGGCCGCCAGTATTGCGAGCGCTTCCTCGACCGGCTGCCGGTCGCGATCCTCGAATGCCCCGTGCCGCTGCCGCGCCTCATGTACTACCAGCTGTGGCATGAGCGCACCCATTCATCGAGTTCGGCGCGCTGGCTGCGCGAGCGGGCCAAGTCGGTAGCGGCGACCTTGCGGCCCATGGCGGCCGCCGGCGCCGGCCCCGAATAGAACGATTTTTTCGCGCCGGCGTCGCGACCAAGACAACCAACGCCATCGACCCACAAAGACTCGGAGACAAGACGATGAACCGGACAGAACAAGTGCTCGACCTCAGCGGGCAGGCCCCCCCACGGCAAGCCGCCCCGCGGCAAACCTCCGCCAAAGGCTGGGCGGAACGGATGTTCAAGCTCGAGGAGCACGGCACCACGGTGCGCACCGAAATCGTGGCGGGTCTCACGACCTTCCTCACGATGGCCTACATCATCTTCGTCAACCCCTCGATCCTCGGCGACGCAGGCATGCCGAAGGACGCGGTGTTCGTCGCCACCTGCCTGATCGCCGCGCTGGGCACGGGCATCATGGCGCTTTACGCGAACTATCCGATCGCGCTGGCGCCGGGCATGGGCCTCAACGCGTACTTCGCCTATGTGGTGGTGCTGCAAATGGGCTTCACCTGGCAGGCGGCGCTGGGGGCGGTGTTCGTCTCCGGTTGCCTGTTCCTGCTGGTGACAGTGTTCAAGGTTCGCGAGCTGATCATCAAGGGGATACCGCACTCGATCCGCATCGCGATCACGGTCGGCATCGGGCTCTTCCTCGCGATCATCGCGCTCAAGAGTGCGGGCATCGTGGCGCCGTCGAAGGCGACCTATGTCACCCTCGGCGACCTGCACACGCCGGAAGTCGTGTTGTCGACGCTGGGCTTCTTTCTGATCGTCGTGCTCGACCGGCTCAAGGTGCCCGGCGCGATCCTGATCGGGATCATCTCGGTGACGGTGCTGTCCTTCTTCTTCGGCGGCAACACCTTCCATGGCGTCTTCGCGGCGCCGCCGTCGATCGCGCCGACCTTTCTGCAGCTGGACATCAAGGCGGCGCTGTCGGGCGGCATCCTGAACGTGATCCTGGTGTTCTTCCTCGTTGAACTGTTCGACGCCACCGGCACGCTGATGGGCGTGGCCCGGCGCGCGGGCCTGCTGGTGCCGGGCAAGATGGACCGTCTGAACAAATCGCTCCTGGCCGACAGCGGCGCGATCTTCGCGGGTTCGCTGCTGGGCACGTCGAGCACCACCGCCTACGTGGAAAGCGCGGCAGGTGTGCAGGCCGGCGGCCGCACCGGGCTCACGGCCCTCACGGTGGCCGTGCTGTTCCTGGCCGCGCTGGTCATTTCGCCCCTGGCCGGCGCCGTGCCGGCCTATGCCACGGCACCCGCGTTGTTCTTTGTGGCCTGTTTGATGCTTAGGGAATTGACGGAACTGGATTGGGAAGAGACGACCGAGACGATCCCGGCTGTCGTGACGGCACTGACCATGCCGTTTACCTATTCAATCGCCAACGGCCTTGCGTTCGGCTTTATCAGCTATGCGGCCCTGAAGCTGTTTACGGGCAAGGCCAAGGAGGTGCACTGGATGGTGTGGCTCATCGGCGGTGTGTTCCTTTTCAAGTTCATCTATATCGGCGGACACTGACGACAATAAGGCGATCGCCCGAGAGGGCGGTTCAGGGCTCGAACGACAACCCACAGGCCAGGCATAGGCATGACAATCCACAGACTCCAGCTCGCGCACATCACCAAGCGCTATCCCGCGGTGGTCGCCAACAGCGATGTTTCGCTGACGGTCGAACCCGGGGAAACCCACGCGGTCCTCGGCGAAAACGGCGCCGGCAAATCCACGCTGATGAAGATCATCTACGGCTCGGTCAAGCCGGATGAAGGCAGCGTGATGTTCAACGGCCAGGCGGTCAACGTGCGCAATCCGCAGGAGGCGCGGGCGCTGGGCATCAGTATGGTGTTCCAGCACTTCAGCCTCTTCGACACCCTCACGGTGGCCGAGAACGTCTGGCTGGGCCTGGACAAGAGCCTGGCGCTGGCCGAAGTGGCGCGCCGGGTGCAGGCCAAGGCGGGCGAATACGGGCTGGACATCGACCCCTCGCGGCCGGTGCACACGCTGTCGGTCGGCGAGATGCAGCGCGTCGAGATCATCCGCGCGCTGCTGACGGACCCCAAGCTGCTGATCCTCGACGAGCCGACCTCGGTGCTGACGCCGCAGGCGGTGCAGAAGCTCTTCGTCGTGCTCAAGAAGCTGGCCTCCGAGGGCTGCAGCATCCTCTACATCAGCCACAAGCTGCACGAGATCCGAGAGCTGTGCACGGCCTGCACGGTGCTGCGCGGCGGCAAGGTCACCGGGGTGTGCAATCCGCAGAACGAATCCAACGAATCGCTCTCGCGCCTGATGATCGGCGCGGAGCCGCCGCCGCTCACGCACCGGCCGATTCACGCCGGCGCGGTGGCGCTCAAGGTCAAGGGCCTGACGCTGGCGCGCGAAGATCAATTCGGCGTCGACCTGGACGGCATCTCGCTCGACGTCCGCGCCGGCGAGGTGGTGGGCATCGCGGGGGTGTCGGGCAACGGGCAGAAGGAACTGCTCTACGCGCTGTCGGGCGAGGACATACGCGCCGCAGCCCCGATGATCGAGGTCTTCGGCCAGGCGGCTGCGCATTTCAGGCCGCGCCGGCGGCGTGCGCTGGGCCTGCATTTCGTGCCCGAGGAGCGGCTGGGCCGCGGCGCGGTGCCGACGCTGGGGCTGGCGCACAACCTCTTGCTGACGCGCAGCAACGCGGTCGGAAAGGGCGGCTGGATTCGCACGCGGGCGCTGAACCAGCATGCCAGCGACATCATCAAGCGCTTCAACGTCAAGGCCGGCGGGCCGAACGCGGCGGCGCGCTCGCTGTCGGGCGGCAATCTGCAGAAGTTCATCGTCGGCCGTGAGATCGACGCCAACCCGAAGATCTTCATCGTCTCGCAGCCGACCTGGGGCGTCGACGTGGGCGCGGCAGCGTTGATCCGCGGCGAGATCCTCGCACTGCGCGACGCCGGTTGCGCCGTGCTCGTGGTGAGCGAGGAGCTCGACGAGCTCTTCGAAATCAGCGATCGGCTCTACGTGATCGCCAAGGGCCGGCTGTCGCCGTCGATCGACCGCTCCGCTGCCACGGTGCCGCAGATCGGCGAATGGATGAGCGGGCTCTGGGACAAGTCGCATCACGCCGCAGCGGCGTCGTCGGAGGTCGCCCATGCTTAAGCTCGAACCCCGCCCGCAACTGTCGCGCTTCTGGAGCTATGGCTCCCCGATCCTGGCGCTGCTGGTCACCGTGGTGATCGGCATGGTGCTCTTTGCGCTGCTGGGCAAGGATCCCGTCAAGGGCCTGCTGGTCTTCTTCTGGGAGCCGATCAAGAGCGGCTATGCGCTGGGCGAGTTGATGGTCAAGGCCACGCCGCTGCTGATCATCGCGCTCGGCCTGGCGGTGTGCTTCCGTGCCAATGTGTGGAACATCGGCGCCGAAGGGCAGTTCGTGTTCGGCGCGATGGCGGCCGGTGGTGTCGCGCTGCTGGCCGACAAGGACACCAGCCAGTGGATCGTCGTCGGCATCCTGGTCGCAGGCATTGCGGGCGGCATGGTGTGGGCGGGCATCGTCGCTTTCCTGCGCGACAAGTTCAACGCCAACGAGATTCTCGTGAGCCTGATGCTGGTGTACGTCGCGACGCTGCTGCTGGGCTATATGGTCTATGGGCCCTGGAAGGACCCACACGGCTACAACTTCCCGCAGACGAAGACCTTCGAAGCGGTGACGCAGATCCCGCGGCTCATGAAAGGCTCGCGCGTGAGCATCGGACTCGTCATTGCGTTGATCGGCGCGGGGGCCTTGTGGGTCTTCCTGTTCCGTACGCGGGCCGGGTTCGCGCAGCAGGTCGGCGGGCTGGCCCCGGCGGCCGCGCGCTACGCCGGCTTCTCGGCACGGCGCGCGGTGTGGATCGCATTGCTCACCTCGGGCGGCGCGGCAGGTCTTGCGGGCGCGCTCGAAGTGGCGGGCCCGATCGGCCAGCTCAACCCCTATGTCCCGGCCGGCTACGGTTTTGCCGCGATCATCGTGGCCTTCGTTGGCCGGCTGCATCCGGTGGGGATGATCTTCTCGGCGATCCTGATGAGCATGTTCTATATCGGTGGTGAACTGGCGCAATCGCGGCTCGGGCTGCCGAAGTCGCTGACGGGGGTGTTCCAGGGGCTGCTGCTGTTCACGCTGCTGGCCTGCGACACGCTGATTGCCTATCGCATCCGGCGCAAGCTTGCGCCCAAGGCCGTGGTCGAGCCCGGAACGTCTTCGCTGCAAGTCAGCACGCCCTTGACCGCCCCCGTCGCCCGTCCCACAGAAGGAGCCGCATAGATGAACCCCCACGCTCATCACTTCGTGTATTCGCTGCCCCCCGAGGGGGCGCATGCCTCCCTAGGGGCGGCCCGGCGGGAGGCATGATGGAAAGCTACGCACTCCTCCTGGGGTCCACCCTGAGCGCCGGCACGGTGCTCGCCATCGCGGCGCTGGGCCTGCTGATCAACGAGAAGGCCGGCATCGTGAACCTCGGCGCCGAGGGCATGATGCTCTGCGCCGCGATCGCCGGCTTCGCCACCGTGGTCACCACGCACAACACATGGCTCGGCTTCCTGGCCGGCATGGCGGCAGGCGCATTGCTGGCGTCCTTCTTCGGCGTGCTGGTGATCTGGCTCAACACCAACCAGTACGCGACCGGGCTGGCGCTCAGCCTCTTCGGCGTCGGCTTCTCAGCTTTCGCGGGCATCAACTTCGTGCAGGCCAAGTTGCCGGAGAGCGTGTCCTACGCGATCCCGGTGCTTGGCGACATCCCGCTGGTCGGGCCGGCGCTGTTCCGGCATCACCCGATGGTGTATTTCGCGGTGCTGCTGACCATCGGGCTGATCTGGTTCCTCTACCGCACGCGCGCCGGGCTGGTGCTGCGCTCGGTGGGCGAGTCACCGGAGTCCTCGCATGCGCTGGGCTATCCGGTGCGGCGCATCCGTTTCCTGGCGGTGATCGCGGGCGGGGCACTGTGCGGACTGGCGGGCGCCTATCTCTCGACGGTCTACACGCCGCTGTGGGTCGAGGGCATGGTCGCCGGTCGGGGCTGGATTGCGCTGGCGCTGACCACATTCGCGACATGGCGACCGGTGCGCGTGCTACTCGGCGCCTACCTGTTCGGCGGCGTCTCGATGCTGGGTTTTCACCTGCAGAGCACCGGCGTCAACGTGCCGAGCCAGTTCCTGAGCATGCTGACCTACATCGCGCCGATCGTGGTGCTGGCCTTGATCTCGCGCAACCCCGCGTTCATTCGCGTGAACATGCCGGCTTCGATAGGAAAACCGTTCTACCCCGGCTCATAATCTCGCGTTTCCGTTTGTTTCTCCGCCAACCCGTCCTTTGAGGATTTCAAACAATGAATGATCTGAACAAGCGTTCCCTGCTCAAGCTGGCCGCCCTCACGGCAGTCGCTTCGGCCGCCCTCATCGGCTGCGGCAAGAAGGAAGAAGCCGCGGCACCGGCCGCCGCGCCCGCCGCCCCGGCACCCACGGCCGCTGCGCCGGCACCGGCTTCGACCGGCCCCCTCAACATTGCTTTCGCGTATGTCGGCCCGGTGGGCGACGGCGGCTGGTCCTTCGCGCACGACAACGGCCGCAAGGCGATCGAGAAGGAATTCGGCGACAAGATCAAGACCACCTTCGTTGAAAGCGTGCCCGAGGGCGCCGATGCCGAGCGTGTGTTCCGCGACATGGTGAGCCAGGGCAACAAGCTGATCTTCGGCACGACCTTCGGCTACATGGAGCCCATGCTCAAGGTTGCGGCCGACAACAAGGACGTCAAGTTCGAGCACGCCACGGGCTACAAGACGGCCGAGAACCTGCGCACCTACGACAGCCGCACGTATGAAGGCGCCTACATGGCCGGCATCGTCGCGGGTTCGATGACCAAGAGCAACACGCTGGGTGTCGTCGGCTCGGTGCCGATCCCCGAAGTGCTGCGCAACATCAACAGCTTCACGCTGGGCGCGCAGTCGGTGAACCCGAAGGTCACGACCAAGGTGGTGTGGGTCAACGAATGGTTCAGCCCGCCGAAGGAAACCGAAGCCGCCACCGCGCTCATCAACGGCGGCGCCGACGTTCTGTTCCAGAACACCGACTCGCCGGCCGTGCTCAAGACCGCGCAGGAAAAGGGCAAGCGCGCCTTCGGCTGGGATTCGGACATGACGGCCTATGGCCCGAAGGCCCACCTGGCGTCGGCGGTCATCAACTGGGGTCCTTACTACATCAAGGCCACGCAGGACGTGCTCGACGGCAAGTGGACCACCGGCCAGAGCTGGTGGGGCGTGAAGGAAGGCGCGATCGACCTCGTCTCGATCGCCGACGACGTGCCGGCCGAGGCCAAGGCCAAGGTCGACGAAGTCAAGAAGGGTCTGAAGGACGGCAGCTTCGCGATCTGGAAGGGTCCGATCGTCGACCAGGACGGCAAGGAACTGGTGGCAGCCGGCGCCGTGGCGGACGACAAGTTCCTCACGGGCATCAACTTCTACGTCAAGGGCGTGGAAGGCAAGGTGCCGGGCGGCGACAAGAAGTAATCTACGGCCCGGATTTCCGGCGCAAAGGGTTGCCCTGGGGCAGCCCTTTTTTGTTTCAAGTCTCACGATGATTGAAAGACAGATGTGGCATCCCGTGGCGCTCGTCGATGACGTGGCGACCGCGCCGGTGGCCGCGCGACTGCTGGGCGAAAACATCGTTCTCTGGCGCGACGACAAGGCCTCCATCCACGCGTGGGCGGACCGCTGTCCGCATCGCGGCGCGCAGCTTTCGCTGGGGCGGGTGGTGAATTGCGAGGGCAGCGCGCACCTCGAATGCCCGTATCACGGTTGGCGCTTCGAGGCCGGCGGCCATTGCACGCAGGTGCCGGCCTTGCCTGGCTTCGTCCCGCCGCCGACGCACCGCGCGGTGGCGCATGGTGCGCGTGAAGGGAACGGCTTGATCTGGGTGCAGCTTGCCGCACCAGTCGAGGGTGACGACGAATCGATTCCGGCCTTCGCGTCCGAGGCCGATGCGAGTCTGCGCAAGGTCAACTGCGGACCCTACGACGTCGAGACCAGCGCTCCTCGGCTGATCGAGAACTTCCTCGACATGGCCCACTTCGGCTTCGTGCACGAAGGCTGGCTGGGTGCGCGCGACATGGCGGCGATCGACGACTACCGCGTCGAAGCCACGCCGCACGGCCTGCTCGCCACAGGGTGCAAGGCCTGGCAGCCGCAATCCACCATCAACTCGACCGCGCCCGCGCAGGTCGAATACACCTACGAGGTCACCGCGCCGTATGCGGCCGTGCTCACCAAGGTGCCCGAGGCTGCGAGCGTCGGCATCGGCGACTACCGCGAATCGATCGCGCTGTACATCTGCCCGATCGACGCGGAGCGCAGCCGCGTCTGGTTCCGGTTCGCGACGGCCGACTTCGAGCGCGACGAAGCCGCGCTGCGCGCTTTCCAGGACACCATCTTCCTGCAGGACAAGCCGGTGCTCGAATCGCAAACCCCCAAGCGCCTGCCGCTCGACCTCCGGGCCGAGCTTCACACGGTGGCCGACAAGGCCTCGTCCATCTACCGCCGCCATCTCAAGGCGCGCGGCATCACCTTCGGAGTCTGCTGATGAACACGCCCATCCCCCGCCACACCGTCCGCGACGTGCCGGCCGAGCGCTTGCCGGCGCTGCTGGCCGCCATGCCCAAGGCCGAACTGCACATGCACATCGAGGGCTCGCTGGAGCCCGAGTTGATCTTCGCGCTCGCGCAGCGCAACGGTGTCGCCATTCCGTATGCGAGCGTGGAGGACCTGCGCCGCGCCTACGCCTTCACCAACCTGCAGACCTTCCTGGACATCTACTACGCCGGCGCCAGCGTGCTGCTCAAGGAGCAGGACTTCTACGACATGGCCTGGGCCTATCTGGAGCGCGCGGCGGCGGACAACGTCGTGCGCACCGAGATGTTCTTCGACCCGCAGACCCACACCGAGCGCGGCGTGTCGATGCAGACCGTGGTCGACGGGCTGCATCGTGCCTGCGTCGACGCCAAGGCCAAGCTCGGTGTCGACGCCGAACTGATCATGTGCTTCCTGCGCCATCTCAGCGAGGAAGACGCCTTCGCCACGCTCGAACAGGCATTGCCTTTCCGCGACCGCTTCATCGGCGTCGGTCTCGATTCGAGCGAACTCGGCCATCCGCCCGAGAAGTTCGCGCGCGTGTTCGCCCGTTGCCGCGAACTCGGCTTTCATCTCGTCGCGCATGCGGGCGAGGAGGGGCCACCGGCCTACGTGTGGAGCGCGCTCGACGTGCTCAAGGTCGAGCGCGTCGATCACGGCGTGCAGAGCACCAAGGACGCCGCGCTCATGAAGCGGCTCGCGCAGGACCGCATTCCGCTGACCGTGTGCCCGCTGTCGAACCTCAAGCTCTGCGTGTTTCCCGACCTGGGCCAGCACAACCTGCGCGAGTTGCTCGATGGCGGTCTGGTCGCGACGGTGAACTCGGACGATCCGGCCTATTTCGGCGGCTACATGAATCAGAACTTCGTCGAGACCTTCGCCGCCACCGGCCTCACCGCGCAGCATGCCTGGCAGCTTGCGGCGAACAGCTTCGAGGGCAGTTTTGTGGACGCGGCCGCCAAGCGGGCCTACGTCGACCGGCTCAACGCCGTGTTCGACGGCTTCGCCTGAGCCTGCGCGTTCTCGGCGCGTCGCGTCCGGGACATCCGGCTCCGTTTCGTCATCGTTCCGCCATGGATAAGGGTTAACGTGCAAAGGGTTATCCCTATGCCACTCCCATCCAAAAGGATTCGATATGAAGCTCTCGCAAATCGTCACCGGCGCCCTGCTCGCCGCATGCGCCATGACCACCGTCCAGGCGCAGACCGTTCAAGGCCGCAGCCGCGCTGACGTCCAGGCCGAGGCGATCGCCGCGGCCCACGCACCCAATCAGAACGTGACCCGCGGCTCGCGCGGCGCCGAGCCGTTCACGCCGATGGCCGATCCCGACAAGTTGGCGCAACAGGCCGTCGCGACGGCGCACGCGCCGGACCAGAACGTGACGCGCGGTTCGCGTGGCGCCGAGCCCTTCACGCCGATGGCTGATCCGGCGGCAGTGAACGCGCAAGCGATAGCCGCCGCCTCGGCACCGGACCAGAACGTGGTGGGTGGCTCGCGCGTCAACAGCCGCGTCATCTCGACGATGCAGAACCCGGCGACCGCGTCCAAGTAACACGTCCCCCAAGGCAAAAGAGGGGCGCGGCGTTGGCCGCGCCCCTTTTTCACTTCTGCCTCAAAGATCCGGCTTGCCGAAGGCCGGGTCGCTCACGGAATGCTTGCCGGTCTCGACGCGACCGGCGAATCTGCGCAAGTAGGCCGGGTCCGAATCGCAGGTGACGGCGAAGTCGTACCAGTAGCCGCTGTCGTCCAGATCCCAATGCAGTTCGGCGTCGTCGCCGCCCTTGACGCGAACCTGCCGCACATCGTTGCGGTAGGCCTTGGACTGGACCGTGAACTGGCAGGGCCGGTCGCCGTCGTTGCGCAGCTTCACGTAGAGGTCGCCGCGGTGCTTCTCGTAGCCGATGCGGAGCTCCGGCTGGGGTGCACCGCCCGCGCGCAGGCGGTTCAGGTCGCCCTTGAAATGCCGGTGGAAACCGTTGGGCCCGAGCACCCAGAGGTCGTAGAGGCCGGCGTTGCTGGTCATGGCGTTCCAGTCGTCTTCCAGGCGCTCGCCCTGCTCGACCATGTAGCGCCGTGGCAGGCGGTCGAGGTTGAGCTTGTCGTAGACGTGGAACACAGCCCCGGCCTCGCCGGTGTTGGCGAACACGAGCCGGACCCGGCCGTGCAGCGCATCGGCGCGCGCGCTCACGTGCAGTTCGTAGGGCAGGGCGCGCGATGGGCGCGTGCCGGTGGCCTGCTGCGGCAGCAGCGGGTTGGCCGGCGGCGTGATCGGCGCGAGCTTTTCCTGGTCCGCGCGCAGCATGTCCGCCTGGGTGCGGGTCTTGCGGCCTGCCAACGTGGGCAGCACTTCGTTGTTGGGGTTCTCGAAATTGAAGGCGCTCATCAGGTCGCCACATACCGCACGGCGGAAGCGGCTGATGTTGGGCTCCTTGACGCCGAAACGCTTCTCGATGAAGCGGATGACCGAGGTGTGGTCGAACTCCTGCGAGTTGACCCAGCCGCCGCGGCTCCAGGGCGAGATGACATACATCGGCACCCGCATGCCGGGCCCGTACACGCGGCCGTCAGGCTGGGGCTGGTTCTGGGTGCCGGGCGGGTTGGGATGGGTGAAGCGCTCGAAGGCGACTTCGCGCTCGGGCAGCGTCGTCTTGCCCGCCGGGCTGCCGTCCGGATTGAGCGAAGGCGCAGAGGGGGACGGACAGTGGTCGAAGTAGCCGTCGTTCTCGTCGAAGTCGACGATCAGCACGGTCTTGCTCCAGACCTCGGGCACGGCGGTCAGTGCGTCAAGCGTCTCCTGGACGTACCAGGCGCCCTGCACCGGGCTGGACGGGCCGGGGTGCTCCGAATACGTCGCGCCCGCGATCAGCCATGAAACCTGCGGCAGCTTGCCGGTCTTGATGTCCTGGCGGAAGCGATCGAAGTAGGTTCCCGGATCGTTGAAATCGCCGGGCATCGTGTTGGCGATGCCCTTGTACAGCGGGTTTCCGACATCGTCGCTCGCTGGATCGTAGGCGGGCGAAAGGGCGTCGTTGCTCACCGGCTTGCCCGAGACTTCGTTGGCCACGCGGTATTGCTTGAAGCCTGCCAGCGGGTTGTCGCCGAAGTTGTCGGGCATGTTCTGGTAGACCATCCAGCTCACCTTGGCGGCCTGCAGGCGCTCGGGGTAGGTCTTCCATTCGTAGCCGAGGGTCGATGCGTCGATGGAGTCCCACTCGTTGTTCACCGAGGCGACGCCCGCGCCGGTCGGGCCGTTGGTGCCGGTCCACAGGAACATGCGGTTGGAATTGGTGCCGGTGTGCATGGCGCAGTGGTAGGCGTCGCAGATCGTGAAGGCATTGGCCAGCGCGAACTGGAAGGGCAACTCGGCTTCCTGGAAGTAGCCCATCGACGCGGCCGTCTTGTAGCGCGGCCACTGGTTGATGCGGCCTCCGTCCCACGCGTTCTGGCCGTCGACCCAGGTGTGGGGCGTGCCGCTGAAGCGCTGTGCATTGCCGGTGCTGCCGTCGAGGTGGAAGGGCAGCACCTGCTTGCCGTTGGCGTCGGTCTGCTGCCAGACGTTCAAGCCCTGCGGCAGCGGGATCGTGAAACGGTCGCCGAAGCCGCGCACGCCGCGCAGCGTGCCGAAGTAGTGGTCGAAGGAGCGGTTCTCCTGCATCAGGATCACGATGTGCTCGACATCCTTGAGGGTGCCCGTCTTGTTGTGCGCGGGAATCGCGAGGGCGCGTCGGATGCTCGGCGGAAAGGCGGCGAGCGTGGCAGCGGCAATGCCGGTGGTGGCGGTGCCCTGGATGAATTTGCGGCGCGAGTTCATGGGTCGGTTCTCCTCCGGGAGTGGGGGTCGTTGGGTGGGATGAACGGGCGCAAGACTAGGGAGAGGGCGTGACATCGCCGTGAAGCGCGCGTGACAGGGGCCCGCTATGCACGTGGTGCGCGGGTAAAATGCCGGCCCGGCGTTGCTGCCCCGTAGCGCCGTTTTTTTTCTTTTGGGGCCATGTAGAGGACCACCATGTACAAAAACCTCGCAGCCGCGCTCGCGGCCGCCTGTTTTTTTCTCCCCGCTTTTTCGCAACCCTCGCAACCTGCACAGAAGGCCGATCCGCTCAAGATCGGCTTCGTCTATGTCGCGCCTGTCACCGACGCCGGCTGGGTTCGCCAGCATGAAAACGGACGCAAGACCGTGGAGGCCGTGCTGGCCGGCAAGGTGAAGACCACCTACGTCGAGAACGTCGCCGAAGGCGCCGACGCCGAGCGCGTCATCCGCGACCTTGCGCAGCAGGGCAACAAGCTCATCTTCACGTCAAGCTTCGGCTACATGGAGCCGACGCTGAAGGTGGCGCGCGACTTTCCCGACGTGAAATTCGAGTCGATCACCGGCTACAAGACCGCGCCCAACGTCGCGACCGCCAATGCGCGCTACTACGAAGGCCGCTACCTCGCAGGCGTCGCGGCGGGCCGCATGACGAAGACCAATGTCGCCGGCTATGTCGCGGGCTTTCCGATCCCCGAGGTGCTGCAGGGCATCAACGCCTTCACGCTGGGCATGCGCTCGGTCAACCCGAAGGCGCAGGTCAAGGTGGTGTGGCTCGACGTCTGGTTCGATCCGCCCAAGGAGCGCGACGCGGCCATGGCCCTGTTCAACCAGAACGTCGACGTGATCGCCTTCCACACCGGCTCGACCGCCGTCATGGCTGCGGCGCAGGAGCGCGGCAAGTTGGCCGTGGCCTATCACTCCGACATGCGCAAGGTCGCGCCCGATGCGCAGATCGTCGCCGTCACCCATCAGTGGGGCGACTACTACACGAAGCGCGCGCGTGCCGTGCTCGACGGCACGTGGAAGAGCGGCAACGTGTGGGGCGGCGTCAAGGAAGGAATGATCCGTGTGGGCGATTTCGGCTCGAAGGTGCCCAAGGCCGTGCAGGACGAGGTGCTGCTGCGCCAGCAGGACATCGCATCCGGCAAGTTGCAACCGTTCCGTGCCGTGGCCGACGTGCGCGACAACGAGGGCCACGTCGTCATCCCCAAGGGCCAGGGCCTGAGCGACGAGCAGATCCTCCACATGAACTGGCTGGTCGAAGGGGTGCAAGGGAAGGCAGGCTGACCCCTCGCGGCAGCACTGGAATTTAGTGGACGAAGCCGCTTTCGCGGTGGAAGTAGGCGCCTTCGGGGTCGAGGGCCTTCACCTTGGCAGCGGGCTGCCCTGCGTATACGGCGTATTCCTCGGTGTGGACCTTGTTGAGCACCGAACCGGCACCGAGCACCGAATGGTCCGGCAACGCCGCGCCGCCCAGCACGGTGACGCGCGTGCCGACCAGGCAATAGGCGCCGATGCGGATCGGCTTGCAGTCCTGCCGGCCTTCGACCACGTTGATCCCATGCGTGATCAGCTGCGAGTGATAGCCCGCGATGGTCGTGAAGGGGCCGATCTCGATCTTGTCCGTGCAGTCGATGATGTGCGACTTGGTGATGGCCGCATGGTCGCCGAGCAGCAGCGCCGGATCGCGCTGCGTGCGTTGCGTGAAGTGGGCGCCGCCTGGCGGATGGCCGGTGATCCAGTTGGAGCGGTCGATGATCGAATGCGCGCCGCACTCCAGCCGGCCCAGGTGGATGGCGACGTTCAGGTGCCCGATGTAGGCGCCTTCGCCCATCACCAGTCGACCCGGAAAGATATACGAGAGGCCGATGCGCGCGTCGTCGGCGATCTGGTAGCCCCAGAAGCGCCGCAGGACCCAGCGCTTGACGGCCCAGGGGAGGAACACGACGCCCAGCGCCAGGACTTTTCTCATGGGGCCTTCCGCTCGCTGATCGCCCGTCGGTAGGCGGAGACATAGTTGGTCGCCATCCGTTCGGCGGTGTAGTGCGCTGCGTTTTCGAGCCCGAGGCGGCGCATCTCGTCCAGGCGCGGTGTTGCCTGTTCGATGGCCGCGGCCATGGCGATCGGATCGGTCGGATCGACGTAGACCGCGCCGGGGCCGCCGATTTCGTTCATGGGCGCCCGGTCGGACGTGAAGACGGGGCAGCCGCAGGCTTGCGCCTCGATCACCGGCCAGCCGAAGCCTTCCTGGAGCGACGGAAAGAGCAGCGCCACGGCGCTCGAATACAGCGCGCGAAGCTCTTCATGCGAGATGTTCCTGACTGTCTGGACCTGGTCCGCGACGCCGTGCTGGCGCGCCAGCTCCATCAGTTCGGCCGACAACTGGGGGCCGACGAGCACCAGCCGCCGTGCCACGGCCTGCGTGCCGGCCGCCGCCGCGCGCTCCTGCAGCGCGATGAAGGCTCCGAGCACGCCCGGCCGGTTCTTGCGGTCGAGATCCACGCCCACGTGGATGAGGTACCGGTCGGCAGGCGAGAGGCCGAATCGCGCGATGAGCCGCTTCGCTTCGTCCGGCGGCACAGGAGCGAAGTTATCGTTCAGGCCGTTGAGCACGGTCGTGACCTTGCGCTCGTCTGCCAGGCCCAGCGCCAGCAGGTCGCGCCGGGTCAGGTCCGACACGCAGGCGACGAGATCGGCCTTGGCCAGCCCTTTGGAAATCAGCTGTTGCAGCAGCCGCCCGAACCGGCCCACCCTCCAGCCGTCGACCATGCCCTTGGCCGCCTGCACGGCGATCACGTCGTGGCAGGTCACGACATTGGGCTTGGCTTTCACCCATGGGACGTAGATGCTGTTGGAGTGGTCGACGACGTGGACCACGTCGGCCCAGCGCACGGAGCGCGCCATCGAGGGAATGAACAGGATGAACTTGTCGACATAGGCCGGCCACTTCCACCAGCGCGAGGTCTCGAAGTACCGCAGCAGCCGCATCGTGGGGGCGATCACGCGGACCTCGCACCCGAGATGGGGGAGTTCACGTTCCAGGACGCGCCTGAAGGCCAGCATGCTGGCCTGTCCGTCGGGCTCGTAGTTCGCGATCAGCAGCACCTTCATCGGCTGCGGGCGCTCTTGGCGGCGTCACGTGAATTCATCGATCTTCCTGGAAGGAGTTGCGGAATTATGGTCGAGCGTGCTGCCTGCGCGGCGCGTACCATCGGCCGGGAAGCGCCAGTATTGCCGCCGTATAGCGCCCATATGCGCTAGCACATCGTGTACCCGCATTGCTGACTTACCCTCCGTGCCCATGCAAGCGTACCGTGCCTCCCTTTTGCGATTCGATCCCGACGGCCAGCCGGTCTTCGACGAAGACGGCCTGCTGGTCGTCGGTCCCGATGCCCATGGGCGGCAACGCGTCCAGGATGCGGGCGCTTACGCCGCCGTCGCGCAGCGGTATCCGCAGGTGCCCGTCACGCACTGGCCCGGACGCATTCTGGCGCCGGGGTTCATCGACATGCACGTTCACTTTCCGCAGAGCGACATCATCGGGGCTCCGGCGGACGGGCTGCTTCCCTGGCTCGAAAACTACACCTTTCCGGCAGAAAGCCGCTTCGCCGATCCGGCCCATGCGGCCGAGGTGGCGGAGTTCTTCCTCGACGAATTGATGCGCAACGGGGTGACGACCTCGCTGACCTTCGCCACCTCGCACCCCGCGTCCGTCGATGCCTTCTTCGAGGCCGCGCAACGTCGCCAGCTGCGCATGATCACCGGGAAGGTGCTGCAGGATCGCCATTCGCCGGACGGCGTGCGTGACGAAGCTGAACAAAGCCTGATCGACTCCGAGGCGCTCATCCGCCGCTGGCACAACGTGGATCGCCTGGGCTATGCCATCACGCCGCGCTTCGCGCCCACGAGCACCGATGCCCAGCTGCGCGGCGCCGGCGAACTGGCTGCCAAATACCCCGACACCTGGATTCACTCGCACGTCGCGGAGAACAAGGACGAGGTGATGTGGGCCCGCGAGCTCTTTCCCCACGCCCGTTCGTACCTCGACGTGTACGCGGGCTTCGGCCTGATGCGTGAGCGCGCCGTGTACGCCCATTGCATCCACTTCGACGACGACGATCGCCGCCTGATGCGCGAGACCGGTACGGCAACGGCCGTGAGTCCGACCAGCAACCTCTTTCTCGGCAGCGGCTTCTTCGATTTCGAAGGTGCCGACCGCATCGGCTACCCGTACGGGCTGGCCAGCGACGTCGGCGGCGGTACCAGCTTCAGCCCTTTCGCCACGATGCTGGCGGCCTACTACGCCGGCCGCGAGGGCCAGACCAAGCCCGGCATCAGCATTCCGCCGTCGCAGCTCTGGTGGCGCCACACGGCTGGGGCGGCGCGCGCGCTCGGGTTGGAGGGGGTCGTCGGAAACCTGCAGCCGGGTTGCGAGGCCGACTTCGTGGTGATCAACCCGAAGGCCACCCCCCTGCTCGCGCGCAAGACGTCGCTGGCGAACACGCTGGAAGAACTGCTGTTTGCCCTGATCGTGCTGGGCGACGACCGGCTGATCGAGCGCACCGTGGTCTCGCAGGCCCTGGCCGGCTGAGCCAGGGGGAGGGCGCCGCTGCCTAGAATAGCGGCCCCAAGGAAAGACCTCCCATATGGAAATGCCCCCACGCTCATCACTTCGTGTATCGCTGCCCCCCGAGGGGGCGCTCAACGCCCTTCGGGCGGCCGGGCGGGCGTTGCCATGAGCATCAAGAGCGACAAGTGGATCCGGCGCATGGCCGAGAAGAACGGGATGATCGAGCCCTTCGAGCCCCGCCAGATCCGGGAGCAGGATGGTCACAAGATCATCAGCTACGGCACCTCGAGCTACGGCTACGACATCCGCTGCGCACCCGAGTTCAAGGTCTTCACGAACATCCACAGCACGGTGGTCGACCCCAAGAACTTCGACGAGAAGAGCTTCGTTGACTTCCATGGCGACAGCTGCATCATCCCGCCCAACAGCTTCGCGCTGGCGCGCACGGTCGAGTATTTCCGCATCCCGCGCAATGTTCTGACCATCTGCCTGGGCAAGAGCACGTACGCCCGCTGCGGGATCATCGTCAACGTGACGCCCTTCGAGCCGGAGTGGGAGGGCTACGTCACCCTTGAATTCAGCAACACCACGCCGCTGCCGGCCAAGATCTACGCAGGCGAGGGCTGCGCGCAGGTGCTCTTCTTCGAGAGCGACGAGGTTTGCGAAACGAGCTACAAGGACCGCGGCGGCAAGTACCAGGGCCAGCGCGGCGTGACCCTGCCGAAGGCCTGATCAGCGCGTACCATCCCCCAAGCGCCGCACGGATGCCGGCGGCAAGGAGAGCGTCATGAGATGGGAAGGCAACGAACAATCAGACAACGTCGAGGACCGGCGCGATGAAGGCGGTGGCGGCGGTGGGTTCGGCCTGCCGATCGGCGGGCGCGGTATCGGCATCGGCACCATTGCCGTGGCCTTGATCGCCGGCTGGATCTTCGGCATCAATCCCCTGACGGTGCTGGGCCTGCTGAGCGGCGGCGAGCCGGCGCCCCAGGTGCAGCAGCAAGGGCCGGCGCACAAGCCGCCGCCCAATGACAAGGATGCGGCCTTCGTCTCGACCGTGCTGAAGAACACCGAGGTGGTGTGGGGCGACATCTTCCGTCAGCGAGGCGGCACTTACACGGCCCCCAAGCTGGTGCTCTTCCGCGGCGCCACGCCGACCGCCTGCGGCACCGGCCAGTCGGCCATGGGCCCCTTCTATTGCCCTGGCGACCAGAAGGTCTATATTGACCTCGGCTTCTACGACACGCTCAGGAACCAGCTTGGTGCACCGGGCGTCTTTGCGCAGGCCTACGTCATCGCGCACGAAGTCGGGCACCACGTGCAGGACGAACTCGGAATCACCGGCAAGGTCGACCAGATGCGCAGCCGCCTCAGTCCGACCCAGAACAACGCGGTGAGCGTCCGCGTCGAGCTGCAGGCCGATTGCTTCGCCGGTGTCTGGGCCCACCATTCCCAGGAATCCAAGCAATGGCTGGACCCGGGCGATATCGAATCCGCCATGAACGCCGCCCAGAAGATCGGCGACGACGCCCTCCAGCGCTCCGCCGGCCGCGCCGTCGTCCCCGACAGCTTCACCCACGGCACCAGCGCCCAGCGGCAGCGCTGGTTCATGACCGGCTTCAAGAGCGGCAACATGGAAGACTGCGACACTTTTGCAACAAAAAGTCTCTAGGTCTGGGCCCTAACGGCCCCCTTCCAAGAAACCCCGCGGAACCGGCTTAGCCGGGCCGCAGGGGTTGCCCCCGGTAGGGGGTGGGCGCCCGACACGAAGTGCGGGCAACCTGGGGGCGAGCAACAATTTGCCGCGGTGCGACAATACGGAGCTTCATGACAAGCTCCTTCTCCAATCTTTCCCTGGCCGAACCGCTGGCGCGTGCCGTAGCCGAAATGGGCTACGAGACCATGACGCCCATCCAGGAACAGGCCATTCCGGTGGTCCTGGCGGGCCAGGACGTGATGGGCGCCGCCCAAACCGGCACCGGCAAGACGGCAGCGTTCTCGCTGCCGTTGCTGCAACGGATGCTCAAGCACGAGAACAGCTCGACCTCCCCAGCTCGCCATCCAGTGCGTGCCCTGGTGCTGCTGCCGACGCGCGAACTCGCCGATCAGGTCGCACAGCAGGTCAAGCTCTATGCCAAGTACACGAGCCTGCGCAGCACGGTCGTGTTCGGCGGCATCGACATGAAGCCCCAGACGCTGGAACTCAAGAAGGGCGTCGAAGTGCTGGTGGCCACGCCCGGCCGCCTGCTCGACCACATCGAGGCCAAGAACGCGGTGCTCAACCAGGTGGAGTACGTGGTGCTCGACGAGGCCGACCGCATGCTCGACATCGGCTTCCTGCCCGATCTGCAGCGCATCCTCTCCTACCTGCCGAAGCAGCGCACCACGCTGCTGTTCTCCGCAACCTTCTCACCCGAAATCAAGCGGCTGGCCGGCAGCTACCTGCAGAACCCGGTGACGATCGAGGTCGCGCGGCCGAACGAGACGGCCTCGACGGTCGAGCAGCGCTTCTACAGCGTGAGCGACGACGACAAGCGCCGCGCGCTGAAGCAGATCGTTCGCCAGCGCGGCATCACGCAGGCCTTCGTGTTCGTCAACAGCAAGCTGGGTTGCGCGCGGCTCGCGCGTTCGCTCGAACGAGAAGGGCTCAAGACCACGGCACTGCATGGCGACAAGAGCCAGGACGAGCGCCTCAAGGCGCTCGCCGCGTTCAAGGCCGGCGAGGTCGACTTGCTGGTCGCGACCGACGTTGCCGCGCGCGGGCTTGACATCAAGGATGTGCCGGCCGTCTTCAATTTCGACATTCCGTTCAATGCCGAAGACTACGTGCACCGCATCGGACGCACCGGCCGCGCCGGAGCGTCGGGCTTGGCGGTGAGCTTTGCGAGCGGCGGGAATGATGTCCGGCTGGTGGCCGACATCGAGAAGCTGATCAAGATCAAGATCGAACTCGAGCCGATCGAATTCGAGGAAGACCGTCCGCGCGGCCGCATCAACGACGGCCGCCGCCACTGGCGGGAAGAGGGCGAGGCCGGCGATGCGCGCGACGTGCTCGACACGCTGGACCGCCCGCGCGACCGTGGCGACGCCCGTTCCGCAAGAGGCGGTCGTCCGCACCGCGCCCCCGCCGCGCCGCGAGATCCATTCTTCGAGCAGCCCTACGAGGCTCCGGTGGAGCGCGAAGCCGCCCCCGCATGGGAGGCCGCCGCCAAGGCCGCGCCGGCACGCGGCATCTCCAGCAACATCAAGACCAAGCGCAAGGTCGCCGCCCTCTTCAAGTCGGTAGAGTAGGGCTCCCCCCCAGGTTGCCCGCACTTCGTGTCGGGCGCCCACCCCCTGCCGGGGGCAACACCAGCGGCCCGGCTAAGCCGGTTCCGCGGTGTTCTCGAAGGGGGCTGATCGATGCTCAGCCTGGTTTTTGGGCTTGGGGGCATTTCACCTGGATCAACTCCCGTTCCTGCGTTGACGCGCCGAAGCGCACGGCGCTGAGGCAGCCGCCCCAGACGCAGCCGGTGTCGGTCGAGATCAGGTCCGGACGTGAAAGCCAGCCCAGGGTTGACCAGTGGCCGAAGGCAACGGTGGCGGTGGCCGTCTTTCGGTCGGGTACATCGAACCAGGGCATGTAGCCCTGGGGCGCGGTGCCTGCGGCGTCCTTGCTCTCGAACTCCATCACGCCCTCAGACGTGCAGAAGCGCATTCGCGTGAGCGCGTTGACGATGACGCGAAGCCGTTCGGTGCCAGTGAGCGCGTCATTCCACTGGGTGGGCTGGTTGCCGTACATCAACGGCAGAAAGTGGGCGATGGTCGGCCCGCGCAGCACCGATTGCAGCTCCGACGCCAGCGAGAGAGTGTCTTCGACGGTCCATTGCGGCAGGACGCCTGCGTGCACCATCAGCAGGTCTTCGCCGCCAAGGCTTTGATGGAGCGCCATGTGCTGGTGGCGCAGCCAATCGAGCATCGGGTCGCGATCCGGCGCCGCCAGCACGTCGGAGAGCGTGTCCTTGCGACCCGCCTTTCGGGCGCCGTAGGCAACGCCGAGCAGGTGCAGGTCATGGTTGCCGAGCAGGCTGCGCGCCGAGGCGCCGTAGTGCTGCATGCGCCGAAGCACCTGGGCCGACTCGGGCCCGCGGTTGACCAGGTCGCCGAGCACGACCAGCGTGTCGCGGCTCGGCGAGAAGGCGATGAGGTCGAGCAGGCGCTGCAGCGGCTCGTCGCAGCCCTGTACATCGCCGATCAAGTAAAGTGCCATGGTCCCCATTCTCTCCCGCGTTCATGGATGTTCTCCTACTGGCTTTGCTGACCACGCTCAACGCGTTGTTCGCAATGTCCGAAATGGCCCTTTCCACCAGCCGCCGCGCGCGCCTCGCAGCGCTGGCCGAGACAGGGGATGCGGGTGCCGCCGCGGCGCTCAAGCTGATGGAGGATCCGACGCAATTCCTCTCCAGCGTTCAGATCGGCATCACCTCGATCGGCATGCTGAGCGGCATCGTGGGCGAGGCGGCCTTTGCGGCACCGCTCGCCGACTGGATGGAAAAGGTGGGCATGGGGCGGGGCACGGCCAGCATTGCGTCGACGGCGGTGGTCGTGAGCTGCATCACCTTCTTCACGATCATCTTTGGCGAACTGGTGCCGAAGCGCATCGGCCAGCTCTATCCAGAGCCTGTGGCGCGCTTCGTGGCGCGTCCCATGCGCGGTCTCGCCACCGCGGCCAAGCCTTTCGTGCTGCTGCTGTCGGGCGCCACCGCCGCCACGCTCAAACTTCTGCGCATCGACTCGAACGCGGCGCGCGTGGTGACCGAAGAAGAAATCTCCGCCAGCCTGGCAGAGGGTGTCGATGCCGGCGTGATCGAGATGCACGAGCACCAGATGGTGCGCAACGTGTTTCATCTCGACGACCGGCGGCTCGCGTCGCTGATGGTTCCGCGCGCGGACATCGAGTGGCTCGAAGCCTCCTTCACCATCGCGCAGTGCTTGCGGAAGGTGTCCGAAGCGGGCGCGCTCGACCTCGTTCACTCGTGGTACCCGGTCTGCCGCAATTCGCTGGACGACGTCGTCGGCGTGATCAGTGTCGCGCATCTGCTGCGGCTTGGACCCGAGCATGAAGGCACGGTCGAGCAGGCGGCACAGCCGGCCGTGTTCGTGCCCGAAACGCTGACCGGCATGGAGTTGCTCGAGCAGTTCCGTTCACGGGTTGGCCGGCTGGTGTTCGTGGTTGATGAATACGGCGTCGTCCAGGGCCTGATGACGCCGCGCGACCTGCTGGAGGCGATCACCGGCGAACTGCAGGTGCCGACGCACGAGGAAGCCTGGGCACGGGAGCGTCCTGATGGCGTGTGGGAGCTCGACGGCCTGATGCCCGTGTCCGAACTCCGCGCGCGGCTCGGCATTCGCGAGCTGCCTGACGAGGATCGTGGTCGCTACAACACCGTGGCCGGCTTGCTGATGTTCGTCTCGGGCCAACTGCCGGAAGTCGGTGAGCGCATGGAATGCGCGGGCTGGTGCTTCGAGGTCGCGGCGCTGGACGGCAAACGGATCGATCGTGTGCTGGCCTATCCGGACGCGAGTGCGGACGATCTCGCGCCTTGATGCTGCGTGACCCCTCCGCTGCCCGCTCAACGCGCCGTCTGGACGACTGCATGCCTCGTCGCCATCGAATTCTGGCGTCGCGTTTCCACAGATGCGCGCGTCAGCGAACCTTTCAGGACGATCGCCGCGGCCAATGCGCAGCACCTGCAGGACCGGGCCGAGCACGCCTGATCCCCGACTCCTATACTGGCCGGCCTCAATTCGGAGACCCGCCATGCTCGTGCCCAAGACCACCCTGCAACTTCGTTCGCTGATCCGTCGTAACGGCGAACTGGAACTCTCGCTCGCCGAGGAAGCGCTTCCGCAACCGGCGGCCAACGAGGTCGTCGTTCGCGTCGAGGCGGCGCCCATGAATCCCTCGGACCTCGGCCTGCTGTTCGGCGCGGCGGACATGCGCACTGCCAAGGCCGGCGGCACGCCGGACCGGCCGGTGGTGACCGCGACCGTCCCCGAAATCGGAATGAAGAGCATGGCCGCGCGACTGGACCAGTCCATGCCGGTCGGCAACGAGGGCGCAGGCGTCGTCGTGGCGGCGGGCAGTTCGCCTGAGGCGCAGGCGCTGATGGGCAAGACCGTGGCGGTGCTCGGCGGTGCGATGTACACGCAATACCGCTGCATCCCCGCCGCGCAATGCATGGAACTGCCAGAGGGCGCGACGCCGGCGGAAGGCGCATCGTCGTTCGTCAATCCGCTCACGGCGCTGGGCATGGTCGAGACGATGCGGCGCGAGGGCCACAAGGCGCTGGTGCACACGGCGGCGGCGTCGAACCTCGGGCAGATGCTCAACCGGATCTGCATCCAGGACGGCATCGGGCTGGTGAACATCGTGCGCAAGAAGGAGCAGGAAGACCTCCTTCGCGGCATGGGCGCCAAGTACGTCTGCAACGCCACCTCGCCCACCTTCATGCAGGACCTGACGGAGGCACTGGTCGCCACCGGGGCCACGCTGGCTTTCGACGCGATCGGCGGCGGCAAGCTGGCCGGTCAGATCCTGACCTGCATGGAAGCCGCGCTGACCAAGACCGCCACCGAATACAGCCGCTACGGGTCGACGACCCTCAAGCAGGTCTACATCTATGGCGGCCTCGACCGCGGGCCGACCGAGTTCACGCGCGGCTTCGGCATGACGTGGGGGATGGGGGGCTGGCTGCTGTTCCCGTTCCTGCAGAAGATCGGTCCCGAAGGGGCGCAGAAGCTGAAGGCGCGTGTGGCGAAGGAACTCAAGACGACCTTCGCGAGCCGCTACACCAAGGAGGTGTCGCTGGTCGAGGCGCTGCGGCTGGACGAGATCGCGGTGTATTCGAAACACGCGACGGGCGAGAAATACCTGCTCAATCCGAGCAAGTAGCAGGGCGCCGCGCTGGCGTCAAAGGCGCGATCAGCCCAGTGCCAGGCGCGTGCCGGCGCCTGCGGCCGTCTTGCGGGCACCGTCCGGTCCATAGAAGAGCTGCACGCTCGACTGCAGGAAGTGCAGGGCCTTCTGCGTGAAATCGAGGTGCGTGTAGACGATCGATCCATTGCGCAGGTTGTGCATCCGGGCCTGCTCGGCCATTGCCAGTAGCGCTGCCCAGGCCTGCTGGGTGTTTTCGCCGCCGGCCGCTGCCGCGGCATCCGCGCCGGCGCGGCCCGGTTCGAATCCGAGCGCGGCCTGTGCGGCTTCGCGCTGGCGGTCGAGTTCGGCCAGGCGCTCCAGCAACTGGACCTTCTGTTCCGTGATGTGATCGAGCTCCGCGAAGCGGCGGTTCGTCATGGCCTGCTCTTCCTGCGACAGGATGGCCAGAAATTCCTCCACGCAGGATTTTTCGGCGTGCAGGTAGAGCAGCATGGTGTTCATTTGTTCTTCTCGGCGCCGAGGAGGTCGCGCACGCTGTCGAGCAGGCCGCTGGCGATCCGCTCGGGGTTGACCTGGTAACGGCCGGCGCGGATGTCCTCGCGGATCGCCGCGACGCGGGCCGCGTCGAATTCACCGCCCGGGGCATCGGGCATGGCATGGATTTGTCCGGACACCTGCACCACCTCCTTGGAGCGGCTCGCGGCGTCGGCGGCGGACGCGGGGGCAGAGCCCGGCTTGGTGGGACGGGAAAGGGGCGTGGCCGAAGGCGCGGGTTGATCGATTTTCAAGATGATTCCTCAAAGGGCTGGCCCGTATATCGGCGGATGGGTCAGGAACTTTAGGCCGGATCGCAACGAATGGCGAGCCTTGGCTACTGGGCGAGCCGGATCTGGCCGTCTTCGTCGGCGATGCCACTCACCAGCCGGCCGTCCCGCGTCTTGGCCTGCACGCTGGCGCCGACTTCGGCGCGTGTCATGGCCTTGCCTTCGGTGCTGACGACGTAGCCCTGGCCTTGGGCCACCAGTTGCACGGTCTGTCCTTGCTGGATCACGACCACGCCGCGCATCAGTTCCTTGCGCAACGGCGCGCCCGCGGCGATGCGATGCGTGCTCGTGACGCCCCGCAGGGCCGAAACGTCGGTGACGACGGAGCGCGGCAGTGCGCTGAGGTCGCCCTTGCGTTCGACGACGTCGCCGGCATCCAGCGTCTCGCCGGGCTCGATCGCGCGTGCGGCGACGAAATAGGTGCCTTCCACGGCCACTTGCGCCGAGATGAAGCGGCTCCAAGGCTTGTCGCCGCGGCAGCGCAGGCCGATCGACACGCGCCCCCAGAGCGTGGTGCCGGTCGGCATGAAGGCCTCGAAGTCGTCGCACGGCGGAAGAGGCGAGCCCGTGAGGTTGAAAGTGACCGTCGCCTTGCCGGGCAGGCCGGCGGTCTGCGCCTGCACAAGCCTGTCGATGGCCGCGCGCGCCGCATCGGGTAATGGCGTGGCCGCGAGCGAGGCCGTGCCCATGCAGGCCATCCATGCCGGCAGCACGAGGCGCAGGAGTCGGTTCCGGGTCTTGCGTTGTTCCATGGTGATCGAGGAGTTGCCGAGTGATTCTAGGAAGACACCCCCTGTGTCGAAGTCGCGAAGTGCCGCTGAAAACCCCCTTTGTTCGACCCATTGCAAAAGCGGCGCGTGCCTAGACTCGCTTTCCATCTGTCGCCATGCCCAGTGCGGACGCGATGCCACCAAGGATGGAAAGAATGATCGACAAGCTGGATGCAGCGCTTCGTTTCAACCGCGAGGCACTCAATCTCCGGGCGCAGCGCCAGGAAGTGCTGGCGGCCAACATCGCCCAGGCCGACACGCCCAACTACAAGGCCCGCGATTTCGATTTCAGCAGCAGGCTCTCGCAGGCCGTGGAGCAGGGACGCCAGTCGCAATCGTTCGCGATGGCCACGACATCGTCGCGCCATCTCGCGGGCGAAGCGACGGCCATGCCCGACCAGGACTTGCTCTACCGCGTGCCGACCCAGTCGAGCATCGACGGCAACACCGTCGACATGGATGTCGAGCGCATCAACTTCGCGGACAACGCACTGCGCTACGAATCCAACCTCACGGTCATCGGCGCCAAGATCAAGACGCTGCTGTCCGCGGTGCAGCAATAAGCGGAAGGAACTCGCATGCCCATCTCCAGCGGCTCCATGAACATCTTCAGCGTGGCGGGCTCCGCCATGACCGCGCAATCGCAGCGCATGAACGTCACCGCGAGCAACCTCGCCAACGCGGAGAGCGTGGCCGGTCCCGACGGCGAGCCCTATCACGCCAAGCAGGTCGTCTTCGAACTGGCGCCATCGGGGCAGCAGGACATCGGCGGCGTCCGGGTCTCCGGCGTGATCGAGGACACGTCCCCCGCAAAGATGGTCTTCGACCCGAAGAACCCCCATGCCAATTCCGACGGCTACGTGGCCATGCCGAACGTGAATGTGGTCGAAGAGATGACCAACATGATTTCCGCGTCGCGCAGCTACCAGGCGAACGTCGAAGTGCTCAACACAGCCAAGGCGCTGATGGTCAAGACGCTGACCATCGGCCAGTAACTCCACTCACCAGAAAGCATCCATGGCCATCGCCGACACGTCTTCCATCACCGGGCTGAACGCAGCCAGCGCCGCGGCGAGCACCGCCAGCGTCTCGAACGACGACAGCGAGCAGCGCTTCCTCAAGCTGCTGGTCACGCAGCTCAACAACCAGGACCCGCTCAATCCGATGGAGAACGCGGAGCTCACCTCGCAGCTCGCGCAGATGAGCACCGTGAGCGGCATCGAGAAGCTCAACAGCACGCTGTCGGGCCTGGTGAACCAGACGGGGTCGAACCAGGTGCTACAGGCGGCCTCGCTCATCGGTTATCACGTGCTGTCGCCCGGCAACTCGCTGACCACCACTGCGCCCGAGGACGGCAAGGACCCGGCCGTGCAAGCCTTCGCGGTGCAGCTGCCCAACACGGCAGCAGATGTGCAGATCAAGATCGTCGATGCGAGCGGCAAGACCGTGCGCACCATCGACGCCGGCGCCATGACCGACGGCGTCAACCCAGTGACCTGGGACGGCAAGGACGACCAGGGCAACGCGGTGCCGGCCGGCAGCTACCAGTTCACGGTGGCCGCGACCAACGGCAGTGCGGCCGTGGACGCTACCGCGCTCACCTTCGCGCAGGTGGCCGCGGTCAAGCAAGGTGCGAGCGGCGTCACGCTCGAGCTCGCATCGGGCCAGAGCATCAACCTCTCCGACGTGCGCATGTTCCTCTGAAGCAAGACAAGGCACGCCTTCCGTCTCCCTATCGCATCAACCAAGGATTCATCATGAGTTTCTCCCAAGGCATCAGCGGCCTGAGCGTCTCCGCCGCGAACCTCGACGTCATCGGCAACAACATCGCGAACTCGGGCACCGTGGGCTTCAAGTCCGCCGCCGCCACTTTCCAGGACGTCTATGCCGGTTCGCGCGTCGGGTTGGGCGCGTCGGTGTCGGGCGTGGTGCAGAACTTCACGCAAGGCGTGACGCAGACCAGCAGCCGCCCGCTGGACGTGGCGATCCTCAACGGCGACGGCTTCTTCCGCATGGCGAGCGCCAGCGGCGAAGTCATGTATTCGCGCAACGGCCAGTTCACCAAGGACAAGGACGGCTACATCGTCAACGCGTCCGGCCTGCGGCTCACCGGCTACGGCGTCAACGCCGGCGGCGGCATCAACGGCGGCACGCCGGCTGCGATCCAGATTCCGACCGCTGCCATGACGCCGAATGCCACCACCGGCGTCGACGCGGAATTCAATCTCGATTCGCGCAGCACGGCACCCACCAAGACGCCTTTCAGCGCCACGGACTCGGACACCTTCAACTACTCCAACGCGATCGGTCCGGTGTACGACTCGCTGGGCAATCCGCATGACCTTGCGGTCTACTTCGTCAAGACGGGTGCCGGCACATGGGATACCTATGGCACCGTCGACGGCACTCCGCTCAACGGCGGCGCCAAGCTCGCCGGCGGTTCGTTGACCTTCGATACCAACGGCAACCTCACGGCGCCGGCAGGCGGCAAGATCACGCTGCCGACCATGAACTTCCCGAACGGCTCGGCGGCGCTGAACATCGCGGTCGACCTCAGCGGCACCACGCAGTTCGGCGCCACCAACGCAATGAGCAAGCTCAACCAGGACGGCTACACCTCGGGCGAGCTGACGTCCTTCTCGATCAATGCGGACGGCACCATCACCGGCAAGTTCTCCAACGAGCAGACCAAGCTGCTGGGCCAGGTCGTGCTCTCGTCATTCGCCAATCCCAACGGACTGGAGCCCAAGGGCGAGAACATGTATGCCGAGACGCTGGCCTCGGGCCAGGCTCTCACCGGTACGCCGGGCGAAGGCACCAAGCTCGGTTCGCTCGAGTCCGGCGCGCTGGAGTCCTCCAACGTCGACCTCACCTCCGAGCTCGTCAACCTCATCGTCGCGCAGCGCAACTACCAGGCCAATGCACAGACGGTGAAGACACAGGATCAGGTCATGCAGACGCTGATCAACATGCGCTGACGCGGAGCCAGCCGTGGATCGAATGTTGTACGTCGCCATGAGCGGCGCCAAGCAGGCCATGGAGCAGCAGGCCTCGGTCGCCAACAACATGGCGAACGTCTCGACGCCGGGCTTCCGCGCGCAGGTGAATGCCTTTCGCGCCGTGCCCGTGGTCGGCGAGGAAGCGCAGACGCGCGCCTTCGTGGCCGCGACCACGCCCGGTGCCGACTTCTCGCACGGGCCGATCACCGAGACCGGGCGCGATCTCGACGTCGCGGTGAAAGGTGACGGCTGGCTCGTGATCCAGACACCGAGCGGCGAGGCCTACACGCGCGTTGGCAATCTCCAGGTCGGTGCCGACGGGCAGGTGATGACGATGGGCTCGCGCCCCGTGGTCGGCGATGGCGGCCCGCTCGTGATCCCGCCCGGCTCGACCGTCACGATTGCATCGGATGGCGCCATCGCTGCGCGCGGTCCTGGCGATCCGTTGACGGGCGTGTCCGAGGTCGGCCGGCTGAAGCTGGTCAATCCGCCCACGGCCGATCTGGTTCGCGGCGACGACGGCCTGTTCCGCATGCGCCAGGGCCTGCCGCCGGCCGAGGCCGATCCTGCGGTGACCGTCACTGCAGGCGCGGTGGAGGGCAGCAACGTCAATCCGGTCGAAGCCATGGTCGCAATGATCGCCAACGGACGCAGCTTCGAGATGCATATGAAGTCCATCCAGTCCGCAGACACCAACGCGCAGTCGGCCAACAAGCTGCTTGCCTACAACTGAGCCGCATTGCCCGACAACACCCCGGCAACCCCGCAGGAGAAATTCAATGATTCGTTCCCTTTACGTCGCCAAGACCGGCCTCGAAGCGCAGCAGACGCAACTCGACGTGGTGTCCAACAATCTGGCCAACGTCGCCACCACCGGCTTCAAGAAGAGCCGCGCGGTCTTCGAGGACCTGCTCTACCAGAACCTGCGCCAGGTCGGCGGCCAGACCTCCGACCAGACGCGCCTGCCTTCCGGCCTGCAAGTCGGCACCGGCGTGCGCGTGGTTGCGACCGAGCGCATGCACTCGCAGGGCAACCTGACGAAGACGGACAACCCGAAGGACGTCGGCATCAACGGCGCGGGCTTCTTCCAGGTGCTGATGCCGGACGGCACGACTTCGTACACGCGCGACGGATCGTTCCAGACCGACAAGGATGGTCAGCTCGTGACCGCGAGCGGCTTCACGATCCAGCCGGCCATCACGATTCCGCAGAACGCCACGAGCCTGACGATCGGCCGCGACGGCATCGTGTCGGTCACGCAGGCAGGCAGCACGGCGACCGTGCAGGTCGGCCAGCTCCAGCTCGCCACCTTCCTGAACCCGGCCGGGCTGCAGAGCATGGGCGAGAACCTCTACACGGAATCCGATTCGTCCGGTTCGCCGAACCTGGTGAACCCCGGTGTCGATGGCGCCGGCATCCTGAGTCAGGGCTACACCGAGGCGTCCAACGTCAATGTGGTGGAAGAGCTGGTGAACATGATCGCGACGCAGCGCGGGTACGAGATCAACAGCAAGGCGATCCAGACCTCTGACCAGATGCTGCAACGGCTTGGGCAGCTATGAACACCCCCAGGTTGGCCCACTTCGTGTGGCCGCCCACCCCCTCGCCGGGGGCGACACCGGCGGCCCGGCGAAGCCGGTTCCGCGGTGTCTCTGGCATGGGGCTGTGGGCGCTTTCATGCCTCGTGGTTCTGGCGGCCGGGTGCGCGCAGATTCCGCGCGAGCCGCTGGTGCATCAGCCGATGACGGCGCGGGCGGACACGATGGGGTCGATGCAGAGGCGGCCGGCGACGGGGGCGATTTTTCAGGAGAGCATCGGCGTTGCCTTGTTCGAGGACCGCAGGCCGCGCTTTGTCGGGGACATCCTGACGATCGTCATCAGCGAAAAGGTCAACGCGAGCAAGAATTCCGGCGCCAATGCCAGCCGCGATGGCAGCGTGGGTGCGGCCTTCGCCACCATTCCAAAGTTCCTTGTCGGACTGCTTGACGGGCAGGACGCCAAGCTGTCCGGGTCCAACGCGCTCACCGCGAAGGGCGGGGCCAATGCGGCGAACACCTTCAATGGGGTGATCACCGTCACGGTGACGGACGTGCTTCCCAACGGCAACCTGCTGGTGAGTGGGGAGAAGCAGATGGGCATCAACCAAGGGACCGAGTTCATTCGATTCTCCGGGGTGGTGAATCCACGCACCGTGACCGGCCAGAACACCGTGCTGTCGACCCAAGTCGCCGACGCGCGCATCGAATATACGGCCAAGGGCTACATCGACGAGGCCCAGAACATGGGCTGGATGCAGCGCATCTTCCTGAACGTGTCGCCATTCTGATCTGATCATGATCCGCAAACGCTTGATCCTCTCCGCCGCGCTGGGTGCGCTTTGCGCCCTGTGCATCAATCCGCACGTGCATGCCGAACGCCTCAAGGAGCTCGCGAGCATCCAGGGTGTGCGCGACAACCCGCTGATCGGCTACGGCCTCATGGTGGGTCTCGATGGCACGGGCGACCAGACGATGCAGACACCGTTCACGACGCAAAGTCTGAACAACATGCTGCAGCAGCTCGGCATCACCGTGCCGCAGGGCGTGAACATGCAGCTCAAGAACGTCGCGGCGGTGATGGTCACAGCGACGTTGCCTTCGTTCGCGCGGCCGGGCCAGAGCATCGACGTGACGGTGTCCTCCATGGGCAATGCCAAGAGCCTGCGCGGCGGCACCTTGCTGATGACGCCGCTCAAGGGCGCCGACGGCGCCGTGTACGCCATTGCGCAAGGGAACATGGTCGTCGGCGGCGCGGGCGCGTCGGCCAACGGCAGCAAGGTGCAGATCAACCAGTTGAGTTCCGGACGCATTCCGGCGGGCGCCATCGTGGAGCGCATGGTCGAGTCCACCATCGGCGGCGAAGGCATGCTGACGATCGAACTTTCGCGCTCCGATTTCGGTACGGTGCAGAAGGCGGTCGATGCGATCAACCGGCAGTTCGGCTCTGGCGTCGCGGACGCGGTCGACGCACGCGTGATCCGCGTCCGCGCGCCCGAATCGCCGCAGGAACGCGTCAGCTTCCTCGCGCGTCTCGAAGGCCTCGAAGTCACACCGGCGCAGGCAGGGGCCCGTGTCGTGGTGAATGCGCGCACCGGCTCGGTCGTCATGAACCAGGCGGTTCGCGTCAACGACTGCGCTGTTGCGCACGGCAATCTGTCGGTGATCATCAACACCGAGCCGGTGGTGAGCCAGCCGGGGCCATTCTCGGGTGGTCGCACGGTCGAATCGCAGGTCTCGCAGATCTCGGTCAACCAGGGCGGCGGCGCGCTGCAGATGGTGCGCAGCGGCGCCTCGCTGGCCGATGTGGTGAAGGGCCTCAATGCCCTGGGCGCCAATCCGCAGGACCTGGTGTCCATCCTTCAAGCCATGAAATCGGCCGGCGCCCTGCGCGCCGAGCTCGAGATCATCTGAGGCCGGACATGGCGATCTCCGCAGCCAATTCGTGGACCGGCGCCGAGACGGCCAGCCGTGCCGGCGCGCTGGACCAGCGTTTCGCACTCGATGTCCAGGGCGTCGATGCGCTGCGTCGCACCGTCCGCAACTCGCCGGAAGAAGGCCTCAGACAAGTCTCGCGCCAGTTCGAGGCCATGTTCATGAACATGGTGCTCAAGAGCATGCGCGAGGCGACGCCATCCAGCGGTCTGCTCGACGGCGGCCAGAACGAGAAGATCTACACCTCGATGCTCGACCAGCAGCTCTCGCAGAACCTGTCGGGGCGCGGAGTGGGGCTGGCCGAGGCCATGCTGGCGCAGCTCCAGCGCAGCGTGGCGTCGGGCTCCACCAACATGGACATCGATGTGGGGCCGATGTCGCTTGCGCCGCGCGGCGGCATGCCGCTGAAGTCGGAAGCGGGCATCCCGTTGGGTTCCTCGCCGTCGTCCGGGGCTCGGGTGGACCTCAGTGCCTACCACGTCAACAACGACCGGTCGGGTGGTGGATCAGCGGCCACCGCGTCGCTCCAGGGCCACGTCGACAGCTTCGTGAATCGAATGGGCGCTTCTGCGCAGGCGGCGAGCGACGCCAGCGGCGTGCCGGCGCCGTTGATCCTGGCGCAGGCCGCACTCGAATCCGGCTGGGGCAAGCGCGAGATCCGCGCGGACGACGGCACGCAGAGCTTCAATCTCTTCGGCATCAAGGCCGATCGCAGCTGGAAGGGCCCGGTGGTCGAAACGACCACGACCGAGTACGTCGACGGCGAACCGCAGCGCGTGCGCGCGAAGTTCAGGGCCTATGCCTCGTACGACGAAGCCTTCACCGACTACGCGCGATTCATGACGCGCAACCCGCGCTACGCCAACGTGCTGGCCACCGACGACCCGACCGAGGCCGCGCACGGATTGCAGCGCGCAGGCTACGCGACCGATCCGCAATACAGCCAGAAGCTGGTTCGCATCATGCAGAAGTTCGGGTGATCGGCGATGTCGCCGAGTCCGCTCTCCATTCACCCGTCACAGCCAACGCCAACGCAAAGGAACCCCATGGCAGAGATCACGAGCATTCAGCAGCACAAGGGCAGCGCGGCGCCCGCGGCCCTTGCGAATGCAAGCCGGCTGGAGGTCGTCACCTTCACGCTCGGCGAGGAAGAGTACGGCATCGACATCCAGAAGGTGCAGGAGTTGCGGGGCTATGACGCGGTGACGCGGATCGCGAACGCGCCGGAGTACATCAAGGGGGTGGTGAACCTGCGCGGGATCATCGTTCCGATCATCGACATGCGGATCAAGTTTGCGCTGGGCACGCCGAGCTACGACCAGTTCACGGTGGTGATCGTGCTGAACATCGCCGGCCGTGTGGTGGGGATGGTCGTGGACAGCGTGTCGGACGTGATCACGCTGACGGCCGAGCAGATCAAGCCCGCGCCGGCGATGGGTTCGGTGCTGGACACGGACTATCTGATCGGGCTGGGCACGCTGGACGAGCGGATGCTGATCCTGGTCGATATCGACCGCCTGATGTCCAGCGAAGACATGGGCCTGATCGAGAAGTTGGCCGCCTGAGGCCGGCAACGAAATTCGAGGGAGACTGCGATGAAGGACTGGAAGATCGGTACGCGCCTGGGCGGTGGATTCGCGCTGGTGCTGGCGTTGGTGGCGGGCATTGCCGGCATTGGCGTGATGCGCTTGCAGAGCGTGGGCGACGCGACGCACGAGATGGCGCGGCAATCGCTCGAGAAGGAACGCATGGCGGCGAACTGGCTGCTGCTCACGAGCACGAACAGCGTGCGCACCTTTTCCCTGCTGAAGAGCAACGACCCGGAAGTGCAGGACTACCTGCAGAAGAACATCACCAAGACCAGCGCGGCGATCTCGGAGGCGCAGAAGCGGCTCGAAGAAGTGCTCGCATCGCCCGAGGAGCTTGCGCTGAGCGCCGACATCAAGAAGAAGCGGGGTGAGTACGTCGACCTGCGCAACACGATCCTCAAGCTCAAGGCGGACGGCAAGCGGGAAGAAGCAGACAGGCTCAGCGGCGAGAAGTTGCTGGCCGCACTTGACAGCTACGACGGAAGCATCCGTGCGATGCTGAGCCATCAGAAGGAGCAGATCGACAAGTCGGCCGATGCCATCGATTCGCTCTACCGGTCGGGCCGGGCCCAGTTGCTCGTCCTGGCGCTGCTCGCGCTGGCGGTGGGCACTGTGCTGGCGTGGCTGCTGACGCGCAGCATCGTCGAGCCGATCGGCGAGGCGTTGCTGATTGCCGAGACGGTGGCGGCGGGTGACCTTAGCAAGGACTTCGATACCGATCGCGGTGGCGACTTCGGGCGCCTGCTGCGTGGCATGGGCGAGATGGAAGACAGGCTCACCGATCTGGTGGGCCGCATCCGGGCATCGACCGACTCGATCGTCGTCGCGTCGAAGGAGATTGCGGCCGGTAATCACGATCTCTCATCTCGCACCGAGCAGCAGGCGAGTTCGCTGGAGCAGACGGCTGCCTCGATGGAGGAACTCACCTCGACCGTCAAGCAGAACGCGGACAACGCGCGCCAGGCCAACCAACTCGCCGTCTCAGCGTCCGAGGTGGCCGTGAAAGGTGGGGAAGTCGTGTCCCAGGTGGTGGACACGATGGCCTCGATCAACGCGTCGTCCAGGAAGATCGTGGACATCATTGGTGTGATCGATGGCATCGCGTTCCAGACCAACATCCTGGCGCTGAACGCGGCGGTCGAAGCCGCACGCGCAGGTGAACAAGGCCGTGGCTTTGCTGTGGTGGCTTCCGAGGTGAGAAGCCTCGCGCAACGCTCTGCGGCAGCGGCGAAAGAAATCAAGGGCCTGATCGACGACTCGGTCGGCAAGGTCGATGTGGGCAGTGCATTGGTCGGCGACGCCGGGAAGACGATGGAAGAGATTGTCGACAGCGTCAAGCGGGTGACGGACATCATGGGCGAGATCACGGCAGCGAGCCAGGAGCAGACCTCGGGGATCGAGCAGATCAATCAGGCGATCACGCAGATGGACCAGGTGACGCAGCAGAACGCGGCGCTGGTGGAAGAAGCGTCGGCCGCGGCCCAATCACTGCAGGAACAAGCTGGAAGCCTCTCGCAGGTGGTCGGTGTCTTCAGGCTCGACAGCGACACGAGCTTGCGGGTCTCAACATTTGGCCAGCACTGCCGATAGATACCTATATCTCTATCGATTCGAATCAACGAAGGAAAAGTGCGATGAGTTTCAAGGATCTGAAGATCGGCACGCGCCTGGGCATCGGCTTCGCGGCGATGCTGGTGCTGATGGCCGGTATCTCCACGACCGGCATGGTCCGGCTGGGCAACGTGGGCGATGCAAGCGAGCAGATGGTCGCGGGCCCACTGGTCAAGGAGCGCATGGTCGCCCAGTGGTCCACCCTGCTCGCGGCCAACATCGTGCGCACCTTCGCGATGGTCAAGTCGATGGACAGTACGACCGAGGCCTACTTCAAGAAGGAACTCGCCGCGGGACAGGCGCTCACCAATCCACTGCAGAAGCAGGTAGAGGAAGTGATGACATCGCCCGAGGAGAAGAAGCGCTACGGCGACGTGGCCGAGGCGCGCCGGGTCGTGCTCGAGTTGCTCGCGACTCTGAACAAACTCAAGGCAGGCAATGACTGGGAAGGCGCCAACAGTCTGGCGGACAAGGAATTCGCCGCCGCGTTGGCCGACTACGAGAAGGCCGTCGGCAATCTTGCCGTCTACGAGCGCGAGCAGATCGATGCTGTCGCCAAGGGCATCGCCAAGGACCACGAAGCCGGACGCACCTGGCTGATGTTGCTGTCAGCCGTTGCGCTCCTGGTCGGTGCCCTTGCGAGTTGGCGGCTCACGGTGGGCATCGTGAAGCCCCTGGGGCAGGCCGTGCAAGTGGCCGAGACGGTGGCGGCCGGCAATCTGGGCAGCCGTATCGAGGCGGAGAGCCGTGACGAGACCGGCCAGCTCATGCAGGCGTTGAGGAACATGAACGACAGCCTGGCGAAAGTGGTGGGCGAGGTGCGTACGGGCACGGACACCATTGCGACGGCGTCGGGCCAGATCGCGACGGGCAACCAGGACCTGTCCTCGCGCACCGAAGAGCAGGCCAGCTCGCTGGAGCAGACCGCTGCCTCGATGGAAGAGCTGACCTCGACCGTCAAGCAGAACGCGGACAACGCGCGGCAGGCCAACCAGCTCGCCGTCTCGGCGTCCGAGGTTGCCGTGAAAGGTGGAGAAGTCGTGTCCCAGGTGGTGGACACGATGGCCTCGATCAACGCTTCGTCCAGGAAGATCGTGGACATCATCGGTGTGATCGATGGCATCGCTTTCCAGACCAACATCCTGGCATTGAATGCGGCGGTCGAAGCCGCACGCGCAGGTGAACAAGGCCGTGGCTTTGCTGTGGTGGCTTCCGAAGTGAGAAGCCTCGCGCAACGCTCTGCGGCAGCAGCGAAAGAAATCAAGGGCCTGATCGACGACTCGGTCGGCAAGGTCGATGCGGGCAGTGCATTGGTTGGTGAAGCCGGCAAGACGATGGAAGAGATCGTCGACAGCGTCAAGCGCGTGACGGACATCATGGGCGAGATCACGGCAGCCAGCCAGGAGCAGACCTCGGGGATCGAACAGATCAACCAGGCCATCACGCAGATGGACCAGGTGACGCAACAGAACGCGGCACTGGTGGAAGAAGCGTCCGCAGCTGCCCAATCACTGCAGGAACAAGCTGGAAGCCTCTCGCAGGTGGTCGGCGTCTTCAGCTTCGAGTCCGGCCGATTGGCGCATTCATGAACGCGAAGCGCCCCGGATTCACCTACCTAATCATGGAACCCACAAGATGTTGACGAAGACCACAGACCCTGCAAGCACAGCGGTGCGCACCGGCAAACCGCTGGAGTTTCTTTCCTTCACTCTCGGCCACGAGGAATACGGCATCGACATCCAGAAGGTGCAGGAGTTGCGGGGCTACGACGCGGTGACGCGGATCGCGAACGCGCCGGAGTACATCAAGGGGGTGGTGAACCTGCGCGGGATCATCGTCCCGATCATCGACATGCGCATCAAGTTTGCGCTGGGCACGCCGAGCTACGACCAGTTCACGGTGGTGATCGTGCTGAACATCGCCGGCCGTGTGGTGGGGATGGTCGTGGACAGCGTGTCGGACGTGATCACGCTGACCGCCGAGCAGATCAAGCCTGCGCCGGCGATGGGGTCCGTGCTGGAAACGGACTACCTGATCGGGCTGGGCACGCTGGACGAGCGGATGCTGATCCTGATCGACATCGACCGCCTGATGTCGAGCGAGGAAATGGGCCTGGTCGAAGCCACCGCCTGATTCGAGAAAAACCTGAACTGCCAAGCACCATCATGACCTTTCTATCCAACGTACGCATCGGAACGCGTCTTGCCATCGGCTTCGCCATCGTGCTGGGCCTGACGATCATCTCGTCGACTTTTGCGCTGATCAATGCCAGGGACAATGCTGCCGCGACGCGGCACATGATGGAAAGCCCGCTGGCAAAGGAGCGGCTCATCTCCGACTGGTATGTGCTCACCTATTCGGCCATCGCGCGCACCTCGATGATCGCGAAGACCAACGACGAGACGCTTCCGGTCACCTTTGCCGATGTGATCTCCGACAGCGTCAAGAAGGGCACCGAGACCATGAACAAGGTCGAGGCCCTGCTGGTCGTCGACGAGGAGAAGGCGGCGTTCAAGTCGATCGTCGAACTGCGCGCGAAATACCAGGCCGCCAAGGAACTCGTAGGCAAGGCGAAGGCAAGCGGCAACATTCCGGAAACGGAGCGAGTCTTCAAGGAGTCCTTCCAGCCGGCAGCGAAGGCGTATGAAAGCCGCGTCCTCGATCTCCTGTCGATGGAACGGAAGGCGATCAACGACATGAGCCAGGCCATCGACGCGGCGAACGATCGGGCCTTTCAATTGAGGGCCATCCTGACGCTGGCTTCGGTATTGATCGGCGGTGCGTTTGCCTTCTTTATCTCGCGCAGCATCGTTCGTCCTCTCGGCGATGCCGTCAAGGTGGCAGAGACGGTCGCGGCTGGCGATCTGACATCGCGCATCGAAGTCCAAAGCCGTGACGAGACCGGCCAGCTGATGCGGGCGCTGAAGAACATGAACGACAGCCTGGCGAAGGTGGTGGGCGAAGTGCGCACGGGCACCGACACCATCGCGACGGCATCGGGGCAGATCGCGACGGGTAACCAGGACCTGTCCTCGCGCACCGAAGAGCAGGCCAGTTCGCTGGAACAGACCGCTGCGTCGATGGAAGAGTTGACCAGCACCGTCAAGCAGAACGCGGACAACGCGCGGCAGGCCAACCAGCTCGCGGTCTCGGCCTCCGAGGTGGCGGTCAAGGGCGGCAGCGTGGTCAGCCAGGTGGTCGACACCATGGGCTCCATCAATGCCTCGTCGCGCAAGATCGTGGACATCATCGGCGTGATCGATGGGATCGCTTTCCAGACCAACATCCTGGCGCTGAATGCGGCGGTCGAAGCCGCACGTGCAGGTGAACAGGGCCGCGGCTTCGCGGTCGTGGCTTCCGAAGTGCGCAGCCTCGCGCAACGCTCGGCGGCAGCGGCCAAGGAAATCAAGACGCTGATCGGCGACTCGGTGGAGAAGGTCGCGGAAGGCAGCAAGCAAGTCGCCGAGGCTGGCCGGACGATGGAAGAAATCGTCGACAGCGTGAAGCGCGTGACGGACATCATGGGCGAGATCACCGCAGCGAGCCAGGAACAGACCTCGGGCATCGAGCAGATCAACCAGGCGATCACGCAGATGGACCAGGTGACGCAGCAGAACGCGGCGCTGGTGGAAGAGGCCGCCGCAGCGGCTGGCTCATTGCAGGAACAGGCGACGAGTCTCGTCAAGGCCGTCAGCGTCTTCAGGCTGGACAGCGACAACCAGGCGATCCGCACGATCGCACGGGCACGATCACACAGCCATGACGTGGCGCCAAAGCGTGCCGCGAGCGGACAGCCTGCGCTGGCGAAGTCCGCAACCCGGCGGCTCGCTGCGCCCGCGAAACCTGCCGTACCCGCGGAAGCGCCGGGCGACTGGGCCGAGTTCTAAGCGAAGAAAAATGCAGTGGTTCCAAAAGCTTCGTGTGACCGTCAAGCTGGTCCTCAGTTTTCTCGTGGTTGCGGCCGTCGGTGCGGTCGTCAGCGCGCTCGGCATCTTTCACATGGGGCGCATCAGCGATGCGGCGGAGAGGCTCTACGCGCACGAGCTCCGCGCCCTGCAGGCTGTTCAAGAGGCCAACATCCATCTGCTGTATGCGAGTCGCGCACAGATGAGCCTTCTGTCGGCTTCCACGCGCGGCGAGCGCAATGTGGCAGCGAAGGAGTTGACGACTTCCATGGACAGCCTCGCGGCGCGGGGCGCCGAGGTGAAGTCCTTCTTCGAGGAAAGCGACGCCGGCAAGAAGCTGTTCGGGCAGTACGAGGCTTTGCTCCCACCCTTGAAGCAGCACATGGATGACTTCCTGACGCTGATCTCCAAGCAGTCGCTGGACAGTTCGCAATTCGACGGGCGGGTGGCCGAGGACAGCACGCGCCTGCTGCAGGAGTCCCGAGGGCTCGAAGAGGTCCTGAAGAGCATGGTGGCCCACAGCAACGCGCTCGCGAAAGAGAGCGCGGAACATGCGACGGACGTCTACAGGAGTTCGCGGCTGATGATGCTGATGATGGCGCTGGTCGGCGTCCTGGTCAGCGTGGGACTTGGCCTTGCGGTCGCGCGTGTCCTGGCGCGTCAGTTGGGAGGCGAGCCCGCCCATGCGGCGGATGTCGTCGGCCGCATCGCGAGCGGCGACCTGACGGTGAATGTCGACGCCGAGCGCGCGCATGACGGCAGCCTGCTGCATTCCATCAAGCAGATGCAGGATCAGCTCACATCCGTGGTTGGAAAGATCAAGACGTCGAGCGACACCATTGCGACGGCGTCGGGGCAGATTGCGACGGGCAACCAGGACCTGTCCTCACGCACTGAGGAGCAGGCCAGTTCGCTGGAGCAGACGGCTGCCTCGATGGAGGAACTCACCTCGACCGTCAAGCAGAACGCGGACAACGCGCGGCAGGCCAACCAGCTCGCCGTCTCGGCGTCCGAGGTTGCCGTGAAGGGTGGAGAAGTCGTGTCCCAGGTGGTGGACACGATGGCCTCCATCAATGCTTCTTCCAAGAAGATCGTGGACATCATCGGCGTCATCGACGGCATCGCGTTCCAGACCAACATCCTGGCGCTCAACGCCGCGGTCGAGGCTGCGCGTGCAGGCGAACAAGGCAGAGGCTTTGCCGTCGTGGCCTCCGAGGTGAGAAGCCTCGCGCAACGCTCTGCGGCAGCGGCGAAGGAAATCAAGGGCCTGATCGACGACTCGGTTGGCAAGGTCGATGTGGGCAGTGCATTGGTCGGCGAAGCCGGCAAGACGATGGAAGAGATCGTCGACAGCGTCAAGCGCGTGACGGACATCATGGGCGAGATCACGGCAGCGAGCCAGGAGCAGACCTCGGGGATCGAGCAGATCAACCAGGCCATCACGCAAATGGACCAGGTGACGCAGCAGAACGCGGCGCTGGTGGAAGAGGCGACCGCGGCCGCCGGCTCGCTGCAGGAACAGGCAACGAGTCTGGTCCAGGCTGTCAGCGTCTTCAGGCTGGGCAGCGACGAAGCGGGCCTCAACTTCCGCGCGACCGCGCCGATATAGACACAGAGGGCATCGAGACGATGGCCCAACCAACACTCACCCATACAGGTAAAGCCACATGTCAAGCTTGTTCTTCACGGGCCTGAGCGGTCTCAACGTCGCGCGAACCGCGTTGGTGACCACGGCCCACAACACCGCCAACGTCTACACGGCGGGCTACAGTCGCCAGGTTGCGCAAGTCGCCACCAACGGCGCCATCGCAACCGGTTCGGGCTACATCGGCAGCGGCGCGACCGTCACCACGGTCACGCGCAGCTACGACCGCTACCTCACCGCACAACTCGCTTCGGCGCAATCGAGTTCCGCGGCGCTGAGTTCGTACGGCACCGAGATCGACCGCATCGATTCGCTGCTGGCCGACAAGACGGGCGGCCTGAGCCCGCTGATGCAGAACTTCTTCACCGCGGTGCAGGGCGTCGCCAACACGCCGGCCGATTCGGCCGCGCGGCAACAGCTGATCAGCTCCGCACAGTCGCTGTCCAACAAGTTCCGCGCGACGGATCAATACCTCTCCGACCTGAACTCATCGGTCAACGATCAGATCACGGGCAGCGTCGACCAGATCAACACCTTCGCCGGCAAGATCGCGAACCTCAACCAGCAGATCAGCATGATGAGTGCGGTGGCTGGCGGCCAGCCACCGAACGACCTGATGGACCAGCGTGACCAGCTCGTCAGCCAGCTGAGCCAGATCGTCGATGTCAAGGTCCTGCAGCAGGACAACGGCAAGTACAACGTGTTCATCGGCACTGGTCAGTCACTGGTGGTGGGCGATCAGGCCGCAACGATGCAGGCCGTGCAATCCGCCGCCGACCCGACGCGCAAGGCCGTGGCGCTGGTCGGGATCGCCGGCAATGTTTCGGAGTTGAGCGACAGCGCCATCACCGGCGGTTCGCTCGGTGGGCTGCTGGCCTTCCGCACCCAGACGCTCACGCCGACACAGAACGCCATCGGCCGCCTGTCGATGGCGCTTGCAGGTGCGTTCAACGCACAGCACAACCTCGGCGTCGATCTCAACGGCGCGCTCGGCCAGAACTTCTTCACCACGGCGGCCCCGGGCGTCTTCTCGAACGCGAAGAACACCGGCAGCCTCGTGCTCTCGGGCACGGTGACCGACACCAACCAGCTCACGACGAGCGACTACTCGGTGCAGGTCAAGGATGTGGCCGGCGTGCTGAACTACTCGGTCACACGGCTCTCGGACAACCAGTCCGTCGGCAGCTACACCAGCTTTCCGATCACTTTCGACGGTGTGAGCCTCTCGGCCGCCAGCGGCACTGCGCAGGACGGCGACACCTTCCTGGTCCAGCCGACCCGCAACGGCGCACGCGACATGGACGTGCTCGTGCTCGATCCGGCCAAGGTCGCTGCCGCGTCGCCGGTGATCACCGGCAACGCCACCGCCAACCAGGGCAGCGGCGCGCTCGGCACGGCGACTGTCGATGCGGGCTACACCGCTACGCCGTTGGCTGCGAACGTCACGATGAGCTACGACGCCGCGACCCACACCCTCTCGGGTTTTCCGGCCACCTCGGCCGTGACGGTGACCTTGGCGAACGGCACGAGCACCACCTACGCGGCCGGCACCCCGGTGCCCTACACGGCAGGCGCCAAGATGAGCTTCGACGGCATCACGGTCAGCTTGACCGGCTCGCCGGCGCAGGGTGACAGCTTCACCATCTCCAAGAACGTCGCGGGCGTGTCCGACGGCAGCAACGCGCTACTGCTCGGCGCATTGCAGCGCGCGACAACGATCGGCAACGGCACCACCACCTTCAACGGTGCCTATTCACAGCTGGTGAGCGAGGTCGGCAACCGCGCCCAGGAGATCAGCGTCGCGAGCACCACGCAGGACAGCGTCACGGCCCAGATCAAGGCCAGCCAGCAATCCATCTCCGGCGTGAACCAGGACGAGGAGACCGCCAACCTGCTGATGTTCCAGCAGATGTACCAGGCCAACGCGAAGGTGATCCAGACCGCATCGACGATCTTCGACGCGATCCTCGCCATCAGCGCTTGATTCCTTTTCATCCCATCACCCGATTCCAGGAGCCGTGATGCGCATCAGCACCAGTTCTTTCTACGAGCAGAACGTCAACGCGATGGGTCTGCAGCAGCAAAACCTGTTCCGAGTCCAGCAGAAGCTGGCCGCGGGCACCAAGTTTCTGACCGCCGGGGACGACCCCGTCGCGGCGGCGCGCGCGCTTGGCGTCAGCGAGACGCTGGCCGAGTCTTCGCAGTACGCATCGAGCCGCGACCGGGCGATGCTGTCGCTGTCACGCGAGGAAACCGCGCTCGACAGCGCGACCTCGATCATGCAGAACATCAAGACCCTGACGGTGCAGGCCGGCAACGGCACGCTGTCGGACGCCGATCGTGCATCGCTGGCCACGACCATTCAGAGCAATCTGGATCAGCTCGTGGGCATTGCCAATTCCGATGATGGGAATGGGCAGTTCCTGTTCGCCGGCTACAAGAGTGCCAACGCGCCTTTTGCTGCGATGGCCGGTGGTGGCGTGCAGTACGTGGGTGACCAAGGTCAGCGGATGATGCAGGTGGACGTTGCGCGACAGATGTCGACAGGGGATGACGGGCGCAGTGTGTTCCAGTCGGTGCAAGGTGGGGCGGGTTACGTGACGTCGAGCGGAGTGGGCAATACCGGTACCGGCGTGTTTGGTTCCGTGGGTGTGCTGGACGCCACTGCAGCGAACTATGGCAAGGATTTTCAGATCAGCTTCGTTGGTGGCAACTACACGGTCACCACCAATGACACGCCGCCCGTCGTCGCCGCGACTGGCGCCTTCGTTGACGGCCAGCCGATTGCCTTTGGCGGTGTGCAGATCAGCATCAGCGGTGCGCCGGCGGATGGCGATACCTTCAACGTGACGACCGCCAAGAATGCGGGGACGGATATCTTTGCTTCCATCGGCGCGCTGGTCACTGCGTTGCGGACGCCGCTTGCGGGTGGGGGGGCGCAGGCGCAGGCACAGTTGCAGAACGCGCTGAGCACGGCCAACGTGAAGGTCACGAATGCGCATGACAACGTGCTGACTGTGCTTTCGTCTGTGGGGTCGCGGATGAATGAGCTGGAATCGCTGAATACGAGTGGGGCTACTCGGGATTTGAATGACAAGCAGTATTTGTCTAACGTTCAGGATCTGGATCCCGCCAGTGCGATTTCGGAGTTTTATCAGCAGCAGACTTCGTTGCAGGCTACGCAGATGACGTTTGCTAAGTTGAACTCTATTGCGTTGTTTAATTATTTGTAGGGGGTTTGGTGAGGCTGTTGGCCGGGTCTCGCCCCGGCGGGCGACTTACTTTTCTTTGCTTCGCCAAAGAAAAGTAAGCAAAGAAAAGGCGACCCTGCTGTGGGCGTCCCTTCGCTTCGCTACGGGCAACTTGCGGTGCTCACTTTTCGCGGGGTCCGCGCGAAACTCGCTTCGCTCAAACACGCGCAGCCCTGATCCGCGAAAAGCTCCGCTCCTCAGCACCCCCAGAAGGGAGTGCTCGGGCCTTCGCTTCGCTCGGCCTGCCGAATACCAATACCAATACCAATACCAACAACCAAACCCCAACCAAAAACACAAGGACGCGCCACGGCGCGTTCTGCCTTGGTATTGGTCTTCGTCTTGGGGTCCCCTCTGTGCGTGCCGAGGAGCGCAGCTTCAGGCGGATCAGGGCTGCGTGTGTTTGAGCGAAGCGAGTTTCACGCGGACCCCGCCTGAAGCGAGCACCGCAGGTTGCCCGAAGCGAAGCGCAGGGACACGCACAGTGGGGTCG
>NZ_JBFTJF010000024.1:0-69230 GCF_056395305.1 Variovorax sp. 10L426 | reverse complement strand
TGACCCGGGCAGTCCACGTGCGCATAGTGACGGTTGGCCGTCTCGTACTCGACGTGCGCGGTGTTGATCGTGATGCCGCGCGCCTTTTCTTCCGGCGCCGCGTCGATCTGGTCGTAGGCCTTCGCTTCGCCGCCGAACTTCGCCGACAGCACCGTCGCAATCGCCGCCGTCAGAGTCGTCTTGCCATGGTCAACGTGACCAATCGTGCCCACGTTCACGTGCGGCTTCGTGCGGGTGAATTTTCCTTTTGCCATTTTCTATCCTTGAAAGAGCAGCGCCCGTGTGGTGTTTAACGTCTGCACCATATTGCTGAGTCCCCCGCCACGGGCAACGAGGGGCACACAGTCGCAGACAGATCTGTGAGTGGGGTTTACTTGGCGCGCGAAGCGACGATCGCTTCGGCAACATTGCGAGGAGCTTCGGCGTAGTGCTTGAACTCCATCGTGTAAGTTGCTCGCCCTTGGGTAGCCGAACGCAGCGTGGTCGAGTAGCCGAACATCTCCGACAACGGGACTTCGGCCTTGATAACCTTGCCGCCGCCGACCATGTCGTCCATGCCCTGTACCATGCCACGACGGGAGGACAGGTCACCCATCACGTTACCGGCATAGTCCTCGGGCGTCTCAACTTCCACTGCCATCATCGGCTCAAGAATCACAGGACTTGCCTTGCGAGCACCTTCCTTGAAGCCGAAGATCGCAGCCATCTTGAACGCCATTTCGTTCGAGTCCACGTCATGGTACGAGCCGAAATGCAGCGTAACCTTGACATCGACCACCGGGTAGCCCGCCAACACGCCTTGCGTCAGCGCCTCGATGACGCCCTTCTCGACTGCGGGGATGTATTCGCGCGGCACCACGCCGCCCTTGATTGCATCGACGAATTCGAAACCCTTGCCGGCTTCGTTCGGCTCGAGCTTGAGCACGACGTGACCATACTGGCCCTTGCCGCCCGACTGACGGACGAACTTGCCTTCGGCGTCTTCAACAGTCTTGCGAATGGTTTCACGGTAGGCAACCTGCGGCTTGCCAACGTTGGCTTCAACGCCGAACTCGCGCTTCATGCGGTCCACGATGATTTCGAGGTGGAGTTCGCCCATGCCCGAAATGATGGTCTGACCGGACTCTTCGTCAGTACGCACGCGAAAAGACGGATCTTCCGATGCCAGGCGCTGCAGCGCGATGCCCATCTTTTCCTGGTCCGCCTTGGTCTTCGGTTCCACGGCCTGCGAGATCACGGGCTCGGGGAACTCCATGCGCTCCAGGGTGATGACGGAATCGGGATCGCACAGGGTTTCGCCCGTGGTCACGTCCTTCAGGCCCACGCAAGCAGCGATGTCGCCAGCGCGAATTTCTTCGATCTCGAGACGTTCGTTGGCATGCATCTGCACGATACGGCCGATGCGCTCCTTCTTGCCCTTGACCGGGTTGTAGACCGTGTCGCCCTTGCTCAGGACGCCGGAGTAGACGCGCACAAACGTGAGCTGGCCCACGTACGGATCGGTCATCAGCTTGAATGCCAAGGCAGAGAACTTTTCGCCGTCATCCGGCTTGCGGTTCACTTCCTTTTCGTCCTCGTCGGTGCCTCCGACAGGCGGAATATCCATCGGCGAGGGCATGAGTTCGATCACGGCATCGAGCATGCGCTGCACACCCTTGTTCTTGAAGGCGCTGCCGCAGAGCATCGGCTGAATCTCGCCGGCAATGGTCCGCGTACGCAGGCCCAGCGTGATGTCATCCTCGCTGAGGTCACCCTCCTCGAGGTACTTGTTCATGAGTTCCTCGGACGCCTCGGCCGCGCTCTCGACCATCTTCTCGCGCCACTCCTTGGCCGACTCCAGCAACTCGGCGGGAATCTCCCGGAACTCGAACTTCATGCCCTGCGAGGCCTCATCCCAGAAGATGGCCTTCATCTTGCGCAGATCAACGACTCCCTGGAACTTGTCTTCGGCACCGATCGGGATCACGATCGGCACGGGGTTGGCACGCAGGCGGTCAACCATCATCTGACGGACGCGGAAGAAGTTGGCGCCGATACGGTCCATCTTGTTCACGAACGCGAGACGCGGCACCTTGTACTTGTTGGCCTGGCGCCAAACCGTTTCAGACTGGGGCTGCACGCCGCCGACCGAGTCATACACCATCACGGCGCCATCGAGCACGCGCATGGAACGCTCCACTTCGATCGTGAAATCCACGTGGCCCGGGGTGTCGATGATGTTGATGCGGTGCTCGGGGAAGGAGCGATCCATGCCCTTCCAGAAGCAGGTCACAGCGGCGGACGTGATTGTGATGCCGCGCTCCTGCTCTTGCTCCATCCAGTCGGTGGTCGCCGCACCATCATGAACCTCGCCCAGTTTGTGGGTGACGCCCGTGTAGAAAAGAATGCGCTCGGTCGTGGTGGTCTTGCCGGCGTCGATGTGCGCGGAAATACCGATGTTGCGGTAGCGCTCGATGGGGGTCTTGCGTGACATGAAATTACTCCGTTAACGGATGAAAGCCCGCCCACTGCGTTCAGTGGGTCGGGCTTCCAGCCAGCCTGATTTGGGGGACGATTCTTTAGAAGCGGAAGTGGCTGAAGGCCTTGTTGGCCTCAGCCATGCGGTGCACTTCGTCACGCTTCTTCATGGCGCCGCCACGGCCTTCGGTGGCCTCCATGAGTTCGTTGGCCAGACGCAGGGCCATCGACTTTTCGCCGCGCTTGCGTGCGGCTTCCTTAATCCAGCGCATCGAGAGCGCCAGACGGCGAACAGGGCGCACTTCCACAGGCACCTGGTAGTTCGCGCCACCAACACGGCGCGACTTCACTTCGACCATCGGCTTCACATTGTTGATGGCGATCGTGAAGGCCTCCAGCGGGTCCTTGCCCGGGTTCTTCTTCTCGATCTGATCCAGGGCACCATAGATGATGCGCTCTGCGACCGCTTTCTTGCCGCCTTCCATGATCACGTTCATGAACTTCGACAGCTCGACATTGCCGTACTTGGGATCCGGCAGGATTTCACGTTTGGGGACTTCGCGACGACGTGGCATTTTTCTAACCTCTTTGCTTCAGTTGGCGCCGTTTCCGACACCGCGAGAGCCAACAAGAACTCTCACTTACTCGACCCAACAGCGGGTCACTTCGCTCGATTTGCCCGCCAAGGCAATCGAACACCGTTGAACAACAGAAAGCCTTATGCCTTCTTGGGACGCTTTGCGCCGTACTTGGAGCGCGACTGCTTGCGATCCTTCACGCCCTGCAGGTCCAGCGAACCGCGCACGATGTGATAGCGAACACCAGGCAGATCCTTCACACGACCACCACGAACGAGCACAACGCTGTGTTCCTGGAGATTGTGGCCTTCGCCGCCGATGTAGGAAATGACTTCGAAGCCGTTGGTCAGGCGCACCTTGGCGACCTTACGCAGCGCCGAGTTCGGCTTTTTCGGGGTCGTGGTGTAGACCCGGGTGCAGACGCCACGACGTTGCGGCGAGTTCTGCATGGCAGGGCTCTTCGACTTGATCTTCTCGACCTCGCGACCCTGACGCACCAGTTGATTGATGGTTGGCATGAATGAATAAGTCCCAAAACACCCCGGCCGGAATCCTCTTCATGACGTGACATGGTGCGAGGAGGCCGGGAAATAACGAAAACGTGAAACCCTTCGGATTTTTCCGAAAAGCCCGCGAGTATAGCAGTGCGGCAGGCCCGCCGCAATTTCGACTGATCGCGAGGAGTCGCCCCATACTGAGGCGACCGATCAAACTACTTAATCCAGAGACGGATGGCGTCCCAGGCGCGGCCAAGGACACCCGCCTGCTCTACGGCGTCGAGCGCAACCAGCGGCACTTCGGCCACTGGCTGGTCTGCCAGCGTAATCTTCAGCGAGCCGATCGGCTGGTACTTCGAGAAGGGAGCAACCAAGGGGTCCGGGCGCGCGACTTGCGTTTTGATCTTGCTTGCGGATCCCGTGGGCACCGCAACCACGATGGCTTCGGGCCGCCCGAGCTTGACGGTGTTTTCCTTGCCCTTCCAGACTGCCGGGGTGGCCACCGGCTGATTAGCGTCGAACAGGCGCACTGCGTCAAAGGCTGTGTAGCCCCAGTTCAGAAGCTTCTGCGATTCGTTGGCGCGTGCGTTCTCGCTGGAAGCCCCAAGCACGATTGAAATCAAGCGTCGCCCGCCGCTGAGATTTGGAAAGTCGCGCTTGGCCGTCACGATCATGCAATAGCCGGCGGCGTCCGTATGGCCCGTCTTGAGACCGTCGACCGTCGGGTCGCGGAACAGAAGCAGGTTGCGATTGGTGTCGTTGGTCGACGGCGTCCCGGGAAAGCGATATTTCTTGATCGAGTAGTAATGCATGTACTCCGGGAAGTCACGCATCAGCCGAGTCGCCAGGATGCTGAGATCACGCGCCGTGGTCGTGTGCCCGGGTGCGGGGAGCCCTTCGGGATTCTTGTAGGTGGTGTTCTTGAGACCGAGCGCCTTGGCCTGCTCGTTCATGAGTTCCACGAAATGCTCGACGGTTCCGCCCACCGCTTCGGCCAGCACGATGGTGGCGTCGTTACCCGACTGCACGATCAAACCCTTGATCAGGTCTTCGACCGGCACTTGCATCTTCGGATCGATGAACATCCGCGACCCAGGCATCTTCCACGCACGCGTGCTGACCGGCAAGGTCTGTTCAAGGGTGATCTTCTTGGCCTTCAGTGCGTCGAAGACGAGGTACGCCGACATCAGCTTGGTGAGCGAAGCCGGCTCGACCGGGCTATCGATGTCCTTTTGCGCCAACATCTGGTTGGCCGTTACGTCGAGCAACAAGAAGCTGCGCGCAGCCACCTCTGGGGGTGCGGGCACTTGCGCACCAACTGTGAGACAAAGGGAAGCGGCAGCAGCTACTGCGAACGCGCGCAGCGCCTTAGTCAAACGATTCATGGGGATGCAAAGACCGGAAAAGGCTAGCCCGCGCGGAGGTGGCGGGCGACAAGATTCTTGAGCAGCGGCAATTGTCCGTGAAAGAAATGTCCGCCTCCGGGAACGACTGTGACGGGAAGTGACTGGGGCCGCGCCCAGTCCATGACCGCCGAGAGCGGCACGGTGTCATCCTGCTCACCGTGAACGACGAGCGCGCGTTCATGCCAATCCGATGATGGCAAGTTCGCAACCGAAAAGCGCGCTGCAGCGGTACCGACGAGGACAATCTGCCGAATATCCCGAGATGCCGAGAGCCGTTCGATGGCGTGACTCGCAACAAAGGCACCGAATGAGAAGCCAGCAACGGCCAAAGGTCCATCGGGCGCCAATTGCTCGATCACGGAGAGCATGTCCTCGCATTCGCCGCGCCCCTCATCGTGGACACCCTCGCTGGCGCCGACGCCGCGGAAGTTGAATCGCACAGCGGTCCACCCGCAGGCGACGAAGGCGCGAGCGAGCGTCTGGACCACCTTGTTGTCCATCGTGCCGCCGAATAGCGGATGCGGATGCGCGATGACCGCCACACCAAGCGGCGGGGATCCTTCGGCCGCTGGATCACGCAGCACTTCGATGGCGCCGGCAGCGCCTTTGATCTGAAGTTTTTCCGTGTGTGAATTCATGATTGACGCTCAGCGTCCTACATCGGGCGGGAGCAGCAGGCGCTCGACCACCTCGCCGTTCTTCAGGTGCGATTCGACGATTTCGTCGACATCGTCCTTGTCGACGAAGGTGTACCAGACAGCTTCCGGATAAACCACGGCGACCGGGCCGCCCGCGCACCGGTCCAGACAACCGGCCTTGTTGACGCGAACCTTGCCCGGCCCGGCCAGCCCCGCCTCCTTGACGCGCGATTTGCAGCGATCGAAGCCCTCCTGCGCGTTGTGCTTGGAGCATGAGTCTTCGCCGTTCTTGCGTTCATTCAGGCAGAAGAAAATGTGGCGGCCGTAGTAACTCTTCGAATCGGGGGTGCTTGGGCTGGACATCGTGTCATTTTAGGGAGCGCCGCAGTCGCGATGCATACACGCGGGCAACATCGGTTGCGTCAGGTGGCGCCACGGGAGCGACTCGACAACACCACCAGTACATAGCCGATCGTGCCGAATGGCCAGATCCATCCCAGCCATTGGGCCAGTCCATGGAATCGGATGAATCGCCCCTGCTCCCAGGTTGCGAGCGTCTGGGCAAAGTAGGCGCTTTCCGGGGCCTGATTCAGCAGACTCAGATGCACCACCAGCGCAACGAGCAGGAGTGCCGCACACAAACGTCGCTGCGAAGGCATGAGGAGGACGCCAACGAACAGTGCTGCCGCGATGCCGATCTGGACGGGAAGACCCAGCCAGGCCCAGGCATGCGTCGGGCCATAACTCAACGCAGCCGACAACGCCGTCGTCGCGATGCCGACCAAAAGCGTCAGCGGTAGCAGGATTGCACGCCGCACGATGGAGCGCGTGACCAGAAAGCCGAGCAGGCAGGGCACCAATGCACCCAGCATGACGCACAGCATCTCGACGCCTGGCACCAACGGCTCGAGTTCGAACTGGCGAACGGGCAACCAATCGATGAATGGCGTGTCGACCAGCCATTCCGAGATCGCGTTTTCGAGGCGCTCGAACACTTGCCCGAGCCCGAAGGTGACTGCGGCCGGAAACAGCAACGCCGGCGGCCAAAGCGCGAGCAGGACAAGTCCTCCGCGAGACTCCTCCACAAACCAGTTGGAACGGGTTCGATGCCAGTGCGCCACCACGCCGAAGTGCTCGAACGCCGCCGCGAGCACTGCGCCAATCAGCGCTCCGACAGTGTTCAGGCCCAAGTCGACATTGGAGGGAATGCGCGCCGGCAGATAGCTTTGCAAAGTCTCCATCGCGAAGGAAATCGCCGCTCCGGCAGCCGTGGCGCGAAGCACGGCCCGGACGCCACCCGTTGCGGGCCGTGTGCGCAGAATGGCAATCGCGGCCAGGAAGCCGAACGGCAAGTAACCGACAACGTTGATCCCGAGGTCGAAAGCCGTCCAGTATCTCGGCCACGGCGCGGCGAGGTAGGCCCAGGGTGCGATCCCCTGGTCGCGCCACTCCGCGAAAGGGTAAAGACTCGCGTAGACGATGAGAACCGCATACGCCAATGTCAGCGGAAGCGCGACGGACTTGTGCTGCGTTGCCACAGCGCTCAGAAGGGTTTGACGACGACCAGCACCACGATTCCGAGCAAAAGGACAACCGGTAGTTCATTGAACCACCGGTACCAGCGGTGGCTGCGCCTGTCGTCGCCCGCGACAAAGCGGCGCAAGAGCACGCCGCAGCCGTGGTGATAGCCGATGACGAGGAGCACCAGCGCAAGCTTCGCATGCATCCAACCGTTGCCCGGCCCCCGGCCGATGCCGTAACCGAGCCATAGCCATGCACCAAACCCCACCGCTGGAATGGCAAGGAAGGTGGTGAAGCGGAAAAGCTTGCGCGCCATCAACAAAAGTCGCGCACGCTCGGCGACAGACTCCGGGGCGGTCATTGCCAGATTGACGAAGATTCGCGGCAGATAGAACAGCCCCGCAAACCAACTGGTAATGAACACGATGTGCAGCGATTTGACCCAGAGCATGGTGCCGCAGTGTAGTGGCGCACTCCGAATAGTCCCGGGCGAACTCATCCGAATTTCGGGCAAAAAAAAGCCCGGCGCCAAAAACGCCGGGCTGGGAAGCCCTTTTGCTGTCACACATCAAGGCACCCGCTCAGGGAGGAAAAGCGGGGAGCGGCAAGCCGCCCAAGACAGAATTTAACAAAGGCAAAACAACCTATCAAGCCGGCGGTGACTTTTTTTGACCTTTCGGTCTGGAAACGCAACATGAAGAGTCAGTTTTGGCTCGTTTTCGTTTTGGAAGGCCTACGTAGAGGTGCCGAAAGGCTATTTCGGTGTCTTGGGGCACAATTTTCGACATGACTCTCCACGCCCCATTTCCCGCCGGCCGTCCGCGCCGTCTTCGTCGGGATGCCTTTACCCGCAATCTGGTACGTGAGCACGTGCTCTCGCCATACGACCTTATTTATCCCGTTTTCGTGCAAGAAGGAGAGAAGCGTCGAGACCCGGTTCCCTCGATGCCGGGCGTGGAACGTCTGACCTTGGACGCCTTGCTGCCAGTCGCCGAAGAATGCGTCACGCTCGGTATCCCGGTGATGGCCCTCTTCCCGGTCATCGACGCGAGCCTGAAAACCCCAGCGGGCGACGAGGCGTGCAATCCCGATGGGCTGATTCCGCGCGTGGTGGCCGCGCTCAAGTCGAGGTTTCCCGAACTGGGCGTCATGACCGACGTCGCGCTCGACCCCTACACCAGCCACGGACAGGACGGCCTGCTCGACGACACCGGCTACATCCTCAACGATCCCACCGTGGAAGTCTTGGTCAAGCAGGCACTCACTCAGTCCCAGTCCGGCGTGGACATTGTGGCGCCGAGCGACATGATGGACGGCCGGATCGGCGCGATCCGCAATGCGCTCGAATCGCGAGGCGACATTCACACGCGGATCATGGCCTACAGCGCAAAGTACGCCAGCGCCTTCTACGGGCCCTTCCGGGATGCAGTCGGCTCGGCCGCCAACCTCGGCAAGAGCAACAAGAAGGTCTATCAGATGGACCCGGGCAATAGCGACGAAGCGCTGCGCGAAGTCGCCATCGACATCGCCGAAGGCGCCGACATGGTGATGGTCAAGCCCGGCATGCCCTACCTCGATATCGTGCGGCGCGTGAAGGACGAGTTCCACGTGCCGACATTCGCCTATCAAGTCAGCGGCGAGTACGCGATGCTCAAGGCGGCGACGCAGAACGGCTGGCTCGACCACGACAGCGTGATGCTCGAGAGCCTGCTCGCCTTCAAGCGTGCCGGCGCCGACGGTGTACTCACTTACTTCGCGCTCGATGCCGCACGGCTGCTGAAGCAGGGTTGAGAAGCAACCCAAACAGCCGCCCCAGATGCGCATCTTCAAGATCAACGGCACGCAAATCAGCGAACACGACGCGCTTGCGCCGATGGCCGCGCCGGGCGCATCCGAGCAAGGCTACGTGTGGCTGTCGTTGACTCGGGACGAGTTTCGCGCCTCGCTGCGACAAGTGCAGGACGTCCTGCAAGCGCTCTGCAACACGCACCTTGTCGATCTCCATGTGAGTGACCTGCTCAACGACCAGCTTCCTTCGCGCTACGACTACACGTCGCTGTACGACCTCCTGGTGTTTCGCAGGCTTGCGGCCTCCAATGGCAACGATCCGACGCCAAAAGGCGGCGAACTCACGCTATCGCGAGGCGGCCCGACCGTTCTGCGGCGCGTAGACACCCGGCCCGTGGGCTTTGCCGTGTTCGATCGCGCCCTGCTGTCCGTTCACCCTGAGGACGCGGCGATCCGCGACGCCTTTTGCTCCAAGCTGTTGTTGGCCGCCTCGCCAGACGACAACGGCCGCGCCGCGGTTCCCGCCTTGGACGTCCGGGCGGTCTCCGCGCGCATTCCGGCGAGCCCTGCGGACCTGATGCTTCGCGTCATCAATCAGATCGTCGATGCTTACCTAGACCTTCGGCGCGAATTGACCCGGCAGTTGGACCATTGGCAGTCCGAATTGATCGATCCCAAGAGCCGCTTCACGAACTGGAGCGCGTTGATGGACGCGCGGCAGTCACTGCATCATCTGGACGAAATCTGTGAAGACCAGCGCGCCTGCATCCAGGATTGGATCGACGCCCTCGAAACCTTGCCGGCATCGACGGGCGCCTCGGAACAGCGCGAGCGCGAACTCGTCATGATCCGCAGCCGCGACGTGCTCGAACACATCGAGCGTGTGGTCCACCACGTCCGTCGCCTCGAGCAGAACGCCGAGACGGCCGTGCAAATGCATTTCAGCGTTCAGAGCCACCGCGCGAACGACATCATGCGTGTCCTCACGGTACTGACGGCTGTTTTCCTGCCGCTCAATCTCATCGCCGGTATCTTTGGAATGAACTTCGAGTTCATTCCGCTCGTTCACAAGGCCGACGGGTTCTGGATCGCCATGGCATCCATGGGCCTGATCGCGGTGGCACTGGTCGTCGTGTTCTGGCGCAAGCGCTACCTTGCGCGCACGCGATAACCGCCCATTGAAAAAGCCGGACAGCGCTCACGCGCCGTCCGGCTTTCGTTTGGCCTGCTCAGCAGACAGCCAGATTACTTGGCCGTCGCCGCGCCTTCCTTCTGTGCCTGAACGCGTGTTTCAGCGGGATTGTTCATCGTCGAGATCACGCGGCTGTTGACGCGCGAACCAGCCGACACGTTCTGGTCCGGAGCGCTCGCGGTGGCGACGGCTTGTGCGCGCACCGTTGCCGAATCGGCGACGGCCTTGAACGCCTCGGCGCCACGCGAACCGCGCGGGATGTTCTGGTCAGCGGCGGCAGCGGTGCGAACGGCTTCAGCGCCGACTTCGTCGCGGCTCTTGGCCGAGACGTTGGTTTGCACGCCTTGGTACGTTTCGGCCTGAGCGCCGGCAGCGGCGAGGATCGAGAGTGCGGCAGCGGCGAGGATGTACGAGGTCTTCATTTCAGTTCCTTTGATTCGTCGGAGTTTTTTTGAACCAGGCTCGCTGTCGCTGGCCTGTGCGCCGAAGTTTCCGGTGAAACACCCTGGGGAAAACACTGAGAAAAGAGACACCGCGTTTCCTGGATCGAAACAATGACCCGGCGAAGTGCAGAAGCTCATGAAAAAGGCCGGGGCGCGCTCTAGCGCGACCCGGCCTCCTTGGCGGCCAGAATCAGAGGCCGGCTTGTTGCGTCACCGGACGCACGATCTTGTACTGCGACGGGATCACGCTGTTCACGAAGGCCTTGCGATCCAGGTTCTGGTTCGCCTCGTGGGCGGTGGCAACAGCTTGAGCGCGAATGACCGAGCGGTCGGCTGAAGCGGTCAGGGCGGGCGCAGCGCGCGACGAGGAAGCTTCAGCGTACGGGTTGTCGCCGCGGGCTGCGGCCACGGCTTGCGCATTCACGTCGGCGCGGCTGTTGGCCGACACGGGCGCGTGCACGCCTTCGTAGGTTTCGGCTTGCGCGCCAGCGGCGGCGAGAATCGAGAGAGCGGCTGCGGCGATGATCTTCGAGGCGTTCATTTTCAATGGTCCTTCATGGTTGTTCTGTGGGGATGGAGCTTAAGGCGAATTCATAGGTATAAACCCTATGAAAATGAACCACGGTGTTCATCAATCAGAAACAATGAGATTCGAATGGACGGTCTTGACTTGCTCAGAACTTTTCGCGAAGTTGCCTCGCGAGGCAGCTTTTCCCGCGCGGCGGCCGCGCTCGGCATGTCGAAGGCCAACGTCAGCAAATACGTTGCGCATCTTGAAGAGCGCTTCGGCGTGCGACTGCTCAATCGCTCGACACGCTCGGTCAGCCTGACCGACGCCGGCCACCTCCTGCTCGAGCGCAGTACGCCGCTGATGGAGATGATCGAGCTCACGCAGAGCGAACTGCAGGAGCATGCAGGGCACCCGCGGGGACGGTTGCGGATCACCGCGCCTCAGGGCCTTGCGCAGAGTACGTTTCCCGACATCCTCGGCGAGTTCATGGCGATCTATCCGGATGTGCACGTCAGCCTGCACATGAGCAACCGCGTCATCGACCTGGTCGAGGAAGGTGTGGACATTGCGCTGCGCCTGGGGCGCATCCGCGACGAAAACCTGATTGTTCGGCGATTGCGGATGATGGATCTGGCGCTCTGCGCCACACCAAGCTATTGGGCCAAGCGCGGCCTGCCCAGGAAGCCTGATGACATGCGCAGGCACGACGTCCTGACCTACTCGCTTCTGGGCAGCACGCCGAGCCTGCCGTTCGAAGTCGATGGCAAACCGTACAGTGTGCCCGTGACCAGCCGGATGGATGCCAACGACACCGCCATGCTGACCGCCATCGCGCTCACTGGACTCGGCGCCGTATGCGTTCCGATGTCGATGGCTCAGCCGCACATCGAGCGCGGTGCGCTCGTGCCGGTTCTGAAGGAATACATGCCAACCGATCTCTGGCTGTATGCGGCTTATACGCAGCGCCGCCACAACAGTGCGGCGCTGCGCGCGTTGCTCGACTTTCTGGAGATGCGGATACGGAAGTCAGAGCCGCCGATCGAGCCGGCGAGGCGCATTGCCCCCCGCGGCCGCGGTGCGGCGAAGTTGCCGAACTGAGCCTCGATCCTGCCTGGTCAGGCAGCGAGATGCTTGCCAAAGAAGCCGATCGTGCGCTGCCGTGCAAGCTTGGCAGCTTCGGCGTTGTAGGAGCCGCGCTGGTCGCAATTGAACCCGTGGCCGCATTCGTAGACATGGACCTCGACCTCGGGATGTGCCTTCTTGAAGGTCTCGACAGTGTCGAGCGGAATCCAATGGTCGTTGTTGCCGAAGTGCACGAGCACCGGCACCTTCGGCTGGAGCGCGGTCTCCTCCGGCGTCGTCATGCCGCCGCCGTAGTAAGGCGCCGCGGCAGCGAGGCCGGACACCTTCGCGGCGGCGCGCCACGTCAGCAGCCCGCCCCAGCAATAACCCACGATGCCGACCTTGCCGGCCTTGGCTGCGTAGTCGACGGCCGCCTGCAGATCCTGCAGCACGCCGGGTGCCGGCAGCGCTTCAACCGCGGTCTTCAACGCGAAGCCGGCCTTCATGTCGTCTTCGGTGTAACCAAGCTCCACGCCCTGCTTCACACGGTGGAAGGTCGCCGGCGCGACGGCGAGATAGCCGTCGGCCGCATAGCCGTCCGCCACCGAACGGATGTGCGAATTGACGCCGAAGATTTCCTGAACGACCACCACGGCGCCCTTCGGCTTGCCAGACGGCTCCGCGACGTACGCGGGAAATTTGAAGCCGTCTTTGGCGGTGAGTTCGATGAATTGACCCATGGTCATGCTCCTTTGGTTGATGGTTATTGGCTCAGTGCGCGCTCGACGAAATCCAGGCGATCCTGGCCCCAGAAGATTTCGCCGTCGATCACGTAGCTCGGGGCGCCGAACACCTTGGCATCGATGGCCTGCTGCGTGTAGTCCTCGTAGCGTTCCTGCACCGCCTGGCTGAGCGACTGCTCGACCCGTCGCGGCGAGAGCCCGCATTCTGCAACCAGCGCTTCCAGCACCTTGGGATCGGCGATGTTGCGCTCCTGCACCCACACGGCGGCGAACACCGCACTGCAGAGCTTCAAGGCGACTTCGGTGCCGTCATGGAGGTCGACCGCGATGATGAGCCGCGCCGCATCATCGCTGGCGACCGGAAAGAACTTCGGCTTGACGTTCAGCGGAATGTCGAGATGGCGCGAAAAGCGCGCCAGTTCGACCAGCCGATAGGCTTGCCGCTGGGGCGCGCGCTTGCCGAGCGGCAGGCCGCCGGAAACCGGAAAAACGGCGCCAACGTCAATGGGTCGAACGCGCACATCGGCGTTGCAGGACTTCGCGATGGCGGCAAATCGCGCATGCCCAAGGTAGGTCCAGGGGCTTTGCGGCGTGAAGTAGTAGTCGATGCTGCGGCTCACGGGGGTCTCCTCGGTGTGTAATCCGTGCGGACGTTTTTAACTGACGCACGGCTTCCGTGCAGGAGGTGGGATTTGAACCAAGTGCTCCTGATCACCGGCGGCAGCCGCGGGATCGGTGCCGCGACAGCCTTGCTGGCGGCACAGCGCGGCTACGCGGTCGCAGTCAACTACACCCGCAACTCGCTGGCTGCCGACGAGGTGGTGCGCGCCATCCGCGCCGGCGGCGGGACCGCGATCACTGTGCAGGCTGATGTCGGCGATGAAGCACAGGTACGCGCAATGTTCGAGAAGGTCGACGCCAAGCTCGGCAGCCTCACCGCGCTGGTCAACAACGCCGGCGTGGTCGACGTGCAGGCGCGGGTCGACGAGATGTCGGTCGAGCGCCTCGAGCGCATGCTGCGCATCAACGTGATCGGCAGCTTCATCTGCGCGCGCGAGGCCGTCAGGCGCATGAGCACCCGGTACGGCGGGAGCGGCGGCGCCATCGTCAATCTCTCCAGCGCCGCGGCGCGGCTTGGGTCGCCGGGACAGTACGTCGACTATGCCGCGAGCAAGGGTGCGATCGACAGCTTCACCGTCGGTTTGGCCAAGGAAGTCGCTGACGAGGGCATTCGCGTCAATGCGGTGCGCCCAGGGCTGATCGACACCGAGATCCATGCATCCGGCGGACTTCCCGATCGCGCCGCGCAACTCGCGCCGACCGTGCCCATGAAGCGCACCGGCAGCGCGGAGGAAGTCGCCAACGGAATCGTGTGGCTGCTTTCAGCGGAGGCGAGCTACGTCACGGCGACATTCCTTGACGTAACGGGTGGACGCTAGATGGCCAGCCCGACGATGGACCTCGTCAAGCCGCTGATCACGCTGCTTGCCATCGTGAATCCTCTGGCGATCGTGCCGTTCTTCATTCACTACACGCAAGGCTGCACCGAGCTCCAGCGCAGGCGCACGGCCTGGGTGTCGGCCTTCAGTGCTTTCGTGGTGATCGCAGTCAGCGCACTGCTGGGGCTGCAGCTGCTTTCGTTCTTCGGCATCTCGATCGCGAGCTTCCAGGTTGGCGGGGGCATGTTGCTGCTGATGAGTTCGCTGAGCATGCTCAACGCCCAGCCGGCTGAATCGAAGTCCAATTCCGAAGAGATCCGCGCGGCCGAGGTGAAAGCCTCACTGGGCGCCTCGATCGCGGTGGTGCCGCTGACCATCCCGCTCCTGACCGGGCCCGCGACGATGTCGACGGTGGTCATCTTTGCCGAAAGAGCACAGCACGTCTGGGAGCTTGCGATCCTGGTCGGCTATGGCGTGGTGGTCGGCGTCGCGACCGGCGTCACTTTCTCGCTCGCAGAGCCGATCGCGCGCGTGCTCGGCAAGACCGGCATCAACGTGATGACACGTTTGATGGGCCTGATCCTCGCGGCGCTTGCAGTCGAAGTCATGTCGGTGGGACTCAGCACGCTTTTCCCGGTGCTTCGTCGGACGCTTTGACCCGTCGCGTTACCTCTCCAGCAATTCGACGATTCGCGGAGTGACTGCGCCGCCCTCCAGCAGAAGTTCGGCTGCGGAAATCGGCAGCTTGAATCGCCTCGGTCCGGCACTGCCGGGATTGATGTAGAGGACGCCGTCCCTCTCCTGCGCAACCGGCCGGTGCGAATGGCCGGACACGATGACGCGCACGCCGGCAGCGACTGGATCGATGTCCAACTGCGCCAGATCGTGGATGGCATAGAGCCGCACGCCGCCGAGTTCGATCAACGCCGTATCCGGCACGTCCTGCGCCCAGAACGCCACGTCATTGTTGCCGCGTACCGCGGTCACCGGCGCAATGGCGGTCAACTCATCGAGGATTCTTTGTTCACCGATATCGCCTCCGTGGACGATGTGATCGCAGCCGCGCAGGAACGCCAGCGCTTCAGGCCTGAGCAGACCGTGCGTGTCTGAGATGAGGCCGATGCGTTGCATGTGGCCGCCTCGGCGAACGTCAGCGCGCCTGCCCCACCCAGGCGACCAGATCGGCGACCACGGCATCGCTGGCGGCGGCCAGCGCTTTCACGCCACCCGGCGCGTCGTTGCTCGGTGCGGGTCTCTGCGCCGTGAAACTGCGCTGCGCGAGGACACGATCCCCGCCAGGATTGCTCCGAATGAGGGTGGCATTCACGCGAACCAGGCCGACGCTCTTGTCCGGCGATTCGAAGAAGTGGCTGAACTCCTCCAGCGAGACGCGCAGCGTGTCGGGCACCCGGCCTTGGGCGCGGGCGATCGCGGCGCTCTCCTCCGGGCCGAGCACCGTCCGGCTCTGGGCCAGCGCCTCGCGCAGACGCTGGCGCAGCAACTGGGCCGGCGGCTGGCTCCAACGCGATTGACCGTAGGGCCGCACTTCGTTCGCATCGGCATAGCCGAGACGGTAGACGATCTGGTTGCCATCGAGGCGGGAGGTGGCGTCGATATCGGCCAGCGCGATCGGCGGCAGCGATGGCGCGGCAGCGGCGGCAGGCGTGGAGGTCGCCATCACGGGCCCGGGACCGAAGTCATAGAGCGTCGAGCGAACGGGCTTGTCGGGCAACGCGCCGCAACCCGCCATCAACAGCATGGCTGCAAGGCCACCCATGGCCAACAGGCGAATCCGCCCGGCTCCGGCTGCGGCGTTCTTCAAAGCTTCGTGCATGGTCATGATGATGATTTCAAGGACGAGCGGAGGAGGCAGACGGCGAAGTGAAGCCGGGCTCGCCCGGTCCAGCGACCACGCCGCCACTGCCGAACAGCAGCGACTGCGGGTTGTCGTTGATGTTGTCGGCCGCGCGTCCGAGGCGGCGCACAGCGCGCGAAGTGTCGTCGGCCACGCGATTCACCCGCGGCAGGGTGGCATTGTTGAAAGAATCTACGGCCTGCGACAAGGCTTTGGTGCCGTCCCCCAGTCGATCGATCGGGCCGTCCACCGCATTGAGGCGGCCTACGGTGGTATTGAGATTCTTGGCCACGCGCGAAACATCGCCCGCCGCAGTCTTGACCGAGACCATGGTGTCCTTGGTCCGATCCACCAACGGCGGCAGCGCCTTCAGCGCGGGGTTCAGGCCCGTCTTCACCGTGTTGTCCAGCGAGCGAGTGAGCTGGTTGGCACTGGCCGCGGCCAGCGAGATGCTTTCCAGTGCGTCCGCGATGCGCTTCTGGTTCTCGTTGCCAAGCAGCGTGTTGATGCGGCTCGTGGCTTCCTCGACCTTGCCGACGATCGCTTCGCCACGATCCTGCAACTGCGCGAGCAATGACGGCTTGAGCGGGATGCGCGGCGGGTTGTCGTTGTCTGGCACCAGAGCCACCTGGGACTCGCCCTTGTCGTCGAGCGCAATGAAAGCCAGCCCGGTCACGCCCTGGTAGCTCAGGGTGGCAAAGGTCGAGGTCGTCAGCGGCACGCGTTCGTCGACGGTGATGCGCACGCGCACATTGCCCTTGACCTTCGGGTCGAAGTCGATCGATGCGACCTTGCCGACAGCGATGCCGCGGTAGCGCACCATCGCCTGTGGCTGCAGACCGCTGACGGCATCGCGCGTCGACAGTTCGTAGATGTTGCGCACAGTTTCATCGCGCGTGAGCCAGACCACCAATGCGACGAGCACGGCGACCAGGCCGAGCACGAAGGCGCCGGCGGCGAGGGCATGGGCCTTGTTTTCCATGGCAGCTACCTTTCGATGGTTGGGGCCGGCCCTGCGCCGTGCCAGCCCGTGAGCGGCACCGGCGCGGAGTGGTCATGCAGCGCTTCCATCGCGCGCTGGCCACGGCCGCCGAGAAAATATTCGTGGATGAACGGATGCGGGTAGGCGATCACGTCGCGCGCCGTACCCGCGACAATGACCTTCTGGTCCGCCAGCACCGCAATGCGCGTGCTCAACTCGAAGAGCGTGTCGAGATCGTGCGTGACCATCACCACCGTGAGTCCAAGTTCGCGATGCAGGCCGAGCAGCAAATCGCAGAAGCCGTCGGCACCCTCGGGGTCCAGGCCGGCCGTGGGTTCGTCGAGAAGCAGCAGCGGCGGATCCATGATCAGCGCGCGCGCCAGCGCCACGCGCTTGATCATCCCGCCCGACAGATCGGAGGGGCTCTTGGAGGCGTGCTTCGGATCCAGGCCGACCATCTGCATCTTGACCAACGCGGCATCGCGGATGAGATCGTGGGGCAGCAACTTCAGCTCACGAAGCGGGAACGCGATGTTGTCGAGAACGCTGAATGCAGAGAACAGCGCCCCATGCTGAAACAGCATGCCGACGTTGGCGGCGCCTTTCGCGCCGAGTTGCCCCGGCGGCCGGCCAAGCACGGTGACCTCTCCCTTCGTCGGATGCTCGAGCCCGAGAATCTGGCGCAGCAGCACTGTCTTGCCGGTGCCTGATCCGCCCACGAGCGACAGGACCTCTCCGCGCATGATCGTGAGATCGAGATCGCGGTGCACGACCTGTTCGCCTTCCGGAGACTTGAACACGGTCCAGAGCTTGCGGATTTCCACCACAGACGATGCGTTGCTGGTCGAAGCGTCAGTCATCAGCGGAACCCCACGCCTTTGAAAAGCACGGCGAACAACGCGTCGACAAGGATCACGACGGTGATGGACGTCACCACCGAAGACGTGGTGCCTCGGCCGAGGCTCTCCGTGTTGGGCTTCACTTTCATCCCGAAATAGCAGCCGATCAGCGCGATGAGGATGCCGAACACCGCCGACTTGGACATCGCCAGCCAGAGGTTCGACATCGGCACCGCGCGCGGCAGCGCCGACATGAAATACGCCGGCGAGATGTCGAGCGAGAGATCGGCAGCGATCATGCCGCCGAACAGCGCCGCCATCGACGTCCACATGCTGATGAGCGGCATCGCGATCGCCAGCGCCAACACGCGGGGCATCACGAGCCTGAAGCCGTGCGGAATGCCCATCACGCGCATGGCGTCGAGTTCTTCGGTCACTCGCATGACGCCGATCTGCGCGGTGATGGCCGAGCCGGAACGACCGGCGATCAGCACTGCAGCCAGCACGGGCCCGAGTTCACGAATCAAGGACAAGCCGAGGATGTTGACGATGAAGGTCTCCGCCCCGTATTGCCGCAATTGCTGGGATGTCAGGTACGCCAGCACCACGCCGATCAGCAGGCCCACCAGCGCGGTGATGGGCAATGCCGTCGTGCCGAACTGATAGATCTGCCCCGAGAAATCGCGCCAGGGGCCACGGTGCGGTGCGCGGATCAGCTTGCCGATGTCGAGCGTCAGCTGCCCGATGAGGCGCAGGAAATCGCGCGCCACGAACATCATGCGGGGACCGTTGTGCGCAAAGGCCTTGAATCGGTCGGCCGGCTTCAGCCTTGGTTCGGTCGGCGCGCTGCATGTGTACAAGGCGACCTGGTCCAGCACGGCCTTGTGCTGCGAGTCCATCTCGACGTTGGCCGGCCATGCCTGCCGCCAATGGTTCCAGAGCAATTGGGCGCCGATGTGGTCGAGCTGTTCGATGGGTCGCAGATCCCATGATCTGTCGTCGCTCGCTGGCAAGCCGGCGAGATTGCTGGACAGCGCGTCCCAGGTCCGCCGCGACGACATGGCGAGCGCCGTCCAGCGTCCGCTGGCGATGGCCCAGTTGCCGCCGTCCTGCTGGCGCTCCTCGACGCGCGGCCGGATGCTCTCGGCATCTTGCGCTGCGGCGGGCGACAGGGACTCGGACGGCATGTTGTGGTGGACAGGGACGGCAGGGACGGACAACGCAGCATCGTAACCGGGTGCGTCTGCGCCAAGCCTCGGGGCCAACGCGCATCGACGCGGGAAGTCGCGCATTGCGCAAGCGTTTGCCACAATCGCCGGTTGAGTCGATTTCATTCGATGACCCATTCCCGCAATCAACCGGCCCGGCGCCGGTAGGAGAACGCCATGCAGATGAGCAAGACCCCGATCCATCATTACATCGGCGGCCGCGTCGTCACCCCCCAATCCCCGCGCAACCAGGATGTCTTCAATCCCGCGACCGGCATGGCGACCGGCAGTGTCGCGCTCGCCAACCGCGCCGATGTCGATGCTGCGGTGGCCGCCGCCCAGGCTGCATTCCCGGCGTGGGCCGACACACCGCCAATCCGGCGCGCGCGCGTGATGTTCAAGTTTCTCGAACTGCTCAACAAGCACCGCGACGAACTCGCCCACCTGATCACCGCCGAGCACGGCAAGGTCTTCACCGACGCTCAGGGCGAAGTCACGCGCGGTATCGACATCGTTGAATTCGCGTGCGGCATTCCGCAGCTTCTCAAGGGCGACTACACCGACCAGGTTTCCACCGGCATCGATAACTGGACGATGCGCCAGCCGCTCGGCGTGGTGGCGGGTATCACGCCATTCAATTTCCCGGTGATGGTCCCGATGTGGATGTTCCCGGTGGCGATCGCCGCAGGCAACACCTTCATCCTGAAGCCCAGCCCGACCGATCCGAGCCCCTCTCTGCGCATGGCCGAGTTGCTCAAGGAAGCCGGTCTGCCAGACGGTGTGTTCAACGTCATTCAGGGCGACAAGGAGGCGGTCGACGCACTGCTGGAGCATCCGGACGTCCGGGCCATCAGCTTCGTCGGCTCGACGCCGATCGCCAACTACATCTACGAGACCGGCGCGCGCCACGGCAAGCGCGTGCAGGCGCTCGGCGGCGCGAAGAACCACTTGGTGGTGATGCCCGATGCCGACATCGAGCAGACGGTGGACGCGTTGATCGGCTCCGGCTACGGCTCGGCCGGCGAGCGCTGCATGGCGATCAGCGTCGCGGTGCTGGTGGGTGACGTGGCCGACAAGATCATGCCGCTGCTGGCCGAGCGCGCACGGACGCTGAAGGTCAAGAACGGCACCGAGCTCGATGCGGAGATGGGCCCGATCGTCACGCGGGCGGCCCACGAGCGCATCACCGGCTACATCGCGCAAGGCGAGAAGGAAGGCGCAAAGCTGGTGGTCGACGGCCGCGGCTTCAGCGGCAAGGCCGCGGGCGAAGGCTGCGACGAGGGCTTCTGGATGGGCGGCACGCTGTTCGACAACGTCACGCCCGACATGCGCATCTACAAGGAAGAGATCTTCGGCCCGGTGCTTTCGTGCCTGCGCGTTCACGACCTGAAGGAAGCCGTCGACCTGATCAACGACCATGAGTTCGGCAATGGCGTCTCGTGCTTCACCCGCGACGGCAACGTGGCGCGCGAATTCTCGCGGCGCATCCAGGTGGGCATGGTGGGCATCAACGTGCCGATCCCGGTGCCGATGGCATGGCACGGCTTCGGCGGCTGGAAGAAGAGCCTGTTCGGCGACATGCATGCCTATGGCGAAGAAGGCGTGCGCTTCTATACCAAGCAGAAGTCGATCATGCAGCGCTGGCCGGAGAGCATCGGCAAGGGCGCCGAGTTCGTGATGCCGACGGCTAGATGACGGCCCCCCGGCTTTTCACTCCGCTACGCTGCGTGTAATTCGCCACCCCCCGAGGGGGAGGCGCGGCTCGCCTTGGGGCGGCCCGGCGGCGGCCGCATCCGACCGTGCCATTTTTTCCAATAACAAGCAGAGACAAGCAGGACGCCATGAGTGACACCACCTTCGACTACATCATCATCGGCGCCGGCACCGCCGGCTCGCTGATGGCCAATCGCCTGAGCGCCAACAAGCAACGCCGCGTGCTACTCATAGAGGCCGGCCGAAGGGACGACTACCACTGGATCCACATCCCGGTCGGGTACTTGTATTGCATCGGGAATCCGCGCACCGACTGGCTCTACAGCACCGAGCCGGACGCTGGGCTCAATGGCCGCACGCTGCGCTATCCGCGCGGCAAGACGCTGGGCGGTTCCTCGAGCATCAACGGGATGATCTACATGCGCGGCCAGTCGCGTGACTACGACCAGTGGGCGCGCATCACGGGCGACGACGAATGGCGGTGGAGCCATGTGCTGCCTGCGTTCAAGAAGCACGAGGACTACTACCTCGGCGCCGACGAGCTTCACGGCGCCGGCGGCGAGTGGCGGGTCGAGAAGCAGCGCCTGCGCTGGGACATCCTCGACGCTTTTGCCGAAGCCGCCGTGCAGGCGGGCGTGCCGCACAGCACCGATTTCAACCGCGGCAGCAATGAAGGCGTGGGGTACTTCCAGGTCAACCAGAAAGACGGCTGGCGCTGGAACACCGCCAAGGCGTTCCTGCGACCGACCTGCTATGGGCGCCCGAATTTCGAACTCTGGACGGGCGCGCAGGTGTCGCGCCTGCTCTTCGAAACCCACGCCGACGGCAGCCGCCGCTGTACCGGCGTGCAGGTGTGGGACGGGAACGAAATGGTGATCGCCCATGCGACGCGCGAAGTGATCCTTTGTGCCGGCAGCATCGGCTCGCCGCAGATCCTGCAACTCTCGGGCGTCGGGCCGGTGGACCTGCTGCGCCAGCATGGCATCGATGTGATGCTCGACGCACCCGGCGTTGGCGCGAATCTGCAGGACCACCTCCAGATCCGCGCGGTCTACAAGATCAAGAATGCGCCGACCCTCAATGTGCTGGCCTCTTCGCTCTACGGCAAGGCGAAGATCGGGATGGAATATCTCTTCAAGCGCAGTGGCCCGATGAGCATGGCGCCTTCGCAACTCGGCGCCTTCACGCGCAGCTCGCCAGCGTACGAATGGCCGAATCTCGAGTATCACGTGCAGCCGCTTTCGCTCGACGCCTTTGGTGAGCCGCTGCACAGCTTTCCGGCCTTCACCGCGAGCGTTTGCAACCTCAACCCGACCAGTCGCGGCAGCGTGCGTATCAAGAGCCCTCGCTTCGAGGATGCGCCGGCCATCGCGCCCAACTACCTGAGCACCGACGAAGACCGCAAGGTCGCGGCCGATTCGCTGCGGGTGACGCGCCGGATCGCATCGCAACCCGCGTTGGCGAAATACAGTCCCGAGGAATGGAAGCCGGGCGCGCAGTACCAGAGCGACGAAGAACTGGCGCGGCTCGCCGGCGACATCGCGACCACCATCTTTCACCCGGTGGGCACCACGAAAATGGGCCGCGACGACGACCCGATGGCGGTGCTCGACGCCCGCCTGCGCGTGCGCGGCATCGCGGGCTTGCGTGTGGTCGACGCCGGCGCCATGCCGACCATCACCAGCGGCAACACCAACAGCCCCACCCTGATGATGGCGGAGAAGGCGGCCGCCTGGGTGCGCGAAGCCGAAGTTTGACCCTTCCGTGTTTCCAGTTGTTGCAGTTTGACGGGTAATCCCCGATGCACTGCGGCGGTGCGCCGAATAAAGTCTCGGCACTCGCAAACGGGCCTGCCCGCTGCGCGGGGGACCGAGGAGACATCTTTCCAAGAATCAGAACAATCGACAAAAGGCATCCGCACGAGATGCCGTTTTTTTGAACAAGGCGCCGCTGGTCGGCGCCTTTTCTTTTTGCGGCGGCATGCCTGCACCATGGCCTGAATTCACACGGTCTTGCTACAAGATCGATAGCAAAAACCGGGTGGGACAATTTCTCCCCATGGAAATTCTGGTGCTGACCCTCGCTTCGCTGTTCGCGGGCTTCGTGGATTCGATCGTAGGGGGAGGCGGACTGATCCTGGTGCCGGTGCTGTTCAGCGTGCTTCCCGGCGCGGCACCGGCGACGTTGCTGGGCACCAACAAGAGCGCCTCGGTCTGGGGCACCGCCGCCGCCACCGCACAGTTCCACCATCGCGTCGGCCTGCGCTGGCGCACCTTGTTGCCCGCCGCCGCCCTCGCCTTTTCGGGCGCGCTGGTCGGAGCGTGGGGCGTGACCGTGGTGCCGGGCGACTTCCTCCGAAAGCTGCTACCAGTCATCCTTGTCGTGCTGCTGGTCTACACCCTCGCGCGCAAGGACATGGGCCATCACCATGCGCCGCAGTTCAGCGGCCGTGCAGAGCTTGCTGCGACGGCGCTGATCGGCTTCGCGCTCGGGGTATACGACGGCTTCTTCGGACCCGGCACCGGGAGCTTTTTCGTGTTCCTGTTCGTGCGCTGGCTGGGCTACGATTTCCTGAACGCCGCCGCGTCGGCCAAGCTGCTCAACACCATGACCAACCTCGGCGCGCTGCTGCTCCTCGGGCTCAAGGGCCACGTGCTGTGGCGCTATGGGCTGGTGATGGCAGTCGCGAACGTCGCCGGGAGTGTGATCGGCGCCCGCGTCGCGATAAGGCACGGGGCCGGCTTCGTCCGGAAGGTGTTCATCGTCGTGGTGGGCGCACTGATCCTGAAGACCGCGTATGACGCCTTTCTACGCTGACCCTGCCCGCGCGCCAGCGGGTTTTCGTTCAGGGTGCAGCCGACGCCGCTGCGGGCGTTGCATCCGAAGGCCAGGCCACTTCGCTGGCGACGCGCGGCTTGCCGATCGGCGCAGCGGCCTTGCCCGTCTGGATGGCGGCCAGGTCGGCCTCGCTGGGATACTGGTTCATCAGCCAGTAGTCGAATACGCGGCGCGCGATCGGCGCCGCGGCGCCAGCGCCCCAGCCCGCGTTTTCGACAACGACCGCCACCGCGATCTTCGGATCGTTCACTGGTGCAAAAGCCATGAAGAGCGCGTGATCGCGCTGGTGCTCTTCGAGAGCCTTGGCGTTGTACTTGGTGTTCTGCGCCTGGGTCATCGCCTGAGCGGTACCGGTCTTGCCGGCGGCCTGGTAGCCCGCGCCGGCAAACACACCCCGTGCAGTGCCGGCAGTCACGACGGCAACCAGGCCGTCGCGCACCACCCCGATATTGGCGCTCGTCAGCCCAAGGTTTTCGGCAGGCGGCTGCTCGACGGGATTGACCTGTCCGGTCACCGTGTCCCGAACGGCAAGCGCCAGATGCGGTTTGTGCTTCATGCCGCCGTTGGCCACGATCGACGTGGCCTGCGCCAACTGCAACATCGTGAAGGCGTTGTAGCCCTGGCCGATGCCCAACGAGATGGTTTCGCCCGCGTACCACTTCTTCTGCTCCGGGCGCTTGTAGGTATTGCGCTTCCACTCGGTGCTGGGCAACACGCCGCGCACCTCGCCGCCGATGTCGATGCCGGTGATCTGGCCGAAGCCCAGCGGCTTCATCGAGTCGTGGATCAGGTCCACGCCCATTTCGTTGGCTAGCGAATAGAAGTAGATGTTGCTCGACAGCTGGATCGCACGACGCATGTCGACGCCGCCGAGATAGCCCTCGGGGCTGCCGAACCGGTGTCCGCCGAAATTGAAATACCCCGGGTCGTTAACCACCACGCTCGGTCCGCGTTTGCCGGTCTGCAGTGCGGCCAGCGCCATGAACGGCTTGTAGGTCGAGCCCGGCGGATAGGTGCCTCGCAATGCGCGATTGAGCAGCGGCTTGTCGATCGACTCGCTGAGTTCCTTCCAGCTTTCGGAATCGATGCCTTCGACGAAAAGGTTCGGATCGAAGGTGGGCTTGCTCACGAAGGCCAGGATCTCGCCCGTCCTGGGATCGATCGCGACAAGCGCGCCGCGCCGGTCGCCGAACATTTCCTCCACCAGCTTCTGCAGCTTGATGTCGATCGAGAGCATGACGGTATTGCCCGGCGTGGCCGGGTGCGCCGCAAGGCGACGCACTGCGCGGCCGCCGGCCGATGTTTCCATCTGTTCCACACCGGTCTGACCGTGCAGCGTCTTTTCGTAGCTCTGCTCGATGCCGAGCTTGCCGATGTACTCCGTGCCCTTGTAGTTGGCCAAGTCCTCGTCTTCCCAATCGTCCATGGCCGCCTTCTCGGCTTGGTTGATGCGGCCGATGTAGCCGAGCACGTGGCTCGCCAGTTCGCCGTTTGGATAGTTTCGGAAGAGCCGCGCCTTGATTTCGACGCCGGGGAAGCGATAGCGTTGCGCAGCGAACCGGGCGACTTCCTCGTCGCTCAGCCGGGTGCGGATCGGAACGGAGTCGAAACTGCGTGAATCCTCGCGCAGGCGTTTGAAACGACGGCGATCGCGCGGAGAAATCTCGAGAACTTCGGCAAGGCTGTCGATGGTTTCCTCGAGGCTGTCGACCTTCGACGGCGTGATTTCGAGCGTATAGGCTGAATAGTTCGAAGCCAGCACGATCCCGTTGCGATCCAGGATCAGGCCGCGATTCGGTACCACGGGCACGATGGCCGTCCGATTGCTCTCGGCCTGCTCCGCGAGATCTTCATGGCGCACGACCTGCAGATAGACCAGCCGCATGCACAACAGTCCGAAACACGTCAGGACGACGAGGCCGATCACGATCACCCGGCGCTTGAAGCGCGAGAGGTCGGCGGCGACATTGCGGATTTCGGTCATGACAGGGTCAGCTTAGATGGGACGAACGATGGAAGCAAATGCTCACCTCATCGTTTACGCGCTCGGGCGGCCTCATCTAGAGTGGCCGATTGGCATCTGGTTCCGGCGCTCGGCGCTGCGGCGCCAGCAGCGCGAGGCTCACCAGCGGCCACAGCGCCGCCTCGATGACCGGGGCGATCAGCAGCGACCAGCCGGGGAACACGCCGCCGCCGATCATCCGGATCGCAAGCTCGATGAGGTGCGATACCGCGAACAATGGCAGCACCTGCAAGGCCTGCGAGATCACCGGAAACCACAGCAGCCGACGGTGGATCATGATCGCGAAGAAGCCGAGCGTCGTGTATGACAACGCATGCTGGCCGAGCATGGCCGCCTGATGCACATCCATCAGCAGGCCGAACACGAAGGCGGCACCGATGCCGATGCGGGCGGGCTGATGGACGCTCCAGAACACGATCACCAGCGCCAGCAGGTCGGGGGTCCACGCAGCTCGGCCGACCGGCACCATGTTGAGCAACAGCGCAACGATGAGGCTCGTCCACATGAAGAAAGGGCTGACGGGCAGCAGCAGCTGCTGTTGTCCGGGACGCATGATCATCGGGTGCGCCTCTCTTTCTTGTCGCCCTTGTCCGCCTTGGCATCTGCCTTGGCGTCCGCCTTGTCGGCCTTCTTCTTGGCGGCGGCCGCCGCGGGCGCAGATGGGGCGGGCCGCGGCAAGGGCGGTGTTCCGGTCGGCGCCAGTACGAGCACGTAGCGCGCCGCCGTCACGTGGCCCAAGGGCTCGCTGTGGATGCGCGCGAAGGCGGATTCAGCGCGGCGCTCGATGCGATCGATCTTCGCGACCGGCAAGCCGGGCGGATAGACGCCGTCGACGCCGCTGGTCGTCAGGATGTCGCCTTCCTGGATATCCGCATTCGCAGCGATGAAACGCAATTCAAGCCCGGCGCCATGAGCGCTGGCATCGCCGAAAGCCACGCTGCGGGCGCCGGTGCGCGTGTTCTGCACGGGGATGGAAAGGTCGCGATCGATCACGAGCGTGACCTCGCTCGTGAACGGCAGCACCTGGGTGACCTGCCCGAGCACGCCGTTCTCGTCGATCACCGGCGAGCCGGCCGCGATGCCGCTGTTGAGGCCCTGGTCGATGACAAGCTTGCGGGTATAGGGGTCGGCCGTGTCGTAGAGCACCTCGGCCACCCTTCCGGGGGTCTGGGTCGTCTGGCGCAGTTCGAGCATCGCGCGCAGCCGGGCGTTTTCCTTCGCGAGCGTATCGGCCTGGCTCGCCCGTTCGGACTGCAGCGCGAGCGCCTTGCGCGCGTCTGCCTCATTGGATTGCGCGGCTTGCAGATCTTCGAGATAGCGCCCGCCGCCCGCGATGAGCTGCACCGGCTTCAGCGCGAGCCACTGGATGGGATAGAGCACCGCGCCGATCGCTGTACGCACCGGCTGGACGATGTTGAAGCGTGCGTCAGCCACCATCAGGAACAGCGCGAGCGCGCTGAAGAAAATCAGCTTGCTGAGCGCCGAAGGCCCCTGGTTGAACAAGGGTGGCGCGGTGCGATCGAGCGTCCCGAGCGGCATGACGAGAGGAGTGCCTTAAATTGAAAAAGCCGGCCCTGCGCAGACGACGCGGGCCGGCAATTTGCGCAACAGCTGCATTATTCGCTGGTAAAGATGCTTCCGAGCCGGTCCATGCGCTCCAGCGCGATGCCGCAGCCTCGCACCACGCAAGTCAGCGGATCTTCGGCCACGAGCACTGGCAGGCCGGTTTCCTCGGCCAGCAGCCGGTCGAGGTCGCGCAAGAGCGCGCCGCCGCCGGTGAGCATCATTCCGCGTTCAGCAATGTCGGCACCCAGTTCGGGAGGTGTTTGCTCGAGGGCGTTCTTGACGGCGGACACGATGTTGTTGAGCGGGTCGGTCAGCGCTTCCAGCACTTCGTTGCTGCTGATGGTGAAGCTGCGCGGCACGCCTTCGCTCAGGTTGCGGCCCTTGACTTCCATTTCCTTGACTTCGGAGCCCGGGAAAGCGGAGCCGATGCTCTTCTTGATGACTTCGGCCGTCGGTTCGCCGATCAGCATGCCGTAGTTGCGGCGGATGTAGTTGATGATGGCCTCGTCGAAGCGGTCGCCGCCGACGCGGACGCTGCCCTTGTAGACCATGCCGCCCAGCGAGATCACGCCGACTTCGGTCGTGCCGCCGCCGATGTCGACAACCATCGAGCCGCTGGCTTCGGAAACCGGCAGGCCGGCACCGATCGCGGCGGCCATGGGTTCTTCGATGAGGTAGACCGAGGTCGCGCCTGCCGCTTCGGCCGCGTCCTTGATGGCGCGGCGCTCGACCTGGGTGGAACCGCAGGGTACGCAGATGATGATGCGCGGGCTGGGCGTGAGCAGCGAACGCGGGTGCACCATCTTGATGAACTGCTTGATCATCTGCTCGGTGATCACGAAATCGGCGATCACGCCGTCCTTCATGGGACGGATGGCTTCGATGTTCCCGGGCACCTTGCCGAGCATGGCCTTGGCTTCGCGACCCACGGCCTGGATCACCTTCTTGCCGTGCGGACCGCCTTCATGGCGGATGGCGACAACCGAGGGCTCGTCCAGGACGATGCCCTTGTTGCGAGCAAAGATCAGGGTGTTGGCGGTGCCGAGGTCGATCGCGAGGTCGGTAGAAAAGTACCGACGGAAAGCTCCAAACATTGTGGAATCCTCTGGAGCACGGCATGCGCGTCGGCACGCCGTCGCCCTCTTGCTGGGTCGTTTGACGGGGGTGGTTTGAAACGGTTTTGCGGCAAATGCCGTCGCGTTCGCGGGGGTTGCGGCAAAGGCGGGATAATAACCGAATCCCTTGACGCTCCCAGCGTTTCGGCGCACCTTTTCAGCGTGCCAGGGGCCTCGTTTTCACGTTCGCCAAGGCTTCTTTTCTCCGATGTCCCTCACTTCTTCCGATATCGCGCGCATCGCGTCGCTCGCCCGGCTCCAGCTGGCCCCCGATGAAAGCGAGCGCATGCGCGGCCAGATCAACGGCTTTTTCGACCTCGTCGAACAAATGCGTGCCGTCGACACTACCGGCATCGAGCCGCTCGCCCATCCGGTCGCCACGATCGAGGACGTGACCCTCCGTCTTGCCGAAGACGCCGTCACCGAGCCCGACAACCGCGAAGCCAACCAGCGCAGCGCGCCGGCCGTCGAGAACGGTCTATTCCTGGTCCCGAAGGTGATCGAATGAGCGGCGAACTGCATCAATTGAGCGTGACGGAACTCGCCAAGGCCCTGCGTGAACGCAAGGTGTCGGCCGTGGAAGCCGCCAAGCACCAGCTGACCCGCATCGGGCAACACAAGGAGCTGGGTGCCTTCATCGCCATCGACGAAGACCTGACCTTGGCCCAGGCCCGCGCGGCCGACGTGAAGATCGCCGCCGGCCAGGCCGCCGCATTGACCGGCGTGCCGATTGCGCACAAGGACATCTTCGTCACCGCCGACCTGCCGACCAGCGCGGGGTCGCGCATCCTCGCCGGTTACCGATCGCCGTTTGACGCCACTGTCGTGAAGCGCCTCGCAGACGCGGGCGCCGTGACGCTCGGCAAGCTGAGCTGCGACGAATTCGCGATGGGCTCGGCCAACGAGAACGTGGCCGTGCCCGCCGTGGGCTTCGACCACGCGGTGCCGGTACGCAATCCATGGGATCCCACGCGCATTCCCGGCGGCTCGTCCGGCGGCAGCGCCGCCGTGGTCGCGGCGCGACTGGCACCCGCCGCGACCGGCACCGACACGGGCGGCTCGATCCGTCAGCCGGCCTCGTTCTGCGGCGTGACCGGCATCAAGCCGACCTACGGACGCGCTTCGCGCTACGGCATGGTCGCGTTCGCCTCGAGCCTCGACCAGGCGGGCCCGATGGCTCGATCGGCCGAGGACTGCGCGCTGCTGCTCTCGGCCATGTGCGCCCCTGACCCGGACCGCGATTCGACATCGCTCGACCGCCCCCCGGAAGATTTTTCGCGCCGTCTGGGCGAATCGCTCGAAGGCCTTCGCATCGGCGTACCCAAGGAGTTCTTCGGCGAGGGCGTTGCCCCTGGCGTGCGCGCCGCGGTCGATGCGGCACTTGCCGAATATGAAAAGCTCGGCGCCCGCCGCGTAGAGATCACGCTGCCGCGCACCGAACTGTCGATTCCCGTGTACTACATCATTGCGGCTGCTGAAGCGTCGAGCAACCTGAGCCGATTCGATGGCGTCAAGTTCGGCCATCGCGCGAAGGACTATCGCGACCTCGCCGACATGTACGGCAAGACACGCGAGGAAGGCTTCGGCGACGAGGTCAAGCGCCGCATCATGATCGGCACCTACGTGCTGTCCCACGGCTATTACGACGCCTACTACCTGCAAGCCCAGAAGGTGCGCCGCATGATCGCGGACGATTTCCAGCAGGCCTTCAGCCAGTGCGACCTCATCGCCGGCCCCGCGGCGCCCACGGTGGCATGGAAGCTTGGCGAGCACGGCGGTGACCCGGTGGCGGACTACCTCGCGGACATCTTCACGTTGCCGGCGTCGCTCGCCGGCCTGCCCGGCATGAGCGTGCCGGCCGGCTTCGACGGCGGCATGCCTGTCGGGGTGCAATTGATCGGCAACTACTGCGACGAAGCCCGTCTGCTCAACGCGGCACACCGCTTTCAGCAGGCCACCGACTGGCACCAGCGCGCGCCGGCCGGCTATTGATGGCGAAAAATTGACATGAGCGAAATCAACACTTTCGAGGCCGCGCAGAGCGGACGTCCGACAGGCCCGCTGGTTCGTGGCTATGAAGTCATCATCGGCTTCGAGACCCACGCGCAGTTGTCCACCGCATCCAAGATCTTCAGCCGCGCATCGACCGCCTTCGGCGCCGAGCCGAACACACAGGCCTGCGCAGTCGATCTGGCACTGCCCGGCACGCTGCCGGTGATGAACAAGGGCGCCGTCGAACGCGCCATCAAGCTTGGCATCGCGCTCGGCTCGCACATTGCGCCGCGCAGCGTGTTTGCGCGCAAGAACTACTTCTATCCCGACCTGCCGAAGGGCTACCAGATCAGCCAGTTCGAGATTCCGGTCGTGCAGGGCGGTTCGGTGAGTTTCTTCCTCGGCGACGAGAAGAAGACCGTGCGACTGGTGCGCGCGCACCTCGAGGAAGACGCGGGCAAGTCGCTGCACGAGGATTTCATCGGCCAGTCGGGCATCGACCTGAACCGCGCCGGCACGCCGCTGCTGGAAATCGTGACCGAACCCGACATGCGCTCGACCGCCGAGGCCGTCGCCTACGCGCGCGAGTTGCACAAGATCGTCACCTGGATCGGCATCTGCGACGGCAACATGCAGGAAGGCAGCTTCCGCTGCGACGCCAACGTGTCGGTGCGCAAGCCCGGCGACCCTCTGGGCACCCGCCGCGAGATCAAGAACCTCAACAGCTTCAAGTTCATGCAGCAGGCGATCGACTACGAGATCCGCTGGCAGATCGACGAGATCGAGGATGGCCGCGAGATCCAGCAGGCGACGGTGCTGTTCGACCCCGACACTGGCGAAACGCGCGCCATGCGGACCAAGGAAGACGCGGCCGACTACCGCTACTTCCCCGATCCGGACTTGCCGCCGCTGGCGATCGCCGCCGAATGGATCGAGCGCGTTCGCGCCCAGATGCCCGAACTGCCGCGCGCGATGGCCGAGCGCTATGTGCAGGCGCACGCCCTGTCCGAGTACGACGCCACGCAGCTCACCCAGAGCCCCGCGCTGGCACGCTATTTCGACGATGCAGTAAGCGCCGGCGCCGCACCCAAGCTGGCCAGCAATTGGATCACCGGCGAAATCGCGCGGCGCCTGAACCTGCAGGACATCGCGATCACCGAAGCGCCCGTGGGCGCGGCACAACTCGCGAAACTGATCCAACGCATCAGCGACGGCACCGTGTCGAACAACGCAGCGCGCCAGGTCTTCGACGCACTCTGGACCGGCGAAGGCCAGGACGCCGATGCAGTGATCGAAGCCAAGGGCCTCAAGCAGATGAGCGACACCGGCGCGCTGGAAAAGATCATCGATGGCGTCCTGGCCACCAACCAGAAAAACATCGACGAATACCGCGCCGGCAAGGACAAGGCCTTCAACGCCCTCGTCGGCCAAGTCATGAAGGCCAGCCAAGGCAAAGCCAACCCCGCCCAAGTCAACGCCCTCCTGAAAGCCAAACTGGGCTGATGCCGCGCCAGCGGCCCGCGAAGCGCGGCCGCCCTTCGCGAAACACCGCGGAACCGGCTTTGCCGGGCCGCCGGTGTTGCCCCCGGCAGGGGGTGGGCGGCTACACGAAGTGAGCCAACCTGGGGGCGAGCTACTTCCCAGCCCACAAAGGCTTGAGGCGCACCTGTTCTTCATCGAAGCGCGCGTTGACGCGCTTCTTTTCGTCTTCCTGCTCCGCGATGAACCTGTTCTGCACCTCGGCGCTTCTGGCGTTGTCGTCGGCCTTGCGGCGGACCGAGCCCGGCGCCTTGGCCGGGTCGCCCTTGTAGAACTCGAGCTCCTCGTCGATCCGCTTGCGCTCCTCGGCCAGCTCGCCAAGGCGCTTCTTGGCCGCCTGAATCACCGCATCGATCTGCACCAGCGCTTCGGCGCGTTCGCGGTCGTGCGCAGCGGCATTGGGATAGCGGATCAGCAACGCACGTTCGCGCCGCCGCTCTTCGATCTGGCGCGACGCCTGCAACTGCGCCTGGCGTTCGCGCTCTTCGCGCTCGGCCTGTTCACGCGGCGTGTACGTAGGTTCGACCTTGCGCCGTATCGTGCCACTGGGGTTCAGCTCACGCTGCTCCCGGTCGATGCAATCGGGAATGGGTCGGTCGGCGGTGATGGTGTGGCCCCGCGCGTCGACGCAACTGTAGATGCCGGCGCTGCTGGATGCGCCCCCGGCAGCGCCGCCCGGCGGGCGCGCTGCGCCGGCTTGTTGCGCGCGGATTTCGCCGGCAACGACCAGCGTGAGCGCCAGGAATCCAATCAGTGCGTAGGTTCTCGCCAACGTGAGTCCTTCAGGCGGGTTGAATCAGCTTGCGCCGTAACGAGTCCTGTATGCCAGCACCGCCTGGTGATGGGCGCCCAGTTCGTCGTCGGCACGGCCTGAGAGGTACTGTAACAAGTCGTCAAGCGTTGCGATCGCAATCACGTGCAGACCCAGTTGATTGCGGACATATTGCACGGCGCTGTGCGCCACGTCCTGGCCGTTTTCGGTCGCCATCTCCTGGCGATCGAGGGCGATGGCCACCGCATGCGGGGTGGCGCCAGCGTTCTGGATGGCGGCAATGGATTCGCGCACCGCGGTGCCGGCGGACATCACGTCGTCCACGATCAGCACGCGGCCCTTGAGCGGCGCGCCGACCAGCGAGCCGCCCTCGCCGTGGTCCTTGGCTTCCTTGCGGTTGTAGGCGAACGGCACGTTGCGCCCGCGGCGAGCGAGTTCGGCAGCCACTGTGGCACCCAGTGGGATGCCCTTGTAGGCCGGGCCAAAGATCATGTCGAATTCCAGCCCGCTGGCGATCAGGCGGTCTGCATAGAATCCGGCGAGCCTCGCGAGCTTGGCGCCGTCGTCGAACAGGCCCGCGTTGAAGAAATAGGGGCTCATGCGACCGGCCTTGGTCTTGAACTGGCCGAAGCGCAGCACCCCCGACTCCAGAGCGAACTGCACAAACTCCTGTGCGAGCGCGCTGCCCTCTTCAATCTCTCCAGCCATAGGGAATGTCCTCGTGTTCAAACTGACCAGCCTCAACCTCAACGGCCTGCGATCGGCTGCCACCAAAGGCGTTGCCGACTGGGTGGCCGAACTGGCGCCGGATTGTATTTGCATGCAGGAAATCCGCGTCCAGGCGAGCGACATCGAGGGCCGCTTCGAAGAAATGGCGGGGCTGAAAGGCCACTTTCATTTCGCAGAGAAAAAAGGCTATGCGGGCACTGCGATCTACACGAAGCATGCGCCCAGCGACGTCATCGTGGGCTGGGGCGATCGCGAGTTCGACGCCGAGGGCCGCTACCTTGAACTGCGTTTCGATACGCCGAAACGCAAGCTGTCAGTCATCAGTTGCTATTTCCCGAGCGGCTCATCGGGCGAAGAGCGGCAGGCGGCGAAGTATCGATTTCTCAAAGGCTTCTTTCCGCATCTCGTGGCGCTCAAGCGCGAGCGCGAATTCGTGCTGTGCGGCGACATCAATATCGCGCACAAGGAGATCGACCTGAAGAACTGGCGCGGCAACCAGAAGAACAGTGGCTTCCTGCCGGAAGAACGCGCCTGGATGACGAACCTGCTGGACACCGGCGCCGAAGGTGCCGGGCTCGTCGACGTCTACCGGATGCTCAGGCCCGACACCACCGAAGAAGCCTACACGTGGTGGAGCAACCGAGGACAGGCCTACGCGAAGAACGTGGGCTGGCGGCTGGACTACCACCTTGCCACGCCGAAGCTCGCCAAGCTCGCGCGCAACGAATCGATTTTCAAGACGCTCAAGTTCAGCGACCACGCGCCGATCACGATCGACTACGACTTCACGCTGTAGCGCGAACAGTCCCTAGCGGGAGAGCACGGGCAGCGCCTTCATGAGCGTTTCGCCGAATGAATGCATGGCTTCGCTCTCGTACGCGCCGCGCTTGGTGATGCGAAAGAAATCCATGCCCACCTTGGGCTTGACCAGCACGTCGGTGCTCACCCGGTGGCGGCGACACGCCGCAAGCGCGAAGGTGGGCATCACCGCAGTACCGAAGCCGGCCTCGACCATCGAGATCATCGTGCCGAAGAAGTTGAAGGACTGCCGTTGCTGCGCATCGGCCCGCCCGATCGCGCCGAGATGAACGTCGATGACCTTCTGGATCGGATTGTTCTGCGGCAGCGCCAGCAGCTCGGCGGATCGCAGCGCCGACCATGACACCGTCCCGGTGGACGCAGATGCTTCATCGGATTCTGCAGGCGCCACCCGCATCAGATGAAAGCGGCCCACGGGCGTGCGCTCCAGTCCCGCCGCCGCCTTGAAGAAGAAGCCCAGGCCCATGTCCGCCTCGCCGTTGACGACCATCTCCTCCACATCACGCAGGTCGGCATCGAAGAGGCGCAAGCTGACCGACGGATGGTCATGGCGAAACTGACGGAACACCTGCGGCAGAAGATTCGACGACACCAACGGCGTCGCGGCAATGCGCAAGGTCTGCCGCGCAGCATCGCCTTCGATGCCGAGGCGCGACGTGACGTCGTCCAGGTCGGTGACGACGCGTTCCACGACCGGCAGCAGGCGACGGCCGGCCGAGGTCAGGCTCACCATCCGCGTGGTGCGGTCGAACAGGCGACAGCCGAGCTGCCGTTCCATCTCGCGCACCAGGGTACTCAGTCCAGCCTGCGTCATGTGCGCCTGCTCGGCCGCGCGGGTGAAATTTCCAATGCGCGCCACGTGCAGAAAAGCGCGCATCTGACGGACCGACATATTCATATGACTTCATGATAAATCCATACGACATCTAAATTTCCCAAATGATCGATGGCTCGATCTAATCCGCTTTCCTACTTTCTTATTGATGCTGGACAAAGAAGAGCGAGACGAGATATGAGCAAGCAAACCGAAGTCATCGTGCTGGGTGCCGGCATCGGCGGCCTGACCCTGGCCTTGAGCCTGCACCAGGCCGGCATCGCCTGCTGCGTGTACGAGGCAGTGCCCGAACTGAAGGCGCTGGGCGTCGGCATCAACCTGTTGCCGCATGCGGTGCGCGAACTGAGCGAACTCGGCCTGGCAGCTACGCTCGATGCCGTGGGCGTCCGCACGCAGGAATCGGTCTTCTTCAATTCGCACGGCCAGCTCGCGTTTCGGGAAGCGGCCGGGAGCGCGGCGGGCTACGACTGGCCGCAATACTCGATCCATCGCGGCGATCTCCACAGCGTTCTTCTGGCCGCGACGCTGGAGCGCCTCGGCGCCGATGCCGTCGTGTGCGGCCACCGCTGCGCGGGCGTGGACCAGGACGACACCGGCGTCACGGCCCGCTTCACCTCCCCTGACGGCTCGCCCCTGCCCAGCGTGCGCGGCGCCGTGGCCGTGGGATGCGACGGCATACATTCGGTGCTGCGCAAGCAGTTCTATCCCAATGAAGGCGCGCCGCGTTACTCGGGCGTCAACATGTGGCGCGGCACCGCGAAGCACAAGCCGTTTCTCTCCGGCGCGAGCATGGTCCGGGCGGGCTGGCTCGACCAGGGGAAGATGGTGATCTATCCGATCCGCAACAACGTGGACGGCGAAGGCAACCAGCTCATCAACTGGGTCGCCGAGATCCATGCACCCAAGCCTGCGCTGCAGGACTGGAGCCGCCCCGGCCGTCTGGAGGACTTTCTCCCGGCCTTCGAGAACTGGCATTTCGACTGGCTCGACGTGCCGGCGCTGATTCGCTCTTCCGACGCGATCCTCGAATACCCGATGGTCGACCAGGACCCGCTGCCCAGGTGGACGCACGGGCGCCTCACGTTGCTGGGCGATGCGGCACATCCCATGGTGCCGCGCGGCTCGAACGGTGCCGGCCAGGCCATCATCGACGCCCGCTGTCTCGCAGGTGCGTTGAAAAGGCTGGGCGTAGGCAACCCGGCACTGGAGGACTACGACAGCGTCCGCGTGAAGGCGACCACGAACGTCGTGCTCACCAATCGCAGCAATCCGCCCGACACGATCCTTCGCGAGGTCTTCGAACGTTCCGGCGGCCGACGCTTCGAGCGGCTGGAAGAATTCGTGACGCAGGACGAACTGCAAGCCATTTCGGACAACTACAAGCGCGTCGCCGGCTACGACCCCGTCGCGCTGAAGAACCGTCCTTCCTACCTTTGATTTCCAACAAAAAGACGGAGACATCATGCGCAAACTGACCCGATTCCTCGGCGCCTTCCTCATGGCCGCCAGCGCAGTGGCCGCCCACGCATGGCCCGAACAGCCGATCACGCTGGTCGTGCCGTACACGCCCGGCACCGGCATCGACCTGGTCGCACGGCAACTGTCGGCGCGGCTGCCGGCATTGCTCGGCCAGCCGGTGGTCGTCGAGAACATCGCCGGCGCCAGCGGCAACATCGGCAGCGAAAAGGTGGCACGCGCCAAGCCAGACGGCTACACGTTGATGGTGCAGGTCAACACGCTGGTGATGAACAAGAGTCTGTACAAGTCTCTCGCCTACGACCCGGTCTCCGACTTCACGCCGGTTTCCCTCACGTCGTGGGGCACGCTGCTGCTGGTCACCAATCCCAATGTGCAAAAGACCAGCTCGGTCGCGGAAATGGTTGCTGCAGCCAAGGCCAATCCGGGCAAGCTGAATTACGCGACGCCGGGCGTCGGCACGCCGCACCATCTGTCGATGGCCATGCTGCTGCAGAGCTCCGGTGCGGAGATGCTGCACGTGCCTTACAAGGGTACGGCCGGCGCCGTGACCGATCTGCTGGGCGGCCGCATCGACTACATGTTCCTGCCGGTGCACGTCGCGCTGCAGCACATCCAGGCCGGCAAGCTCAAGGCCATCGCCACCGGCAGCGACAAGCGGCTTCCGCAATTGCCTAACGTGCCGACGCTCGCCGAATCCGGCATCAAGGGCGGCAACGTCGACATGTGGTACGGCGTGCTCGCGCCCAAGGGCACGCCGCCCGCCGTGGTCGCGCGACTCAACAAGGAAATCGGCGCCGTACTCAAGCAGCCGGAAGTCGCGAAGGCCTTCGAGGCGCAGGGCATGGTTCCGGCCGCGTCGACGCCCGAGGAGTTCGGCGGGCTGATCAGCAAGGATGCAAAGCGCTGGGCCGAGGTGGTTCAGCGCGGCGGCATCACTGCAGACTGACGGGCGAGCGCCAGGCGCTCAACGCTCGGGCCGCCGTGTGCGGCCCGCATGCCTTGCCATGTGCACTTGGTGCAGCGTGATCTTGCGCACCTCGGCCTGGCTGGTCTCGATGTGCGCGCGCAGCAGCATCGCGGCCTGATCGCCGCGATTGGCACGAATCGCCTTGAGGATCTTGGCGTGCTCGTCGTAGGTGGCATCGATGCGCGGCTGCTGGGTGAAATCGAGCCTGCGGATGATGCGGATGCGGTCGGTCACGTCGCGATGCACGCGCGCCATTTCGCCATTGCCCGCCGCTTCGACGAGCGAGCAGTGAAAGGCCTCGTCCCATTGCGCGACCTGCACCGTGTCGGCGCTGCGTTGCGCGGACGGCACGAGCCAGATGCCGGCGAGGCTGTCGAGCAGGCTGCGATCGACGCGATGGTCGCTTTCACAGAGGCGGTGCACGGCAGTGGTCTCGAGGACCATCCGCAGGTCGTACAGCTGCTCGAACTGGTCGAAGTCGAAAGGCAGCACGCGCCAGCCGCTGCGAAACAGCACTTCGACGAAGCCTTCCTGCTGGAGCCTGAAGAGCGCCTGCCGCACCGGTGTGCGCGAAACGCCGAGCCGTTCGCTGATTTCGTTCTCGGTGAAGCGGTCTCCGGGCACGAGGCTGAATTCGGCCACATCGCGCTTGAGCTGCGCGTAGACCTCATCCGCGCGCGTGCGGAACGCTACCTCCTGCAAAGCGGGCTGGGCTGGCGCGGAAGGGGTTCGAACGGTCGACACGAGGGCAATGTTAGTGCTTGCCGAGCGCGGCAAGCAACGAGGAACTCGGGGCGGTCCAGCCGACGATTGCACCCTGCGCGCGAATCATTTCAACGGCAGCGGCCTTGAAGGCGGGAAAGTAGCTTTCGGTGCAATCTTCAAGCAGGAGGCAGTCGTAGCCGCGATCGTTGGCCTCGCGCATGCTGGTCTGCACGCAGACTTCGGTGGTCACGCCGCCGAAGAGCAGATGCGTGATGCCGCGCCGCCGCAGCATCTCGTGCAGGCCCGTGGCATAGAACGCACCCTTGCCGGGCTTGTCGACGACGATCTCTCCTTCGATGGGAGCGAGCGCGTCGATGATCTGGTTGCCCGGCTCCCCCATCACCAGGATGCGGCCCATGGGGCCTTGGTCGCCGATGCGCAAGCTCGGGTTGCCGCGATTGCGCTTGGCGGGTGGGCAATCGGAGAGGTCGGGACGGTGTGCCTCGCGGGTATGGACGACGAGGCCACCTGCTTCTCGCCAGGCTTCGAGAGTCTTCTTCGTCGCCGGGACGATGGCTTCGAGCAGGGAGACGTCGTTGCCCAAAGTCTCGCCGAAGCCGCCGGGCTCGATGAAATCGCGCTGCATGTCGATCAGGACCAGTGCCGTTTTCGGGAGATCGAAATCGTATGGGAAGGGGGTGGCGGCTACCTGCATTTCGGGCCTTCGATGGAGTGGGGTTGGGGGTGGCGGAGGCGGGCGGTGTGCCTTGGGCCGGCCGACGTCACCGGCCCTTCGGGCTGCCCTGCGCTGCTCGCGATACGCGGGGTCCGCGCGAAACTCGCTTCGCTCAAACACGCGCGGCCCTGATCCGCGTACCGCTGCGCTGCTCGGCGGTGCCTCAACGGCCGGCCCAAGGCACACCACCCGCCTCCGCGGAGAGGGAAGGGGTTGACTGTCCGCCGCCATCGCCGTGATGCACGCGCAGGCTGTTGGCGTTCGAGACGCGCGCATCGCTCGCACAACCATGGAGCCCGGTGTGCGGTGCGGGCTGTGCGACCCTTCTGCGCCGCTGAGGAGCGCAGCTTCAGGCGGATCAGGGCCGCGTGTGTTTGAGCGAAGCGAGTTTCGCGCGGACCCCGCCTGGAGCGAGCACCGCAAGGAAGCCCGAAGGGCCGGCGCAGCGGGGTCGCACAGCCCGCACCGCATACCGGGCGGCCCCCCCAAGCAAACGAACACGGCAGCAAGGCCCGGAGGAGCCTCATGAAGCCACCACAGCGTGCTCCCCGCCCCCCATATGCGCCCCCAACACATGCCTTTCAGCCGTAGCAGCAGGCGTCTCGAACACAACACGCCCTTCGCTCATCACGACGATCCGGTCCGCCATTTCCAGCAGTTCATCCAAGTCTTCGCTGATCAGCAAAACCGCACCACCCCGCGCCCGCACCTGCACGATACGGCTGTGAATCTCCGCCACCGCCGCGAAGTCCAGCCCGAACACCGGGTTCGCCGCAATCAGCACGTTGATGTCGCCCGCCAACTCCCGCGCCAGCACCGCCCGCTGAACGTTGCCGCCGGAGAGGCTGCGGATCGGCGCGCCCTCCCCTTGCGTCTTGACGCCGTATTCCGTGATCCATTCGCGCGCACGACTGCGCCACAGCGGGAAGTTCAGCACTCCCGCGCCGAGCGCCTGCCACGCCAGCGGCGGTTGATCGAAATCGCGCAGGGCCATGTTTTCCGAAACACTGAGATCGCCCACGCAAGCATTGCGCAATGGCTCTTCGGGCAGGCTTCGCACCTTCAGGCGCCGGTTCTCCTCACGCCGCGCACCATAGGGCTTGCCCATCACCGTGACTTCGCCCGCGAGGCGCGGCCGTTGGCCCACCAGCGCCTCTACCAACTCGCGCTGGCCATTGCCGGAGACCCCGGCCACGCCCAGGATTTCCCCGGCCCGCACGCTCAGGCTCAGGTCGTGCACCGCCAGCGTTCCCCGATCACCCTGCGCACGTAATCCGTCGATGCGCAAGGCAACGGGCGCATCCGTCGGCGTGTCCTTCATCGCGTGCAACGCGCGCCCGGACGGCGCAGCCGTGTCGCTTTCGGGCGGCGGCGCCTCGCCTTCGCCCATCATGGCCGCCGCAAGTCTCGCCGGATTCGTCTCGGCCACCTTGCAGTGATGCACCGCCTTGCCGCGGCGCAGCACCGTCACGCTGTCGGCATAGGCCATCACCTCGCGGAACTTGTGCGTGATGATGAGCACCGTGCACATCCCGCTCAACGCGAACTCGCGCACGTGGCCCAGCACCTCGTCGGCCTCTTGCGGCGTCAGCACCGAAGTCGGCTCGTCGAGGATCAGCAGGCGCGGCTTCAGATACAGCTGCTTCAGCAATTCGAGCTTCTGCTTCTCGCCGGCCGCCAGTTCCGAAGGCCGCACGTCGAGATCGAGCGTGAAGGGCGTCGTGGCCAGGAAATCCTTCAGTTCGGCACGCTTGCGCTTCCAGTCGATCATGGCCGGCGTCTTGCCGCCCGCCAGCAACAGGTTTTCCGCAACCGTCATGCCCGGTGCCAATGTGAAGTGCTGGTAGACCATGCCGATGCCGAGCGCCCGCGCGACGATCGGGTTCGCGATGTCCTGCTCGCGCCCGTCGATCATGATGCTGCCCTCTTCCGCACGCTGGAAGCCGGCCACGCACTTCACCAGCGTGCTCTTGCCAGCGCCGTTCTCTCCCAGCAGCGCATGCACGGTGCCTGGCTCGACGTGCATGGTCACATGGTCCATGGCCGTGAAGCTGCCGAAGCGCTTGGTCAGTTCGTAGGTGTCGAGCGCCAGCGCGCCTGTGGCTGGCGGGATCGGGTAGACGGGGGCGATCATGCTCGGAGCCTTTCTCTACATGGCCGACACGGCGTCCAGCAACGCGGCCGAATTGGCGTGCGCGCCGAACACGCCACCCTGCATGGTGATCATCTTCAGGGCGGCCAGATGATTGCCATGATCTGTCGCGGCCGTGCAGTCCGACAACAGCAAGCATTCGAAGCCGCGATCGTTCGCATCGCGCATGGTGGTGTGCACGCACACGTCGGTCGTAATGCCGGCGAGGATCAAGTTCTCGATGCCACGCGTGCGCAAGACAAGTTCGAGATCGGTCGCGTAGAACGAGCCCTTGCCCGGCTTGTCGATCACCACCTCGCCGGCCATCGGTGCCAGCGCGGGAATGATTTCCCACCCAGGCTCGCCGCGCACCAGGATGCGCCCGCACGGGCCTTCGTCGCCGATGCCCACGCCGTTGGCGCCGATCTGTCGCGACCGCCAGCGCTTGTTCGGCGGCAGATCGGCGAGATCCGGGCGATGGCCCTCCCGCGTGTGGATGATGTGAAAGCCGAGTTGCCGCAGCCGCGCCATCGTGCGCGCGATCGGCTCTATGGGCGCCTGGACCAGCGACAGGTCATAGCCCATCACATCGACATAGCCGCCCTTGCCGCAGAAGTCCGTCTGCATGTCGATCACGATGAGCACCGTGTTGTCGGGCCGCAGCTCGCCGTTGTAAGGCCACGGATACGGGTCCGCCGCAACGAAGCGTGTGGCTTGCTCGACGGCATTCATGGATCGTCTGCTCACAAGGATTCTCAACGTGTTGAAGACAGCTCGCCGGGACTTCCGACGGCCACGCTGCCTGGCTTGCAGGTCAGTACGAGGATGACGAGCGTGAGCACATAGGGCACGGTATTGAAGAGGTGGTAACCCCACCCCACGCCGACCGATTGCAGCGCCGGGCCGATCGCGCCGGCACCGCCGAAGAGCAGTGCGGCGCCGATGCAGCGCAGCGGACTCCAGCGCGCGAAGATCACGAGCGCCACCGCGATCAGGCCTTGGCCGCTGGAGATGCCCTCGTTCCAGCTACCCGGATAGAAGAGCGTCAGCGACGCACCCCCGAGCCCCGCGATGAATCCGCCCGCCGTGGTGGCCGCGATGCGCAGGCCCGCGACGGAATAGCCGAGCGCGCGTGTCGCGTTCGCGGAATCGCCGGCCATGCGCACCAGCAACCCGATGCGCGTGTGCGCGAAGCCCCACCACAGCAACACTGCCAGCACGATGCCAACCGGCACCAGCGAATTGACCTGCAGCGCCGCCCGGATGACCGGGTTGTCGCTCCAGTTGCCCAGCGGAATCGCCGGCAATTGCGGCGCCTGCGGCTGGATCAGCGGCTTGCCCAGGTAGAACGCGAGTCCGGTGCCGAACAGCATCAGCGCGATGCCGGTCGCGACATCGTTGACACGGTCGAGCGAACACAGCAGGCCGTGCAGCAGCGCGAGCATCGCGCCCACGATGCCGCCGATCAGCACACCGAGCCATGCCGACCCTGTCAGCCACGCGCCACCAAACGACGCCATCGCCGAAAGTACGAGCACGCCTTCCAGGCCGAGGTTGATGCGGCCGGACTTCTCCGTCAGGCATTCGCCCAGGCTGACGAACAGGAACGGCGCGCCGACGCGCAGCGCGCCGCCGACGATCGCGGCAACGAAGGCGATCCACTGGTCGGTGGTCATTGCGCGATCTCCTTGGCGAGCGCGGTGCTCGGCGCAGCCCTCGGCGCACGGTTCCTGAGCAGCGCATTCCAATCGATCATTCGCAGCCCCTCGCTCGCCAGGATCAATACGAACGCCATGCCCTGCAGCACCAGCACCGAGGCGTCGGGCAACCCCAGCCGGCGCTGCAGCAGGCTGCCGGCGGCGCCGAAGCCTCCGAAGAGGATCGCCACCGGGATGACGGCCACCGGGTTGTGCCGCGCGATGAAGGACACAAGGATGCCCGCATAGCCGTAGCCTGCGATCAGCGAAGCGTTGGCATTCGTATGGACCGCCGCCACCTCCACCGCACCCGCCACACCGGCGCACGCGCCGCCCAGGCCGCAGGCGGCCAGGATCAATCGATTGGCCGGCAGCCCTACCAACTGGGCGGTCCGCGGATTGCCGCCGACGACCCGTACCGAGAAACCGGAGGCCGTGAAGCGCAGCCACAGCCCCGACACGATGCACGCGACCACGCCGATCACCAGGCCCCAGTGCACATCCGAACCGCCGATGCCGCCGATCCCCAGCCCGTCCGCGAGCGATCGCGTCGCCGGCTTGTTGAGACTGGCCGGATCACGCAACGCACCTTCGACCAGATGCTTGAAGAGTCCGATCGCCACATAAGCGAGCAACAGGCTGCTGATGGTTTCGTTGATGCCGCGGTACTGACGCAGCCAACCCGCGAGGGCGATCCATGCCGCACCGGCCACCGCGCCCGCAATGCACAGCGCCACCGTGCCTGCGATGTTCGCCGGCAGCGGCAGCACATAAGGAAGCGCAGCGCAGGCCAGCCCGCCAAGCACCAGCGCGCCTTCGCCGCCGATGATCACCAGTCCCGCACGCGCCGGGATCGCGACGCACAACGCCGTGAGCATCAGCGGCGCCGCGCGCTGCAGCGTGTTCTGCCACGAGAACCAGTCGCCGAAGGCGCCCTTGAACAGGATGATCCAGACATCCAGCGGACTCGCGCCGGCGAACCAGACGAACACACCGAACAGCAACAGCGCCGCCGCGATGGCGAACACTGGCAATGCGATCTCGCGAAGAGTGTTGCGCATGAGGTGGGCGGCTATACGAAGTGAGCCAACCTGGGGGTTAGCCGACCGCCCCGACAACACCTTCCACGAGGTAGTTCATCTTCTCCAGTTCGAGGTCGGTCTGTTTGAGCGTCTTGCCCGCCGGGATGACGACCGCACCCTTGTTGTCCTTCAGCGGCCCCTGGAAGATGTCGAAGCTGCCCGCGACCATCTTGGCCTTGAGATCGTCGGCGTTCTTCTTCGCGGCGTCGGTCACCATCGGACCGTAAGGCGACATCTTCACGTAGCCCTCTTTCAATCCACCGCGCAGGAAGTTCGGATGCGGCTTGCCGGCCTGTGCGGCATCGAGGACGGTCTTGTAGGCAGTCAGCCAGTTCCATTCCGCACCGGTCAGGTAGGCGTTGGGCGCGAGCTTGGCCTGGCTCGCGTGGTAGCCGCACACCATCTTGCCGCGCTTGGCCGCGGTCTCGACAACCACCTTGGGGCCATCGACGTGCATCGTGAACACGTCGCAGCCCTGGTCGGCGAGGCTGTTGGTCGCCTCGGCTTCCTTGACGGCCATCGACCAGTCGCCGGTGAAGATCACGCTGCAGGTGATGTTGGGCTTGACCGAGCGCGCGCCCATGGTGAAGGCGTTGATGTTGCGCAGCACCTGGGGAATGGGCTTGGCAGCGACGAAGGCGATCTTGTTGCTCTTGGTCATGTGCCCGGCGATCACGCCGTTGAGGTATTGGCACTCGTCGATGTAGCCGAAGAAGCTGCCGACGTTCTTCGGGTGCTTGCCTTCGGTCCAGAGACCGCCGCAGTGCGAGAAGCGCACATCCGGGTTCTTGGGCGCGACCGCCAAGATGTGCGGATCGAAGTAGCCAAAGGAAGTCGGGAAGAGCAGCGTCGCACCGTCCTGCGCGATCATCCCCGTCATCGTCTTCTGCACGGCCGCCGTCTCGGGCACGTTCTCTTCCTCAACCAGTTTGACGCCAGGCAGCTTCTTGAGCTCCGCCGCTGCTTGCGCGTGCGCCTGGTTGTAGCCGTAGTCGTCGCGCGGACCGACATAGATCACGCCGACGGTCAGCGGCTTCTGCGCGCCGGCGAGCGCGCTCCATCCGCCGAGCGTGGTCGCGGACGCGAGCGCGGCAAGTGACTTGAGGGAATCGCGGCGATTGAACTGGCTCATGGTGCTGACTCCTGGAGGTGTTGAAAGGGGTCGGAGGGCTGGTTGTCCTGTCTTGGATACAAGATGGTGTGCATAAACCGTACCAGCGGTTTCGGCCTGAAATCAGCCCAAAAGGCTCACGTGGGCCGCGACGACGCGCCAGCCTTGGGCAGTGCGCATCCATGTCTGGCTCTGGCGCCCCGTCTTTGTGCTTCCCTCGCGGCGGAATTCGATGTTCGCGGTGGCGAAGTCATGGCCGTAGGTGGTGATGACCGATCGCAAGACCTCACGGGCGAGCCCCTGCGACGGCCGCGATGCGCGGAAGGCCTGGATCTCGCTGTAGCCGTAGAGGTTTTCAGTGGCGCCATAGCGCAGCGTGTGCGGGCTGTCCCAGAACAACTCGTCAAGCACGTCGACCTTGTTGTTCACCAGCGCGTCTTCGTAGCGATCGAAGGCTGCGGTGACTTCAGCCAGCACCTCGGGCAAGTTGATGGGGTGATTCATTGACAACTTTCCTCAATCAGTGCGTCGAGCCACTCCAGGAATACCGCGGAACCGGCTTCGCCGGGCCGCTGGTATTGCCCCCGGCAGGGGGTGGGCGCCCGACACGAAGTGCGGGCAACCTGGGGGCGAGTCATAAGGTCGCGACGGGTGCCTGGGCCACGCCCGCGGATTCGAGCGCGGCGGCGATCCGCAGCACGAGGTCTTCGCGCCAAGGCGCAGCGATCACCTGGACGCCGATGGGCAGATCCGGATGCGCTCCCCACACAGGCACTGCGCACACGGGCAGGCCGATGCATGAGATGGGCTGGGTCAGCACACCCATGTTGGGACGGACTGGCAGACGCTGGCCGTTGAGCTCGAACCACTCGGCGCCGATCGGCGTCGCCGCGCAGGGCGTCGAGGCGGCAATCAGCACGTCGAAGCGCTCGAACAGCCGAGCCACCTGTTCGGCATAGCGTCGACGCACACGCTGTGCACGCGCAACCCAAGCCGCGGGCAGCAGCGCACCGGCGAGGAAGCGATCGCGCGACAAGGGCTCGAAGTCCTGCGGACGGGTACGGAGGTCAGGCAGATGCAGCGCTGCGCCCTCCGCATTGGTGATGAGAAAGGCGGCGGCGCGTCCGGCTTCGACCATCGGCAGCTCGACCGTGTGGCTTGCGCCCAGTGCTTGCGCGACAGCGTCGACGGCAGTCAGCGCCTCGGGCTGCGCACGGTCGCGAAAGTAGCCGCCCAGTACGCCGATCCGAAGCCCTTGCAGGCCGCGCACGAGTGTGGGCGTCGTGAGTTCCACGCCGCGCTGTGCGCACCCAGGATCGCGCAGGCCGAAGGGCTCCGGACCTTGCATCGCATCGTAGGAAAGCGCCAAGTCGCGTACCGAGCGCGCGAAAGGCCCGAGATGATCGAGGCTCGACACGAAGGGATAGCTGCCGGTGCGCGGCAGACGGCCGAAGGTCGGCTTCAGTCCGAAGACGCCACACAGCGACGCCGGCACGCGGATCGATCCGTTGGTATCGGAGCCCAGCGAGAGTGGCACCTGCCCTGCCGCAACGGCCGCGCCGGACCCGCCCGACGAACCGCCGGCGATGCGCGACAGGTCATGCGGATTGCGCGCCGGACCTACGTGGCTGTTTTCCGTGGTGAAGCCGTAGGCGTACTCGTCCATGTTGAGCGCGCCCACCAGCACCGCGCCAGCGCTTTCAAGGCGACGGACGAGCGCCGCATCGCCTCGCGCCGGTTGGCTCTCGCGTTCGATCTTCGAGCCGGCGAGAGTCGGGAGGCCGGCGATGTCGAAGAGGTTCTTCACCGCGAAAGGCACGCCGAGCAACGGCAGCTCGCGCGTGCGGGCACTCTTGTCCGATGCCAGTGACGCGTCGACTTGCGCCGCTCGCCGCAGCGCGCGCTCGCGGACCACGTCCGTGAAGGCGTTGACGCGTCCGTCCGTTGCGTCGATGCGATCCAGGCTCGCCTGGACGAGCGCAGTCGCGCTGACCATGCCGGCGCGCACCGCCGCTGCCATCGCCGATGCATCGCGACGCAGGAATTCCGCTGCGGTCATTCCTCCTTCTCCTTCGGCGAGACCGGCGCAAAACTCACCGCCGCTTCGTCATGCGGATCGAGCGGCACGGCTTCGACGATCGCGGCGAACTCCGCGGCGAGCCCGAAGTAGCGCACGACCCCGGGCCGATGATCGGGGCGCAGCCGCAACCCCAATGCGGCAGAGGCCGCGTCGACATAGGCTTCGATCTGTGCCGGCGTCATGGCTGCACCTGAGAATCAGAGGTGTCGCGCGAGGCGATGTAGGCGCGCCATCCGCCGTGGTGCGTGACGTCCTCGGCATCGGCCACGGCGAGCGCTTCGCAAAGAAAGCCTTGTACGCTGCTCCCGTCGGCGAGCGCGAGACTTCCGATGCCCAGCGGCGCCGGAATGAGCGCAACGAAGCCGCCGTACTGCGCGAGCGGCATCTCCCAGATTTCGACAGCGATCGCTGCGCCTTCGCCGGACGGCACGCGCAGGAGGCCGGGCTTCGGCGGTACCGTGCCGGGCAGCGCAAAGAGGCGGTATTCGGGCGCCGTGTACGTGGCGTGCAGCAGGCGAGCGCCCCTTTCGGTCAACTGGCCGTTGAGCGGCATGCCCGACAAATGGGCACCGACGACCGCCACCTTGGTCACAGCCGGCTGCGCAACGAGCGGCAGCGGCGCGGGCACCGGCATCGGCTCGTCGGTCGCGCCCAGCGGCAGGCCCGTGGCATGGTGAAAGCGCTGGCCGAGCTCGGCAAGCTGGAAGTCGCTGCCGCAGCGACCGATCAAGGTGATGCCGAATGGCAGGCCATCCTCCCGCATGCTCGACGGCACCGAGATCGCTGCATAGTCGAGCAGATTCACGAAGTTGGTGTATTCGCCGAAGTTGCGATTGAGACCGACCGGATCGGCCTGCATCGCTTCGATCGTGTAGTGCGTCGGCGCGGTCGGCACCATCAGGACGTCCATGTCGTTCCAGATGGCGGCGGCGCGTTGGCCCAGCGCCTGCAGCTTCACGCGTGCATCGACATAGTCGGCCGCGCTGTAGCGCCGTCCTTGGGCGATGATGCCGCGCACGGGCTCGATCACCTCGGCCTCATGGGCGTCGAAGAAGTCGCGCACGGCTGCGTAGCGTTCAGCCACCAAGGCGCTGTCATAGAGCAACGCTGCGGCCTCGGCCAGCGGCGCATAGTCGATCTCGACGGGCGTGCCTCCGAGCGCCTTCATCTGTTCGACGGCGCGGGCGAAGGCCTTGGCGGACAGGGCATCGCCGAAGAACCGGAGCTTCGACGGAACGCCGAAGCGAAAGCTTCTCGGCAGCGGCTGCGTCTTCAGCGCGAGGTCGCGCGAATAGGGGTCTTCCGAATCAAAGCCCATCGCCGCCTGCAGCACGCGGGCAGCGACTTCCACCGTGCGGGCAAATATCGACACGCAATCCACACTCTGCGCCGCAGGCACCACGCCGCGCGCGCTGACGAGGCCGCGCGACGGCTTGATGCCGACGATGTTGTTGAGCCCCGCCGGCACACGTCCGGAGCCGGCCGTGTCGGTGCCGAGCGCGAAATCGACCTGCCCCGTCGCCACGGCATAGGCCGAGCCGGAACTCGATCCGCCCGACACATAGCGCGCATTGAAGCTGTTCGGCACCGCACCGTAGGGCGAGCGCGTGCCACTCAGCCCGCAGGCGAACTGGTCCAGATTGGTCTTTCCGAGCACCGCTGCACCGGCATCGAGCAGACGCTGCACCGCCTGGGCGTGTGCGGTCGGCGTCCGCTCGAAGGCGGGGCACGCCGCCGTGGTGGGCACGCCGGCCACGTCGATGTTGTCCTTGACCGCAAAGCACAGGCCGGACAGCGGGCCGGTGTCCACACCGCGCAGCAGCGTGTCGAGGCGCGTGATCCACGCCCGCGCGGCGATCTCGTGGGTCTGCGGATCCTTGGTCTTGCCTTCGGGCAAGCCATCTTCATGCACCATCGTTAAGCATCCTGTCTTGTGTACAAGATGCCTTGCAAGCCGTATGCCAGCGTTTGCCAACAGCCGGACCGTCGCCTGCGCGAGACATGCGGGAATAATGAGAGGCCTCAACGACACCTCTCCATGCCCGCACCACCGGCTGCCGAAGCCTCTCCTTCCCCGCCCTGGCGCGACGCGCTCAAGGTCTACCTCGAACCCGCCACCCTGCGCATGCTGGCGCTGGGCTTCTCTGCCGGCCTGCCCTTGCTGCTGGTGCTGGGCACGCTGAGCTTTCGCCTGCGGGAGGCCGGCGTCGACCGCACCACGATCGGTTTCCTGAGCTGGGTCGGCTTGGCCTACGGCTTCAAGTGGGTCTGGGCCCCTCTGGTCGACCGACTGCCCATCCCCCCGCTGACCACGCTGCTCGGGCGGCGACGGGGTTGGCTTCTGCTGGCGCAGATGGCTGTGATCGCCGGGCTTTGCGGCATGGCCTTCAACGATCCGCGCGACGGCCTGCCGCCGCTGGTCTGGTGCGCGCTGCTGGTCGCCTTCGCCTCCGCCACGCAAGACATCGCGCTCGATGCCTTCCGTATCGAATCCGCGGCGACGCGCAAGCAGGCCGCGCTGGCGGCGGCCTACCAGACCGGTTACCGGCTCGCGATGATCTGGGCGGGCGCGGGCGTCCTGTGGGTCGCAGCGTGGGCCGAGGTGTCCGGCATCACCGGCTACCAGAACGCGGCGTGGAAGTTCGCCTATCTCGTGATGGCCGGGTCCATGGCCGTGGGCGTGATCACCGTGCTCCTGTCGCCTGAACCCGTGCGTACCGTGCTGCCTCAGCCGAAGACCGTCGGCGCATGGCTGGAAAGCGTGCTGATCGAACCCTTCGCCGACTTCATCCGCCGCTACCGGTGGCAGGCCGTGCTGATCCTCTCGCTGATCGCCATCTACCGGATCAGCGACGTGGTGATGGGCATCATGGCCAATCCGTTCTACGTCGACATGGGGTTCACCAAGGACGAGGTTGCGACGGTCAGCAAGATCTACGGCGTGATCATGACGCTGGCCGGCGCCTTCGTGGGCGGCGTGCTGTCAATGCGGCTGGGCGTGATGCGGGTGCTGATGCTCGGCGCCGTCCTGAGCGCCGCGAGCAACCTGCTCTTCGCGGGACTGGCCACGCGCGGGCACGACCTGACCGCGCTCGTCGTCGTGGTGTCGGCAGACAACCTGGCCGGAGGCATCGCCTCGGCGGCATTCATCGCCTATCTCTCAAGCCTGACCAACGTGAGCTATTCGGCCACGCAGTACGCGTTGTTCAGTTCACTGATGCTGCTGTTGCCGAAGTTCATCGCCGGCTATTCGGGCGCGTTCGTGGACGCCCACGGCTACAGCGCCTTCTTCATTGGCACGGCGATGCTGGGCGTGCCGGTGCTGTTCCTGGTGGCGCTGGCGTCGCGGTCGTACAGCAATGGCAAGGCAAAAGCCCCTGCTGAGTCCACCGGCTCGGCGCCGTCCTGACCCAACGCGGCCCGCCAGCCCGAGCCCAGCCGCGGCATTCACTGACGTCCGACCCCGGGAGCTTGCTGTTAGGCTGTGCAGTTTTCACGCTGCCGTCTTCGGTACACACCTTTCTTCATCGTGTCACCTTCACGCATCCCCCCACTGCACATCAGCGCCTTCACGGCGACGTCGTCCGTCGGCGCCGGCAAGGCATCTCTCCTCGCCGCGCTCGAACAGTCGCGCAGCGGGCTCCGCGCCAATGACTTCGGCCCGACGCCGCTGCCGACTTGGATCGGACGCGTCGACGGCCTTGAAGAGCTGCGGCTCCCCGAGCACCTCGCGAGCTGGGATTGCCGCAACAACCGACTGGCGTGGCTGGGCATGCAGGCCGACGGCTTCATGGAGGCCGTGGCCGATGCATCCAAGCGCCATGGCCCCGCGCGCATCGCGCTGATCCTGGGCACATCCACGTCAAGCATCGGCGAAACTGAGGCGGCCTACACACGGCTGGATGACGGCGCGTTCCCGATCGACCAGCGACGCCCGAAGGTCCATACACCGCATTCGCTCACGATGTTCGTGCAGGAGGCGCTAGGCCTCGAAGGGCCTGCTGAAACGATCTCCACCGCCTGTTCGTCAAGCGCCAAGGTGTTCGCATCGGCCGAGCGCCTGATCCGTCTCGGGCTGGTCGATGCGGCCGTGGTCGGGGGCGTCGACACGCTCTGCGGCAGCGTGCTCTTCGGCTTCAATTCGCTCGAACTGGTCTCGCCTGAACCGTGCCGGCCCTTCGACGCCAACCGCAACGGCATCAGCCTCGGCGAAGCCGCGGGCTTCGCGCTGGTCGAGCGCGGTCAGGGCAAGCTCGAACTGTTGGGCTATGGCGAAGCGAGCGACGCGCACCACATGTCCACGCCTCATCCCGAAGGACTGGGTGCCGAGAAAGCGCTCGACGATGCGCTCGCGCGCGCCGGCCTGAAGGCAGAAGCCATCGACTACATCAACATGCACGGCACGGCCAGTACCAAGAACGACGAAGTCGAAGGCGCGCTGGTCGCGCGGCGCTTCCCCGAGACCACCCACGCCAGCTCGACCAAGGGATTCACCGGCCACACACTGGGTGCGGCAGGCATCGTCGAAGCCGTGATCAGCCTGCTGGCGATCGAAACGGGCCTGAAGCCCGGCACCGTGAACACCACCACGCTCGACGCCGAATGCGGCCCGCAGATCAAGCTGAAGCCCGCACGCGGGGAAGTGCGCTACGCGCTGAGCAATTCCTTCGGCTTCGGCGGCAACAACTGCTCGCTGATCTTCGGAAAAGGAGCAGCGGCATGAATGGCGCAAAGACTCCCACCCTCTACATCGAAGGCCCCGCCTTCTGGGCGCCGACATTGCCTGGCTGGGACATTGCCAGCGCCGTCTTTCGCGGCGAGGCAAGCCCGGCCGATCCGCCGGCCAAGCGGCCGTCGCCGCAAGTCCTCGCCCCGGCCGAGCGCCGCCGCGCGCCCGACACCGTGGCGCTGGCGCTCGAGGTCGCGACCGCAGCGGTCGCCGGCGCGGGTCGAAACGCCGCCGACCTGCCCTGCGTGTTCGCATCGGCGCACGGCGATCTGGGCATCAACGACTACATGTGCAGCACGCTGGCCGCCGATCCCAAGTTGCTGTCGCCGATCAAGTTCCACAACTCGGTGCACAACGCCGCCGTGGGCTACTGGACGATCGGCACCGGCTGCATGGCCGCGAGCAATTCGCTGACCGCCTACGAAAGCACCTTCGCCGCCGGCCTGCTCGAAGCCGCGGCGCAATGCGCCGCAGACCAGCAGCCTGTGCTGCTCGTTGGCTACGACATGCCTGCCGTGGGCGCGCTCGCTTCGGTGACGACCAGCCGCGGCCTGCTGGCGGTGGCCCTCGTCGTTTCGCCGACACGCACCGAGCGCACCGTGGCCGCGCTCGAATGGTCGCTCGCCACCGGACCGGCGACGACGCCCGCGCTGCGGAGCGACGCCGCGCGCGCGCTCGATGCCAATGCGATGGCCGACGCACTTCCCTTCTTCGAGGCACTGGCGCACGACGATGCCGAATCGCTCAGCCTGCCGCTGTCTGCCAAGCTCTCGCTGCAGCTTCAACTGCAACCCACATTGCAACTCGAAGGGCAAGGCTGAGGGTCTCATGAGCATGCCGCCCTCCGAACACGACGTCGTGATCATGGGTGGCGGCCTTGCCGGGCTCACGCTCGCGATGCAGCTCAAACAGCGCTTCGCCGACCTCGACGTCGTGGTGCTGGAGCGCCGGACCCATCCGGTGCCACACGCCACGCACAAGGTCGGCGAGTCGTCGGTCGAGATCGGCGCGCACTACTTCGACACGGTGCTCGGCCTCAAGCCACACATGCACGGCGCGCAGCTGCGCAAGTTCGGATTCCGGTTCTTCTTCAGCGAGGGCCGGCGCGACATCGAAAACGTCACCGAGATCGGCGCCAGCCGCTATCTCTCGGTGCCCAGCTACCAGATCGACCGCGGCATCTTCGAAAACTTCCTGGCCGAGGAAGCGTCTCGCCGGGGTGTGCGCTTCATCGACAGCGCGACCGTCCGCCGGATCGAACTGGCCGAAGACGCGCACCGCCCGCACCGGATCGAATGGGCGCGCCACGGCGAATCGCATGCCATTCATGCCCGCTGGCTGGTCGATGCTTGCGGGCGGGCCGGCATGCTCAAGCGCAAGCTCGGCCTGGCACAGCCCAACGCGCACGACTGCAATGCCGTGTGGTTTCGCATCGGCGAGCGCATCATGATCGACGACTGGTCCGACGACCCGGAATGGCGCGAACGCTGCGAACCGCGGGCACGCTGGCTCTCGACCAACCATCTGGTGGGCGCGGGCTACTGGGTGTGGCTCATTCCGCTGGCATCGGGCTCCCATTCCGTCGGCATCGTGGCGGACCCGCGCATCCACCCGCTCGAGCGGATGGACACCTTCGACAAGGCGATGCAGTGGCTCCGCACCTGGCAGCCGCGCCTGTACGACGATCTCGACGAAAAGCGCCATCTGCTGCAGGACTTCGCCTTCTTCCGCGGGTTTTCGTATGGCTGCAAGCAGGTCTTTTCCGGCCAACGCTGGGCGCTGACGGGCGAGGCCGGCCTGTTTCTCGATCCGTTCTATTCGCCGGGCAGTGACTTCATCGCGGTCGGCAACACCTACATCACCGATTTGATCGCGCACGACCGCGCCGGCCACGCCGTGGATGCGCGCGCACAGCTCTACGACCAGATCTACCACTCGTTCTATGAGAGCACGCTGGCGCTCTACACCGACCAGTATTCGCTCTTCGGCGATCCCGAGGTACTGCCGGTCAAGGTGATCTGGGACTACACCTACTACTGGGGGGTGCTGTCGCAGATCTTCTTCCAGCATCGACTCACCGACCTGGCACTGCTGGGCCGCCTGCGCGAAGAGCTCCAGCATTGCCAGCGACTCAATGTCGCCATGCAGGAATTCTTGCGTGCGTGGTCGGGCGTGAGCTTCCGCCGCAATCGGCCGCTGATGCTCGATCAGGCAGCGCTGCCTTGGTTTGCCGAGCTCAACCGCTGCCTCACGGACCGGCTGGACGATCGTGCCTTCGAAGGCCGGATGAGGGATTCGGCGCAGCAGTTGCGCGCACTGGCGGCCGAGATTCTGGAGCGCGCTACCCGCGATCACCCTGAACTCGCCGCGGAAGGCCTGCAAGCGGCACTGGACGAAAGACCGCATGCCATCGGCCCCGAGATCCCGCGCGAACCCATGCTTTTCGCGTCGGGATGAAAGCCGCCGCCACGACATTTACCCAACTTTACGAAGCGTTCAAGCCTGCTTGGCGGCGCAGGAAGAACCTAGCAACATCAAACGCCCTACACCGAGGCGCGCACGAAGGTTGACCCATGAGTACCCCCCAACTCCTGATGATCGAAGACGACACCCGGCTGGCCCACATGGTGGGCGAGTACCTGACGCAGTCGGGTTTCGGCTTCAGCCACGCCGCTGACGGCGGCAGCGGGCTCGAGATGCTGCAGCAGCGCAGCCCCGACCTCGTCATCCTCGACCTGATGCTGCCCGATACCGACGGGTTGGAGATCTGCCGCCGCATCCGGGCGTTGCCCAACGGGCTCGCCAAGGTCTCGGTGCTGATGCTCACCGCCAAGGGCGATCCGATGGACCGCATCATCGGCCTCGAGATCGGCGCCGACGACTATTTGCCGAAGCCCTTCGAACCGCGTGAGCTGCTCGCCCGCATCCGCGCCGTGCTGCGCCGCCGCGGCGAAGGCGCGGCCGATTCGAGCGCACCTTCGGTGATGCGCTTCGGCTCGCTCGAAATCGATCGCAATGCGCGCACGGTCACCGTCAGCGGCGATCCGGCGGACCTCACTTCCTACCAGTTCGACTTGCTGACCGCGATGGCGGAGCGCGCCGGCCGCGTGCTGACGCGCGACCAGATCATGGAAGCCGTGCGCGGCCGCGAGCTCGAAGCCTTCGACCGCTCGATCGACGTGCACATGGGCCGCATCCGCGCCGCGATCGAGATCGACGCCAAGAATCCGAAGCGCATCCTCACCGTGCGCGGTGTCGGCTACGTGTTCGCCAAGCAGCAAGACTGAACCGTCGATGCTCCTGAAGCTTTACCAGCGTCATCTCTACGTCCGCATCTGGCTGGCGGTGGTCGCGGGTGTCTTCATCCTCACGCTGACCGCCAACTGGATCGTGCGAGAAGCCGCCGAGTACGAACGCGAAAGGCTGGCGCCCGTACCGCGCGACGTCGTGGTGCTGGACGACCAGGACCGTGCCATCGGCGGCGGCAAGGCCACGCGCGTGCCGGGCCAGGGGCTGGAGTTCGACGTGACGCTGAACGACGGGCGCTCCCTCACGCTGCGGGTCGCGCCACGCGATCGCCCGCCTCCGCCGTCCGCTTTGGCACCATGGCGCTCGCCATTCGGACTGGGCTGGATGGTCGCGCTGGTTGGGGTGGCCGTCGCGCTGGGCGTCTACCCGATCGTGCGGCGAATCACCAAGCGGCTCGAAGAGCTGCAGCGCGGCGTGCAGCGTTGGGGCGAAGGCGACCTCTCGGTGCGCATCGCCGAGGACGGACAGGACGAGGTGGCCGATCTTTCCAATCGCTTCAATGCCGCCGCGGCCCGCATCGAGCAACTGGTGCGCTCGCACAAGTCGCTGCTCGCCAATGCCTCGCACGAGCTGCGCTCTCCGCTCACGCGCATCCGCATGGGCCTGGAGCTGATGGGCGAGCGTCCCAGCCTCGCCGCGCGCGACGAAATCTCGCGCAATATCGGCGAACTCGACCAGCTGATCGACGAGATCCTTCTCGCGAGCAGGCTCGACGCCAAGGAAGCCGACATGGGCACAGTCGAGACCGTGGACCTCACCGGCCTCGCGGCCGAGGAATGTGCGCGCGTGGACGCCGATCTCGATGTGATCGACGGCACCGATGGCGACGTGCTCACGGTGCGCGGCGTGCCGCGCCTGCTGCGCCGTGCGATCCGCAACCTCCTGGAAAACGCCCGTCGCTACGGTGCCGGCGAAACCAGCGTGGAACTTGGAAGCCGCAACGGCGCGGCGGAGATCCGCGTCAACGACCGCGGCCCCGGGGTGCCTGCGGCGCTGAGGGAGCGCATCTTCGAGCCGTTCTATCGGCTGCCTGGCGCCAGCGAGAGAAACGGCGGAGTCGGCCTTGGCCTGGCACTGGTCAAGTCGATCACCGAGCGCCACGGTGGCAATGTACGCTGCGAAGACCGCCCGGGCGGCGGCGCGAGTTTCGTCATCACACTGCCGCACTGATTGGCTCGCCCCCAGGTTGGCTCACTTCGTGTAGCCGCCCACCCCCGGCCGGGGGCAACACCGGCGGCCCGGCGGAGCCGGTTCCGCGGTGTTTCTCGAACAAGTTACCTCTCTAGAATCGCGCCCCATGCAGAGATCGAACATCGTCCGTCCCGCAGCCATGTTCTGGGGGCTGACTGTGTTCATGCCAGTCGGGGCCACCTATGCGGCGGCGGTTTTGCTGCTGATCACGTTGTTCTGCGCCGGCGGGCTGCGTGAACGCGCGGCGCGGCTTCGCGCGAATCCGTTGTGGTGGCCCGTCGTGATCTACGTGGCCTGGACGCTCATCGTGCTGGCTGTCGGGCGGCACTACCCGCAGACTGGCTCGAACCTGGGCCATGGACTTCGCATTGCCGCCACGGTTCTGATGGCGCAGGCGCTCACTCGCGACGAAGCCCTCTGGGCACTGCGCGGCTTCTGGCTCATCGGGCTCGTGAACTTCGTGCTGATCGCGCTGTACTACACGGTGGGACTGCCGGTGCTGGAAGTGTGGCGCGGGGTGTTGATGCCGGTCGGCAACAAATCCATCAGCAACGCCCTGCTCTTCACCATCATGGGCGCAACGGCCGCGGTGTACGGCATCCAGGCGATCCGGGAACACCAGTTTGTTCGGCGGGCACTGCCGGCCTTTGCGCTCACGCTGGTGGTGGCTGTGGTCATCACGCTCGCGCTCGTCTCGCGCACCTCGCTGCTTGCGTTGATCCTGGCGATCGCGGCGGCCTGCGTGCACCAATGGCGCAAGCAACTCGAAGTGCTCGCGATCGCGATCGCGCTGGTCGCCGTAGTGGCAGCAGTCGGCATCTGGAACACGCCTTCAGTCCAGCAGAAGTTCGAGCTGGGCCTGCAGGAACTCGAAGCCGCACAGGCGGGCGCGGTGTCAGAAGGCAGCTGGGTGGTGCGCTACTACATGTACCGCGACACCGCGCGCATGATCGAGGACAAGCCGGTCATGGGCTGGGGCATCGGCGGCTGGACAGAGCAATGGCACCTGCGCGGACCCAAGCTGCTGGCGGACTACAACATGCCGCACAACGACTTTCTCTGGATGGGCTCGCAAGCCGGCATCCCGGGCTCGCTGAGCCTGCTCGCGATCATTCTCACGGCGCTGTGGGTTGCGTGGCGACGCAACGACCTGGCCGGTTGCCGGGCCTTTGCCGCCATCCTGATCATGCTGATCGCGACAAGCCTGAACTCCGCGCTTCGTGATGCGCAGATCGGGCTGTCGCTCCTGTGGGTGACGATGGTTTACCTGCGGCTCGCGCAGGAACCGGGCGATGCCTGGCGCGAGCTCGTGCCGCGCCGGATCGCCCTGAAGCTCAGTGGTGGTGACCCACCGCCTCGCCCGCTTTGAGACGGTAGACCGTGCCGCAATAAGGGCACTTGGCTTCGCCGGTCCGGGCAACGTCGAGATAGACCTTCGGGTGCGCGCTCCAGAGCGGCATGTCGGCCTTCGGGTTCGGGCAGAACACGCCGCCCTGATCGTTCAGGTCCTTGGCGAGCAGTTCGATGACGGCTTTGGGAGACGACATGGTTTTTAGATCTTCGTGAGCCAGTGGGCGTACTTGGGGTTGCGTCCGTTCACGATATCGAAGAACGCGTTCTGGATCTTTTCGGTGACGGGGCCACGCGAACCCTTGCCGATCTCGACGCGGTCGAGTTCGCGGATCGGCGTGACTTCGGCCGCAGTGCCAGTGAAGAAGGCTTCTTCAGCGATGTAGACCTCGTCCCGCGTGATGCGCTTCTGCACGACTTCGATGCCGAGGTCCTTGCAGATGTGCAGGATGGTGTTGCGGGTGATGCCGTTGAGCGCGCCGGCCGACAGGTCGGGCGTGTAGACCACACCACCCTTGACCACGAAGATGTTCTCGCCCGCGCCTTCGGAGACGAAGCCGCTTGCGTCCAACAGCAGGGCTTCGTCGTAGCCGTCGTCCAACGCCTCCATGTTGGCCAGGATGGAGTTGCTGTAGTTGCTCACCGCCTTGGCTTGCGTCATCGTGATGTTGACGTGATGGCGCGTGTAGCTCGACGTCTTGACGCGGATGCCGCGCTTCATGCCTTCTTCGCCGAGGTAGGCACCCCAGGACCATGCGGCGACCATCGCGTGGATGCGGTTGCCCTTGGGGCTGACGCCGAGCTTCTCGGAGCCGATCCACACCAGCGGGCGCAGGTAGCAGCTGTCGAGATTGTTGGTGCGCACCACCTGTTTCTGCGCCTCGTTGAGCTGTTCGGGCGTGAACGGGATCTTCATGCGCAGGATCTTGGCGCTGTTGAAGAGGCGCTCCGTGTGCTCCGCCAGGCGGAAGATCGCCGTGCCGTCGACCGTCTTGTAGGCGCGCACGCCTTCGAAGACACCGCAGCCGTAGTGCAGCGTGTGGGTCAACACGTGGATCTTGGCTTCGCGCCAGTCCACGAGATCACCATCCATCCAGATCTTGCCGTCACGGTCGTCCAGTGCGGGGGGCAGCGCGCTCATGTTCTAGGTCCTCAGGCGTTTGGGGGTAAGTCGCAAAAGCTTTCGATTTTACGACCGCGACCGTCGGCGCCGCACCGACAATGCTCAGCTTTGCCAATCGCCAGAGAAAAGGGTTTCAGTGTCCGTCTTCAAGAATGTCATCGTCTACCGCATCGAGCCTACGTGGTCGCAGTCGCTCGATCAGGTCGAGAAGTGCCTCGATGCGCAGCGCTTCGTCCCCTGCAGCCCTTCGCAGGAGAAGTCCACCGGCTGGGTCGAGCCTCGCGGCGAAGACCACGGCCCGCTCGCCGAATCGATCGGCGGCCAGTGGCTGCTCGAATTCATGGTCGAAAGCAAGACGCTGCCGGCCTCGGTGGTTCGCCGCAAGGTCGACGAGCGCGCCGCGCAGATCGAAGCCACCACCGGCCGCAAGCCCGGCAAGAAGGAAAAGAAGGAACTCAAGGAAGACGTCACGCACGAGCTGCTGCCGCTGGCCTTCACGCGGCACGCACGCGTGGCGGTGTGGATCGATCCTGCTGCGCGCCGGCTGGTGGTCAATTCGAGCAATGCGGCACGCGCGGATGAAGTCGTGACGAACCTGGTGAAGGCGCTCGACGGCTTTGCGGTCGCGCTGATCAACACGCAGGTCGAGCCTGCCGTCGCGATGTCGAACTGGCTGTCGACCCAGGAGCCGCCGGCCGGCTTCACGATCGACCGCGAATGCGAACTCAAGGCCAGTGACGAATCGAAGGCCGTGGTGCGCTATGCCAAGCATCCGCTCGACATCGAGGAAGTGCGGCAGCACATCGCCGATGGCAAGCGACCGACCCGCCTTGCGATGACGTGGGACGACCGCGTTTCATTCGAGCTGACGGAAGGTCTGCAGATTCGCAAGATCGTATTCCTGGAAGGCACGCTCGACGACGCGCCGGCCTCGGGCAAGGAAGACAACTTCGACGCGGACGCCGCGATCGCGACGGGTGAACTCGGCCAGTTGGTGCCCGAATTGCTCGACGCGCTGGGCGGTGAAATGCAACTGGGCGCGGCGACGGTCAATGCAGCGCCTGCGGCCGTCAAAGCCACGCCAAACGCGGAAGAAGCGCTGGCCGACGAGTCGGCGCCGTTTTAAACGGGCGGGCGCAGGGCGTCCGTCGCGCCGGGCTTCACGGCGTCGGCGCTGGGCGCATCCGCCTGCGCACCATCGTCCTCGACCGTCTCTGGCACCTCCGGCCGCACCATCTTCCATTCGGTGAGCTTGCCGCCGACGAAGGTGGCATCGACCCACGAGCCGCCCGCGTCGGTCCAGCGGAACACTTCGGGCTGGGTGTCCTTGGGCGTACGGAGTTCGCCGATCGCGCGCGTCATCGCGACCACGTGCAGCAGGGTCGCCTTCGGCTTGAGCTTCGCGTTGAGCATCACGGCGCTCGCCACCGAGCCGATGGGCCGGTCGGCCGCGCGCCTCAAGACCGTGATCGCGCGATTGATATTCAAAAGAACGAACATGATCATGGCGCCGGCGGCAAGCGCCACGCCGGCCCAGCCATAGCTGCGATAGGCCCCGCCGATCAATACGATGCCAACGATGGGGACGAGGATCTTGCCGAAATTCATGGGGCCGATTGTCGCGCGACTTTTTTCCGAGGAGCCCGGGCGGTGCGGCACGTCGCCAAATGAGACAACGACATCCGTCTTCCTCTTACATCCACGCCGAAGAAAACACAAAAAAGTACGGAAGGAGGAATCCTCTTCATGACGAAGTACTGCGACGCGTGTCACTCGGCGAACATCGATCGTGCCAAATATTGTTGCTATTGCCACGGCAGGTTTTCGGGTGTCCGCTTCGGCGCTCACACAACTGCCGGCGCCCCCTCCGATTCACTCCCGCCACGTGGCAGATCGCGACTGCCGTCGACGCCAGCAAGAAGACGGGAGCGAGCGCGCAGCACTTCACCGGCCATGCGCGCAGGCTTGCTGTTGATCTTTCTCGTGTTGCTGTTCGGGCCTTTCACGCATTGGAATTCCGACGCTTCCCCCGAGCGCTGGTCGTCGGTCAAGAGTTCGGTCGCCTCCGCATGGAATTGGTCCGCCGCATCCATCGCCGACACCATCAAGCCGCTCCTGACGAGCATGTCGCCGAACGGGCAGACAGAGCCAGAGCCCGATGCCGCACCCCTGACAACCGCCGCTGCGCCAGCGAAGCGGAGTGACGATGCTGGAGGCAAGAGTTGCACCGACGCGCAAGCGGCGCTGTCTCTGTGCCCCAAGCATTAGCAGAAGGTAGTTGGTAGAGCTTCAGCCGATCGGTAAGCCACGGCGAGGATCGGCGCATTCATGTTCGTCAGTGCCCCGAGGCCAACGCCACGACGGCGTCGACGAAAGCCTGCGGCGCCTCCTGCGGAACGTTGTGACCGGCCTGCACCACTCGGTGCGTACGCGGCCCGCTGAACTTCGCCGCCTGCGCCTTGCCGTCGCTGGCCGGCACGATGCCGTTGGTCGCGCCGTCCATCGTGATCGTCGGAACGGTGATCACCGGCTGCGTGGCGAGCCGCTTTTCCCACTCGTCGTACTTCGGCTGTCCGGGCTCCAGGCCAAGGCGCCAGCGATAGTTGTGGACCACGATGTCGACGTAGTCAGGGTTGTCGAAAGACGCCGCGCTGCGTTCGAAAGTCGCTTCGTCGTAGTCCCACTTCGGCGAGTTGTTCGTCCACAGGATTTTGGCGATGTCGCGCCGGTTGGCCTTCAGGCCCGCGCGGCCGCGCTCCAGCGCGAAGTAGTACTGGTACCACCAGTCGTGTTCGGCCTTCGCCGGCAAAGGCATTCCGGCAGCAGCGAGATTGGTGACGATGTAGCCGCCGACCGTCAGCAGCCCCAGGCAGCGCTCCGGCCACAGCGCCGCGATGATGCAGGCCGTGCGCGCGCCCCAGTCGTAGCCGACCATCAAGGCGCGGTCGATGCCCAGCGCGTCGAGCAGCGCGATCTGGTCCAGCGCGACGGCGGATTGCTGCGCATTGCGCGGCGCCGACGGGTCGAGAAAGCGCGTTGTGCCGTGACCGCGAAGGTGCGGCACGATCACGCGGAATCCGCGCTCAGCGAGCAGCGGCGCGACGTCGGCATAGCTGTGGATGTCGTAGGGGTAGCCGTGCATCAGCAACACGGGCGTGCCATCGCGCGGGCCGGCTTCGTAGTAGCCGACATAGAGTTGGCCGGCGCGGATCTGACGGATCGGTTCGAGCCTTCGTGGCGCGGCGCCCGAGCCTGCGACGGGCTTCTGCTGCGATGGCGTCGCTGCCTGGGCGAAGGCCGGAAGCAGCGATTCAGCGAGGGCGATCCCGGCGGCTGCGCTGCCCAGGAAGCTGCGGCGTTGAAGTTTGAAGGATTCGGACATGGCGTTCTCCGTGGTGCGATGGAACGGATTCTTTGCCTTTGCCATCGTTCGACCAATAGCAATCTGTTGACTACTTCGTTGCTCGTTGAGCAACACTACGCCATGCGCGAAATCAACCAGAAACGACTGAGGTACTTCCGTGAAGTCCTCACCCACGGCTCGATCCGGGCCGCAGCGGACAGCCTCAACACCGCACCATCGGTGATCACCCGACAGGTGGCGTTGCTGGAAGAGGAACTCGGGCTGGACCTGTTCGAGCGGCAGGCCCGGGGCGTCGTGCCGACCGATGTCGCCCAGCACTTGCTCGAATACTGGCGCGGGTGCCAGGCCCATCAGGAGCAACTGGCCGAGCGGTTGCGCGCGGTCAAGTCACTTGAAGCCGGCACGGTCAGGATCGTCGCGAGCGAGGGCTTCATCGACGGCCTGCTGGATCAGGTCGTCTCGGCCTTCTGCGCCGCGCACCCGAAGCTGGACGTCGTGGTCGATGCCGTGCCCGCCAATGAACTCGTGCGCGCAGTCGTCGACGACGAGGCGCACATCGGCCTCGCGTACAACCCGCCTGCCGAGCCTCGGCTCGAAGTCGTCGCAACTGCAGCCGCGCCGGCCAAGCTGCTTGTTCGTGCTGGCCATCCGCTCACGCGGTTCGGCGGGCCGCTGCATCTGCGGCAGATCACGGGATATCCGCTGGGACTCATGCCGGCGGGCTACGGCGTCGGGATCCTCGTCGAGTTGCTCGAATACGCCGAGAACGTGAAGCTGCATGCGACCCTGCGCAGCAACTCGGTGGCAGCGCTCAAGCGATTCGTGCGGACCACGGATGGGGTGACCTTCATCGGCGCCGGGCTGGCTGCGGCGGTGGAGGTCGATGCGGGGCATCTCGTGGCGCTCGATCTGGCGCACCCGCTTTGCCGGTCGGCGCAAGTCAAGCTGATCGTTCGCGGTGGTCGGCCGTTGTCGATTGCGGCGAGCAGCTTGCTTGGCGAGATTCGGGAAAAGTTCTCGGTCTTTCAGGGGCCGGGCCGGCGAGCACGAAGCACAGCACCAGCGCGCACGAAGTTGCCTGCGCCCAGGTAGGTGCTTCCCTCGACCTCCATTCATCAAGAATCGAGGAGCTCAGCAAGAAAATATATCGCTTTCGGTTATGAGAGCCATTCCTTAGAGTCTGGCTACCTGAACTCTCGCCGCGATGACTCTCATGACCACGCCCCACACACCGATTCCGTTTCACCTCGCGTTTCCCGTGCGGGACATTGACGAGGCCCGCGCGTTCTATGGCGAGCTGCTGGGTTGCCCGGAGGGCCGAAGCGCGCCCGAATGGGTCGACTTCAATTTCTACGGCCACCAGATCGTGGCGCACCTGGCCCCCGATGAATGCGGCCATCATCAGCACAGTGCCGTCGACGGGCACGACGTCCCGGTGCGCCACTTCGGCGCCGTGCTCCCGATGGACCAGTGGCAAGCCATGGCCGACAAGCTCATCGCACGCAAGACCCCATTCGTCATCGAGCCCTACATCCGGTTCAAGGGCGAACCGGGCGAGCAAGCGACGATGTTCTTCCTCGACCCTTCGGGCAACGCCATCGAGATGAAGTCGTTCGCGAACCTGGATTCGTTGTTCGCCGTGGCGTGATTGGTGATTACCTTGAGGGCGTGCTTCCCGAAGCGCCGCTTCGCATGCGGGTCGCTGCGCGCATCGCGTGGTTCACCGCCTCCGGTGAGCCAAAGTCTTCGAGCTTCACGACGTCAATGCCCTTGAAGTTGTCGCGCTCGTTCGTCACCCCCACAAATGCGACGCGAGCTTCTCGGGCTGCGTCCAGGTCACCAAGCGAATCGCCGAAGAACACGATCTCCTCATTGGGATGCTGCTTCGAGATTTCCGCCAGAGCCTTGGCCTTTGGGGTGTGACTCCCGTAGACCCCGGCGAAGCAGTGAAGGAGGCCATTCCGGACGAGCTGGTCGCGTACCTCCTCTTCCGGAGCCGTCGAACTGACATAGAAGGCATGGTCGCCCCTGGCAGCGAACGCCTTGATGCCCTCGACAAGCGGCGCGACAGCGAGCGACGCCTCAAGGCTTTTCGCATATCGCGCAAGGTACTGAGCCAGTCGTTCCTGTGTGGCCTCGACGCCGACGATGGTTTCGAGTATCGCCATCAGCTTGTCGCGTCGGGCAACGCCGCCGTTGTCGAGGATGTAGGCATCGATGGCCGCACACTTGTCCGGGTAGTCGGCGAACAATGCCAGCATTGACCTGTGCTTGACGAAGTTCGATCGGATGATCACGCCGTCGAGGTCAAGGACAACCACAGGCTTTCTGGTTGGATGGCTGCTCTCCAGCCCAGCTCCGGAGTCGACCCTCGCCTGTTCCGTCACGCGGTGATCTCGATTCGGTTGCCGTCCGGGTCGAGGACGACGCTCTCGTAGTAGCCGTCCCCGGTTCTTCGAGGACCGTCAAGCACTGGATATCCGTCGTCCTTCAGGCGCCGCGTGAGTTCGTCGACGAGCGCCTCCGACCCCAGCGACACCGCGAAATGCGTCAAGCCCATACGCTGAGCACCCGGCTCGATGGCGACAGGGCGTAGCGAGGTCGTCTTCATGACCTCGATGCGCGCCCCTTCCTTGAAGCTGAGGAAACAAGACTCGAAGCCCTTCGACGCGTTGATGTAGCCGCTGCCGGCAATGGCGCCGAAATATCGCGTGTAGAACTGCTTGCAACGCTCAAGGTCATCAGTCCAAAGGGCAATATGCTCGATGCGCATTGGATTCCTGTTCAACACTCAATCCTGAATTCTTCGAGGCCATGACGGAGGAGTTCTCTGATCGACCAGGAGATCACATATCACCCTTGCGCACTTCATAGCGCAACTCGACCATGCCAATGCCCATCTGGCGGACAGACACCAGGCGCAGAACCGGGTTCAGCACTCTGCGCGGGAAAAGCGGCTTCCCCTTGCCGAGCGTGGCCGAACCAACCTGGACAACAAGTTCGTCCAGCAACCCAGCATCGTAGAACTGACCCGCGAGATCTCCGCCTCCAACGATCCAGATGTTTTGGGTTCCAGCAGCGGCTCGCATTGCGGCATGCGCATGTCGCACATCGCCATTGACGAATCGGATGTTCCCACCTTCGATGGTTGGAAGCTTGCGACTCGAGAAGATCCAGGCTGGCTGAGCATAGGGCCATGTCGAGCCAGTCTCAGCGGCAACCTTTTCTGCGTTGCGCACCATCCACTCGTAAGTCGCCGATCCCATTGCCAACGCACCCACATTGGCGATGAACGCCGGATAGCTGGAGGCATTCAAGTCGCCAAGCGGAAACAGCCAGTCGAGCGAGTCATCCTCGGTCGCAATGAACCCGTCGAGACTTGTTGCTGTGAAGTACTGGGTTTTCATTCGCGCCTCGTGCTGTTCAGGGGCCAAGGAGAAATTCCACGGTCTTCGTCCACCAACCATGGTCCAGGTGCGCCTGCCAGTTGTTGTGCTCGGCACCTTTGACCAAGGTCAATCTCTTGGGATCGGGTAGTGCCTCATAGAGTGCCCGCCCGAAGGTTGGCGGCACGACACTGTCGCGCTCCGCAATGACGACCATGATCGGACGACCGAAGTCCCGCAGGTTCGTCTCGCTGTCGTAACGATCGCGCAGTAGCCATCGAACAGGCAGCCACGGGTAGTGATACGCCGCCACGTTCTCCAGGCGGTTCCATGCCGTGATCAGCAGCAGTCCTGCGACCCGGTTCCGCTGCCGCCCAGCCGCTGCCGCCGCGACGCCAGAGCCCAAGGACTCCCCGACGATCATGAGCGGTGCGCCATACATCTCGTAAGCCAGCCTGATCGTCTCATCGGCATCGTCCACGAGACTGGTCTCACCGACGCTGCCATCCCGCGGGCCATACCCTGGGTACTCGGCAAGTATGACGCGCAGGCCATGCGCCTCGAGTGTTTCTGCGTAGTACGCGCGATCGCCCGCATGGCCTGCATTGCCATGGAAAACAATCGCCGTGCCACGCTTCGAGCCAGCGGAATCAGCGATCAATCCGCGGAATTCGCCGGCTGAAGGCCAAGGTCGAAGACCGGCAGACGCCAAGTCTGAAATCCCGGCCTTTGCGGGATGGTAGAGGAGGTGATCTTGAAGTGACACGAGGGCGAGGACGGGGGCGACAAGCGCTGTCAGAAGGAGAAGGCCGCACCACACGATCCGAGAAATGATTCGTGCATTTTTCATGTGAATCCGTCTGTGCGGAAGCCCTATCGCGCCTCGGCGGCCTCTCGCAGACACTCCGCGAACTGCGCGACGACGGGCGGGCTGGCCCGGGGCTTGCGTCTGAGCAGGCCGATCTCGCGGTAGAACGTCGATTCCCCCAACGAGATCGCGCGCACGCCCGGCGGCAGCGGAAGGTGCGCCTCGACCAACGGCACCAGCGCGACGCCCAAGCCCTTCGATGCCAGATGGATGAGTCCCGATATTTCATCGATCTCGATGGAATCGTGGACCGCAAGACCCTCGCGGCGCAGGAATCCTTGCACCAGCCGCCCGCCGAACGAGGCGCGGTCATAGCGAAGGAAGGGCTGCGACTGGATGAGCGTTCGCCAGTTCCTTCCCGGCACGGTCTTGGGTGCGATGAGGACATAGGGCTCGTGCACCAGGGCCTGCCATGTCAATTCAGGCAGCACGCCGAACGGCGGCCGGATGATCAGGGCCGCATCGATTTGTCCGGCGTCCAGATCGTCCATCAGGCGCATCGACACGCCGGGCGACACATGCACGAGCACCTGCGGAAGCGCCTTGCGAAATCGTTCGAGCGCACGCGCCAGAAGCGTCGGTTGCGCCGAAGCAATGGCCCCGATGCGCAGGAGCCCGCGCGTGGACGTGTCGCTGGGTGGATCGCCGAGCTTTGCGTAGAGCGCGCAGATTTCCTCCGCACGCGCGAGCGTTGTTTGACCTGCCGCGTTCAAGGTGGCGGACCGCCCGGTCCGGTCGAAGAGTTCGAAGCCTAAGGCTTCTTCGAGTCGCTTGATCTGGCTGCTGACCGCTGACTGCGTCAGGCCGATGCGATCTCCCGCGGCCGCAAAGGTGCCATGCTTGCACACGGCAATGAATGTCTGGAGTTCGCTGATCACCGATCGAGCATCTCAAGGATCGATGCTTGGGTCAACGATGCATCGACATTCGTTGTGGTCTGGCGTATCGCATGCCCTCTTCCCAAGTGCCCTTCATCTTCGCAAGGAGTTCTGTCGGCACCCGCGCATCGCCTTTGGCCTCTTCGAGGATCTGGTGCATAGCCCCGGCAATGGCTTCGAGCACGCGAGCAGGCTGGCTCACGCCGCAAACCCGGCGGCCGAAATCGTGGAGCTCTTCGGTGGTCGGGTAGGCCTTGGTTCGATGCCTGCCTGCGAAAAGCTTGAGCGCCAGCGTACGGTCCTCGAGCTCGGGGCCTCCTTGGTACTGCGCGTACTTGTAGATGGAGGTTGTCACAACGTCGAACATCGGGGCGAGCCATACCTCGGCAGAGGAGCGGTACAGCACGCCGAAGTTCTTCAAGTGCGCGTCGCCATTGCGAACCATGATGGAAAAGGCTACCTGCTGGAAGAACCGGTGCAAGTTGTCGCTGTGCAGTTGCAGCTGTCGCAACAGCTCGGCGATCCGTTGGTAGCTGCCTTGGTACTTTCTGTCCGACAGAACGTCACGTACGCGCAGGCCTGCCAAGGCGGCGACGTCCTCGAAGCCGAGCCGCTCAATGCGGCCGCCTTCGTGGGCCACCAAGTCGAATCGGTCCAGTATCAGCATCTGTCCATCGTCGGAGAGGGCGAACGAGGGGACATCGATGCCGGCGCTCCGGGCCGCGCTCAAGCACAGGTACTCATTGGCGGCCAGTCCCGGGTAAGCCGCGCTGGCAGCTTTCACGATGAGCGATGGGATGGGGACCGTCGGGCGGTCCGGGACCATGATCTTGGGTTGCATACCTGCAATCCCGGCGCCGGTACTCAGATAGGCGGCCACCAATTCGTTGAAGATCTCCGGCGTATAGCGCGTCTTGAGCAGTTCTTCCTTGCTCAGCGTCCGTGGTGCCGCAGGAACCGGCAACTCCGAAAGGCTGTATCCCAGCCGGCCGATGCCGTTGCGGCCGACCAATGCCAGCAGATGCATGGGCGTCATCGGCTGCTTGGGAAACAGCGCCCGAATCTTCATGAACAAGTCGCCCTCGGGCAGGTTCTGGTCCATCGGGGCGAACAGGTCGCCGTCTTGCCAGGTCAGGCGCTCGAGCGGTGACATCAGCAAGGCCACTGTCGGCTGCTCAGGGTCCGGACTCAGATAGCGGAACTCGTAGGTCGAGGTTTTGAGCAGCTGTCCCGCAAGCTCGGCGTCCCCGATCGAGACCGAGAGGGCACGAATTTTTTCAGGAAGCATCGTCCTCTTCCTGGAAGCGGCGTGCGACCTCTTCGGCCGAAGGCAGACCGACTCGCTTCAGGCTCATTCCCAAGCCCAGAGCGCCCAGCACGGCCATCAGGGACGACACGGTGGTGTCTTCACCGGCCTCCAGCCGGTAGATGACCTCCCGAACCTTTCCGGCCTTCTCGGCGAGTTCAGACTTGCTCATTCCCAGAGCTTCGCGGCGCTCGCGTAGCTGGCGGCCAAGTTCGTCAGGCAGACGTGCGATGTCAGTCATAGCTGACAATTGTGACCATTCGACTCGTGATTGCAAGCCATAGCTTCCGCATCCTTGTTGACCCACCGCCCGGCAAAATGCAAGCTTTGACTTGCAAAATTCAGCAAGAGTCAGAATTTGTCAGTCATGGCTGACACTTGTCGACGAATGATCGCCCAGAAAGACGGATAGTTTCTCAGCACGGCAATTTCTCACGTTATGCCCCGCTCATTCGCAACGATCGGGCGTCTCAAAACCGGAATGAATGGCTAGCCCGGATATTTCATCAGTAGGCCGATGTGGCGTTGACCGAACCTGGTGGCGGACATTGAGCGCGGTCTTGCGTCCAGTGTGAGCTACTGGATGGAGTCGCGGCTGTTTTTAGGCACACGACCCCCTTACCCCCGTTGTTTGTCAG
>NZ_JBFTJF010000023.1:0-87458 GCF_056395305.1 Variovorax sp. 10L426 | reverse complement strand
CTGACAAACAACGGGGGTAAGGGGGTCGTGTGCCTAAAAACAGCCGCGACTCCATCCAGTAGCTCACACTGGACGCAAGACCGCGCTCAATGTCCGCCACCAGGTTCGGTCAACGCCACATCGGCCTACTGATGAAATATCCGGGCTAGTGCATCGCCCCCTTGCATCCCGCCCCACGCTCCCGTAGAAGACAAGCTGAAGGAGAACCCCCATGGCCACCAGCCCTGATCTTCCACCTCCCGTCACGCCCCATCCGCCGGATGTCCCCGAGCTCCCCGTCGAGCCCGACCAGGGCCCCGCGACACCGCCCGGCAATCTGGTCGAGCCCCAAGCCGGCTCGCGGTCGCGCTGAAGCGATCGAACGCAAGCCGGCTAAGCTTGCGACATGGATGAATTCGATTGCGCCGTCATCGGCGCCGGAGTGGTCGGCTTGGCCGTGGCCCGCGCGCTTGCGTTGACGGGCCGTGAGGTGATCGTGCTCGAAGCCGAGGGTGCCATCGGAACCGGCACGAGTTCTCGCAACAGCGAAGTCATTCACGCCGGCATCTACTATCCCAAGGGTTCGCTGAAGGCGCGACTGTGCGTGGAGGGCAAGCGGCTGCTCTATGACTATGCCGGCGAGCGCGGCTTGCCGCATCGACGCTGCGGCAAGCTCATCGTGGCCACCTCAGAAGCCCAGGTCGCGCAACTGTCCGAGATCATGGCCAAGGCCGCCGCCAATGGCGTGGACGACATGGTGCTGCTTTCAGGCGACCAGGTCCGCGCGATGGAGCCGCAACTCCAATGCCTGGCAGCGCTCCATTCGCCCAGCACCGGCATCGTGGACAGTCATGCCCTGATGCTGAGTCTGCAGGGCGATCTCGAGGGTGCCGGCGGGGTGGTTGCGCTGAAGTCGGGCGTGGTGGGCGCCGAGTGCGTGGGCGACGCCATCGTGTTGAAGTCGATCGACGGAACCCGTTTGCGATGCAAAAGCGTCGTGAATGCCGCAGGCCTCGGTGCCCCGGCGCTGGCACGGCAATTCGACGGCCTGCCGGCGACCTCGATACCGGCGGCCTATTTCGCGAAGGGCAACTACTTCACCCTGGCCGGGCGGGCGCCATTCAGTCGCCTGATCTACCCCGTCCCCGAAGCCGCCGGTCTCGGCGTGCATCTGACGCTCGATCTCGGAGGGCAGGCCAAGTTCGGGCCGGATGTGCAGTGGGTCGATTCGGCAGACGATCTGGTGGTCGACCCCGCGCGCGGGGACGGCTTCTACGCGGAGGTGCGCAAATACTGGCCCGGGTTGCCCGATGGCGCGCTGATTCCGGGGTATGCCGGCATCCGTCCCAAGATCTCCGGTCCGGGCGAGGCTGCGGCGGACTTCATGATTGCCGGGCCGGCTGTACACGGCGTTCGGGGGCTGGTCAATCTGTTTGGCATCGAGTCGCCCGGATTGACCAGCAGCCTCGCAATTGGCGATCATGTGGCGGGACTTTTGTCCTAGACGGGCTTGGGCATGTACCATGACGCGGAGCGTCGTTTGTCGGCGTGAGTTGCCGGCGCGGTGCCGGCGCGACTGAGGAGGACCTTTTTCAATGACTGCATCCAACAACCTCGAAGCGGCGGCCAACGCCGTTGCTGAAGACATCGCGAGCGACGTTCGCGGTGTGCTCGCCAGCAAGGACCTCGATTCCGTACCTCACATCAAGGCGCTTCGCCAGCGCATCGACAGCAAGTTGGCCATTGCGCGCGAACTGGCAGCCGAAAAGAGCCGGATCGCTGCCAAGAAAGCACGCGAAGCAGCCAACTCCGCCAACGCCTACGCTCACGACGAGCCTTGGCAGATCGCCGGCGCAGCGCTGGCGGTGGGCGTGCTGGTGGGCCTGCTGCTTGGCCGCCGCTGAGCACAGCCCTCCCGGCGCGCAGCAGCAAGGAGCCCCCCTGGCCGCCACGGGCCGTGACGCCTGCGGGGGCCGCGCATGAGGTGGTTGTCGTCGCTTTTTGGGCTCAAGTCCCAATTGCGGCGGTTGCGCATCCTGGCCGGCGAAGGTGCGCTGGCCGCTGAAGATCGCATAGAGCTGCTGCGCTTCGCCTGGGAAGACGAAAAGAAGCGTTTGCGATCGATGCTGGGGTTGGTGATCGCCGTCGTCGGGCTCACGACGATCGCGATTGCCCTGCTGTCGGTGGCGATCGTCGTCCATTTCTGGGATTCGCCACACCGCGTCACGGCCGCCTGGTTGGTGGCGGCAGTCTGGTTGGCCCTGTGGCTGGCATCGGTTGTCGCGCTGCTGTCGATGACCGGCAAACCCTCGACGGCGTTCGAACCGATCATGCATGAGCTGGACCGCGATCGCCAATGGCTCCGGCAAAGCTTGGGTCGCGGTCGCCGCGGGACCACTCCGCCGCGCGAGCCGCGCCCTGTGACTCGCGCAGAACTGCTTGCACGGATCGAGAAGCAGCGCGTGCGCATCGCGACCTTGGAAGCCGCAGCAACCGGGGCTGGCGAGGCGCCTGCTTCCAATGAAACGACAAGCGCCGCGGCGATGCGCATTGCGCGTGAACACCCCGTCGCGACGGGCGTGGCGGCTGCGGCCGTGGTGGCCGTCCTGGGACCGCGCCGCCTCGTGCGCTGGGCGAGCGTGATTGTTCCGGTGCTTTGGCGGATGCGCTGACGCAGTACGCCCAGGCTCAACTGCGTTGGTTGCGTAGCGCCTGGGCGACCCGTTGCACCAGCGCGGGTCCGCGATAGATCAGGCCGGTATAGATTTGCACGAGGTCGGCGCCGGCGGCGATCTTCTCCGTCGCGTGGGCCGCGCTCAGGATGCCGCCGACGCCGATGATCGGGAACTTGCTGCCAAGGGCGGCCCGCAACTGGCCGATCACACGATTGCTCACTTGCCTGACCGGCGCGCCCGAGAGGCCGCCGGCCTCTTCGGCGTGGGGCAGGCCGGCCACTGCCTCTCGCGAGAGGGTCGTGTTGGCGGCGATGACGCCGTCCATCCCGTGCCGGAGCAGGGTGGCCGCGATCACCTTGACCTGGGCCTCATCGAGGTCGGGTGCAATCTTCACGAACAGCGGGACTCGCCGGCCTTGCCTTGCAGCGAGCGCCGCCCGTTTGTCGGCCACCGCGCCGAGCAGTGCATCCAAGGCCTCATCGCTCTGGAGCGAACGCAGGTTTGCGGTATTGGGGCTCGAGATATTGATGGTCACGTAGTCGGCATGGGGATACACGCCGTCCAGGCACACAAGGTAGTCGTCTACCGCGCGCTCGATCGGCGTGGCCGCGTTCTTGCCGATGTTGAGGCCGAGCAGCATCGGGGCCTTGGATGCGTTGCGGCGAAAACGTGCGCGCTGCACGTTGACGATGAAGGCGTCCAGCCCTTCGTTGTTGAAACCGAGCCGGTTGATGAGCGCATCGCGCTGCGGCAGACGGAAGATGCGCGGCCGCGGATTGCCGGGTTGTGCCTTCGGGGTGACAGTCCCGACCTCGACGAAGCCGAATCCCATGGCGGCGAAGGCATCGATACAGCGCGCGTTCTTGTCGAGGCCCGCGCCCAACCCGACCCGATTCGGGAAGGTGAGGCCGGCAAGCGTGATCCGATCGTCCACCCGCGGCGCCGCGTAGGCGCAGGCCAGCGGTGTGTTTTGCGTACGGGCCAACGCGTCCAGCGTGAGCTCATGGGCGTGCTCGGCGTCAAGGCCGAAGAGGAATGGACGGGCAAGTCCATAAAGCGAAGAGGGCAGCAGCAAGGGCATCGGATAATTCTCGACTTGACTTCAATCAGCCCAGGATTCTCCCCGATGACTTCATCCGCCCCCGCTCCCGCATTGACCCAGGACGAACTCAAGGCGCAGGTCGGTCGCGCCGCACTGGATTACGTCGTGAAGGGCGACATCGTCGGCGTCGGCACCGGCTCGACGGTCAACAAGTTCATCGAGGCGCTTGCGACCATCAAGGGCGAGATTCGGGGGGCAGTTTCCAGCTCGGTGGCATCGACCGAACGCCTCCGGGCGCTGGGCATCCCCGTGTTCGACAGCAACGAGGTCGAGGAGCTGGCCGTCTACATCGACGGCGCCGACGAGATCGACGGTCGCGGCTACATGATCAAGGGCGGTGGCGCGGCGCTCACCCGGGAAAAGATCGTCGCGGCGCAGTCGAAGCGCTTCGTGTGCATCGCCGATGCCTCCAAGCTGGTCAACACGCTGGGGGCGTTTCCGTTGCCGGTCGAGGTGATCCCGATGGCCGCTCAGCGGATCATCCGTCAGTTTGCGCGGCTGGGTGGGCTGGCGCAGGTGCGGGAGAAGGACGGCGTGCCGCTTGTCACCGACAACGGCCAGCACATCGTCGACGTGACCGGCCTGCGGATCACCGATCCGCTTGGATTCGAGACGGAAGTCAATCAGTGGGCGGGCGTCGTCACCGTCGGCGTGTTTGCGCACCAGCGCGCGAGCGTGTGCTTGCTGGGCACGTCATCCGGTGTCAGGACGATGCGCTTCGGTTGAGCGCATCACCGCCGGTTTCAGAACTTGATGCCGGCAGGATTGCTCGGCGACGGCTCGTTGCTTGCGGCAGGTGTGGGGGCAGCCGGCGCAGGCGCGGCGGCGGGCGCGGCCGGCTCGGCGGCCTTCAGAGCCACGAGCGGCTGGGCCCGTGGATTGCGAAAACTGGCCGGCAGTTGCGAGCTCTTGGGGTACCCCGCTGCATCGAGGTATTGCGACCACTCGCTGTCCGAGAAACCCTTGAGCTGCTGACTCCCGATCGTGAGCAAAGGCAGCGACGTCTGGCCGCTCAGCCGCTGCAGTGTCTGGAGGTCGTCGTTGCTCTTGACCGTCTTTTCGTCGAAGGGGATGCCGCGCGTCATCAACAGTGAGCGGCCAGCGCCGCACGGGGCGCATTCATCGCCGGAATACAGCGTGACGGGGTAGCGCTGCGTCACCTGGCGCAGTTCGTAAGGCAAGCCCGCATTGGCGGCGACCGTCGAGACGCCGCTGCGTGGCTCGGCCGGCTGGGACGAAGCCGTCGGGGGCTGGTCGGAAAAGGTGACCTTTCCATTCTTGTCGACGTTGCGATAGACGGCCTGCGCGAGTGTTGCGCTGGCGACCAGCATCAGGGCGAGGCCGGTCAGGGCAGTGTTGAGTTTCATCGAAGTCTCCCGGAATCGGATGACGCCGAGTATCTCAGGCTCTGCCGCCGCCGAACCATCACGCCGGCTGCGTCTGGGCCATTCCCTGATGACGCAACAGCGCATCGATCTGGGGCTCGCGGCCTCGGAAGGCCTTGAACGAGTCCATGGCGCTGCGGCTACCGCCGGCTTCGAGGATGGCCTGGCGGTATTTGCGTCCGGTCTCGATGCTGGGCTCGCCGTTGGCGCCCGCCGTTTCCTCGAACGCCGCGTAAGCGTCCGCGCTCAGCACCTCGGCCCACTTGTAGCTGTAGTAGCCGGCCGCGTAGCCGCCCGAGAAAATATGGCTGAAGGTGTTGGGCGTGCGACTGAAGGGCGGCGAAGGCATCACCGCAACCTCTTCGCGCACCTTGCCGAGCAACGCCATCACGTCGCCGGGCTTGGCGGTGGTCGCGTCGTATTCGGTATGCAGCAGCATGTCGAACAGCGAGAACTCGATTTGCCGCAGCGTCTGCAGGCCGCTCTGGAAATTCTTGGCCGCCGTCATCTTGTCGAAGAGGGCGCGAGGCAGCGGCTCGCCGGTGTCGACGTGCGATGTCATGTGCGCAAGCACGTCCCACTCCCAGCAGAAGTTCTCCATGAACTGGCTCGGCAGTTCTACTGCGTCCCACTCCACGCCGCTGATACCCGAGACGTCACGCTCGTTGATCTGCGTGAGCATGTGGTGCAGGCCGTGGCCGAATTCGTGGAAGAGCGTGGTCACGTCGTCGTGCGTGAGCAGCGGCGGCTTGCCGTCCACGCCATCGGCGAAGTTGCACACCAGTTGAGCGACCGGCGTCTGCAACGAGCCGGTGTCAGGGCGCAGCCAGCGTGCGCGGACGTCGTCCATCCAGGCACCGCCGCGCTTGGCCGAGCGGGCCGACGGATCGAGATAGAACTGTCCGATCTTCTTGCCGTCGCGCTCGATGCGATAGAACTCCACGCTGGGATGCCACACCGGCGCGAGGTCCCGCTTGATGGACACCTCGAACAGCGTCTCCACGATCTTGAACAGGCCACCCATCACCTTCGGTGCGGTGAAGTACTCCTTCACCTCCTGCTCGCTGAAGGCATAGCGCGCTTCCTTGAGCCTTTCGCCGATGTAGCTCCAGTCCCAGGGCTGCGGATCGACGATGCCGAGCTGGTCGGACGCGAAGGCACGGAGGTCGGCCAGATCGCGTTCGCCGTAAGGCTTGGCCTTGGTCGCCAGATCGCGGAGGAACTTGACGACCTGTCCGGCGGATTCGGCCATCTTGGGCACGATGGAAAGCTCGCCGAAGTTCGGGTAGCCCAGAAGCTTGGCTTCTTCCTGACGCAGTGCGAGGATTTCGCGGATCAACTCGGTGTTGTCGAATGCGGGGTCGCCGAACTCGCTGGCGCGCGTGACATAGGCGCGGTACAGCCTTTCGCGCAGCGCACTGCTCTTGGCAAACTGCATGACCGGCAGGTACGAGGGCATCTTCAGCGTCAGCTTGTAGCCTTCCTTGCCATCCGCTTCGGCGGCGGCGCGGGCGGCACTGATCACGTCTTCCGGAAGTCCTTCGAGTTCGCCGAAAGGTGCGTACCAGGCAAAGGCATCCGTAGCGTCGAGGGCGTTTTCGCTGAACTTCTGGCTCAGCTCGGCCTGGCGTTCCTGGATCTCGGCGAATCGTGTCTTGGCGGCACCCTGCAATTCCGCGCCACCCAGCACGAAGTTGCGAACCGCATTGCGATGCGCCTGGCGCTGCTCGGGGTTGAGCGTCGCGACGTCGATCGCCTTGTACTTGGCGTAGAGACGCTCATCGGAACCCAGGCGCGTCCAGAACGCCGTGACGCGCGGCATGGCTTCGTTGTACGCGGCCCGCAACTCGGGCGTGTCGGCGACGGCATTGAGATGCCCGACTGCCCCCCACGCGCGACTGAAGCGCTCCGACGCAACGTCGAGCACCTTGGAAATGGCCATCCAGTCGGCGGGAAAATCCGGCGCCGTCACAGTCTGCAGCGCAACCTCGGCAGCAGCCAGCAAAGTGTCGACCGCAGGTGCCACGTGTTCAGGCCTGATCTGATCGAACAGCGGAAGATCAGTGAAGTCGAGAAGCGGGTTTGTCATGTGAGTTTCCAGGGCAAGCGTAGCGAAGCAAGTTCGGGAACCACCGCGGAACCGGCTTCGCCGGGCCGCCGGTGGTGCCCCTTGAGGGGGAGGCGGCTACACGAAGTGAGCAAGCAAACGGGGTGATCCTTATCTAGTTACGCGCTCGGCCGCTTCAAGGGTGTTGGCGAGCAACATCGCGCGCGTCATGGGGCCGACGCCGCCGGGAACGGGCGTGATCCATCCGGCGACTTCCTTGACGCCGTCGAAATCCACGTCGCCGGCGAGCTTGCCATCTTCCTTTCGGTTCATGCCGACGTCGATGATCACCGCACCGGGCTTGACCATGTCCGCCGTCAGGATGTTGCGCTTGCCGACCGCGGCGACGACCACGTCAGCCTGGCGGGTGAGGGCGGCGAGATCCTTGGTCGCGCTGTGGCAGATGGTGACGGTGGCGTTCTTTGCCAGCAGCATCATGGCCATGGGCTTGCCGACGATGTTGCTGCGACCGATGACCACCGCATGCTTTCCGCGCAGGTCGTAGCCGATCGATTCGAGCATCTTCATGCAACCGTGCGGCGTGCAGGGCCAGAAGCCTGGCTGGCCGACCATCAGTGCGCCGGCGCTGGCAACGTGAAACCCGTCCACGTCCTTGGCGGGCGAGATGGCCTCGATGACGCGATGACTGTTCATGTGCGGCGGCAACGGCAACTGCACGAGGATGCCGTGCACCTTGGGGTCTTCGTTGAGGGCGTGGAGGCGCGAGAGCAGTTCGGCTTCGGTCATGCTGGCCGCGTAGCGTTCGAGGTTGGCCGTGAGCCCGGTCTCGCTGCTGTCGTTGACCTTGTGCTTGACGTAGACCTGGCTCGCCGGATCGTCGCCGACCAGGATGATGGCGAGCGTCGGCTCGATGCCGCGCGCCTTGAGTGCGGCAATGCGGCCGGACACGTCGGCGCGGATTTTCCGGGACAGTGCGTTGCCGTCGATCAATTGAGCTGTCATCGTCTTCTTGTCTTCCAAGTAAAAACGCCCGCTTGCGCAGGCGTGGATGCTAGATGGGGCTGCCGGGCTGGCTGCGACTAGGCTTTGGCCGGAGCCGCCTGCCCGAGCGCGATCTTCAGGAGATCGGCCACCGTGTTGGCATTGAGCTTTTCCATGATGTTGGCGCGGTGTGCCTCGACGGTCTTGATGCTGATTCCAAGGTCGTCGGCGATCTGCTTGTTGAGCCGTCCGGCAACGATGCGCTCCAGCACTTGTGCCTCGCGGCCGGTGAGCTTCGACAGCAGCGCGTCGCGGCTGGCGGACTGCTGGTGCTGCGCAAAGGCGCCGCGCGCGTGTTCGAGCATGCGTTCGACCAGCGCCACGAGCGCCTCGTCGTTGAAGGGCTTCTGGATGAAATCCATCGCACCCTTTTTCATGCTGTCGACCGCCATCGGCACGTCGCCGTGGCCGGTGATGACGACGATCGGCAGCGGCGACCGGCGCTCGATCAGTCGGTCCTGAAGCTCCATGCCGGACATGCCGCCCATCCGGATGTCGACGATCAGGCAGGCGACTTCGCGGGGGTCATAGCGGGAGAGAAACGACTCTGCGGAATCGAAGCAGCGGACCCTGTAGTCCTTGCCTTCGAGCAGCCATTGCAACGAATCACGAACCGCCTCGTCGTCATCGACGACATAGACAGTGCCCTTCTTGGGAATCAAACTCATGCAGGTACCTTCGCCTCGTTGCTTGCTATTGAATCTATAGCGTCTAACACCGGTATCCAGAAGGAAAAACGGCATCCGACCACATCCGGTCCATTGTAGATGTTCTCCGCCTGCATCCGACCCCGGTGCGATTCGACAATCGTCCGGCAAAGGTTGAGGCCGATGCCCATGCCTTCAGGCTTGGTGGAGAAGAAGGCTTCGTACAGACGGTCCATCACTTCCGGCGAGAGGCCCATGCCGGTGTCCTGCACGGAGAACTCGACCGCGTTCTGGCCTTCGATGATTTTCGGAAGCACCCGAAGCTCGACACTGCGGCGCGCCAGCGGGCGGTTGGCCAGGTCGATGGATTCGGCTGCATTCTTCAGCAGATTGACCATCACCTGTTCGATCAGGATCGGGTCCACGCGCAACACCGGCAAGCGCGCCGCGACGTAGTGATTGAGCCGCACGTTGCGCCGCCGCAGTTCGATGCCGGCCAACTCGACCGCTTCGCTGACCATGGTCGCGACCTCGGCCGGCGTTCGGTTCGGCTCGCTGCGTTTCACGAAGGAGCGGATGCGCTGGATGATCTGGCCGGCGCGCTGGGCCTGCTTCGACGTCTTGTCGAGCGCCGCGAGCAGGGCCTCCGAGTCGATCTGCTGGCCCCTGATTCGCGACATCATGCCGTTGCAATAGTTGGTGATGGCGGTCAGCGGCTGGTTGAGTTCGTGCGCGACGCTGGACGCCATCTCGCCCATGGTGATCAGGCGGCTGGCGGCCTGTGCCCGGTCGGCCTGCGCGGCCGAAAGGTCCTCGGCGTCGCGCCGCGGCGTGATGTCGGTGGCAATCACCAGTTGGGCCAGCCGGCCGTCGACCCAGGTCAGGTAGCGCGACCGCACCTCCAGCCACTTGCCGAGCTCGGGAACGAAGATCTCGTTGTTGGCTGCCTGGGCCGCGGTCAGCTGGTCGATCGGCAGGCCGGCGAAGGGGTCGACGTCGTCGAGCTCTTCGTCGCGTGTGTGAGAGGCCGGAACGCCCGCTTGCGCCACCATGTTCAGGTGCCCGACCGTGTTGGAGCCGAACCAGAGCCGATACAGCTTGTTGGCGAACACGAGTTCCTCGCTGCCGAGCGGCGCCACGGACACTGATGCGTCCAGCGCTTCGAGCACCGTGGTGAAGCGCTCGTAAGACGCAGACAACTGCTCGCGGATGCGCGTCGGCTCCGTGATGTCGGTCATCGAGGTCATCCAGCCGGTCTGGTGCCCGCGCGCGTCGATCAGCGGCGAGACGTACAGGCGCGCATTGAAGACGCTGCCGTTCTTGCGCTTGACCCGCACCTGGAAACCGCCCGGCAGCGCACGGCCATGCAACTCTTCTTCGAGTCGCTCGTTCATGACTTCGCGGTCGGATTCCAGCCAGTACGGAAAGGGCGGTGTCTGGCCGACGAGCTCGTTTTCGCTCCAGCCCGTCATGGCGCAGAAGGCCGCGTTCACGTAGGTGATGCGGCCTTCCAGATCGAGCACGCGCATGCCGGTCAGCATGGAGTTCTCCATTGCGCGGCGGAAATTGGTCTCGGCCACCAGCGCTTGCTGTGCCTGCAGCCGGCGCCGCGTGTGGCGCCAGGTGCCGATCAGCATCCAGCTCGTGAGCACGCTTAGCGCACCCACCAACCAGAACAGCCCGTTGCCGACGACGCCCTGCGATGTGCGATAGGCCTGCGCGCGAAGCACCAGCGCGTTGCCGACCGGCGAGACGGGCACTTCGTATTCGTTGGTCCGCATGGCCCAGGGAAGGAGTCGATTGCGGGTGCCGCGCGGACTGGCGACCGTGTTGCCGGCGATGAGTCCGCCCTTTGCGTCGAGCAAGGAAACGGCATAGCGCGCCGAGACTTCGGCAGGCATTCCATAGCGCAGCAAGCCGTCGATGGAGAACTCGCCGAGCAGCTCGCCCGCGAACAGGCCCTGGTCGAACAGCGGAATGTGAAGCTGCAACATCGGCGGGGGATCGCTGCCAGCCAGAGGTAGCGAGAACACAGGCTGACGGAGCTCCCGCGCCAGCGCGTAGTTGCTCTCGGTGTCGCCCGGCCGCAGCACTTCCCCAATCGCGCGCTGCTGCGCCGGGTGCACGCTCGGTGCCGCATAGCTGGCCTTGACGCGACGGCGGTCGTCGATCCAGGTCACGGCCTGCAGTTCGGGAAACTGGCTGACCAGCGATTCCGCGCGGCTGGTGAATTCGGTGGCGTCGATCTCGCGATTCGACGCGTCGCGCGCGAGGCGCATGAGTTGCTCTTGCCGTTCCAGGAGACGAAGGCGCACCCGCTGCTGCGCGTATTCGACGTCGCGCTTGACCGATTCCTGGACGCGCTCCATTTCCTCGGCGCGCAGATACCAAAAGGCCGAAACGATCGCCGCGAGGAAGAGCAGCACCGCGGCCAGCGGGGCCAGCATGGCAACCGCATCCTGCAGCATCGGCGTCTGACGCCGCCACCAGCGACGCCACCATGACAGCGGCGACGCGTGGACGGCGCTGCGTGCGACCTCGATGGGGGAGGAAAAGGGCATCCGTCGAGTTTAGGTGAACGCTTTCGCACGGGCACGCACCCTTACGCGGTGACATGCGCAGACCCGTGGGCACATTCGTCAGCGTTGCCTATGAAATTTCATGGTAATTTCATATTAAGAGATGAGCGCGCACCATTTGAAATTACAAGATTTCTGTGAGAAACTCCCGCGGCCCGCCGTTACGGCACTAAATTACTGCCACAACCCCTCAAAAGGAGACAAAGCATGTCGGCAAATCCCGAGAACCTGTTCGGCTCGGCCGCGAACGACCCGGACGCGCAGGAAACGCGTGAATGGATGGACGCCCTCTCGGCGGTCATCGAGAGCGAGGGGCCGGATCGCGCGCATTTCCTGCTCGAGCAACTGCTCGAACACGCCCGCCAGAACAGCATCGACAAGCCGTTCTCGGCCAACACCGCCTACGTGAACACCATCGAGCCCGACCAGGAAGAGCGCTCTCCCGGCAATCTCGAGATCGAAGAGCGGCTGCGTTCGTACATGCGCTGGAACGCCATGGCGATGGTCGTCAAGGCCAATCGCCACCATCCGCCGGAGGGCGGCGACCTGGGCGGACACATCGGCTCTTTCGCCTCGCTGGCCTCCATGTTCGGCGCCGGCTTCAACCACTTCTGGCACGCCGAGAGCGAAGGCCATGGCGGCGATTGCCTCTACATCCAGGGTCACGTCTCGCCCGGCATCTACGCCCGCGCCTACCTCGAGGGCCGGCTGACCGAAGAGCAACTGCTCAATTTCCGCCAGGAGGTCGACGGCAAGGGCCTGTCGAGCTACCCGCATCCGAAGCTGATGCCCGAGTTCTGGCAGTTCCCGACCGTCTCCATGGGCCTGGGGCCGCTGATGGCCATCTACCAGGCGCGCTTCCTCAAGTACCTGCATGCGCGCGGGATTGCGAACACCGAGAACCGCAAGGTCTGGGTGTTCTGCGGCGACGGCGAAATGGACGAAGTCGAGTCGCTCGGCGCCATCGGCCTGGCGGCTCGCGAGAACCTCGACAACCTGATCTTCGTCATCAACTGCAACCTGCAGCGCCTGGACGGCCCCGTGCGCGGCAACGGCAAGATCATCCAGGAACTCGAAGGCGAATTCCGCGGCTGCGGCTGGAATGTCATCAAGCTGCTGTGGGGCAGCAACTGGGACCCTCTGCTGGCGCGCGACAAGGAAGGTGCGCTGCGCAAGATCATGATGGAAACGAACGACGGCGATTACCAGTCGTTCAAGGCCAATGACGGCGCCTACGTGCGCAAGCACTTCTTCGGCCGCGACCCCCGCACGCTCGAGATGGTCGCGAAGATGAGCGACGACGACATCTGGGCGCTGCGCCGCGGTGGTCACGATTCGCAGAAGGTCTATGCGGCTTTCCATTCGGCCGTCAACCACAAGGGCCAGCCGACCGTGCTGTTGATCAAGACCGTCAAGGGCTTCGGCATGGGCAAGATCGGCGAGGGCAAGAACACGGTCCACCAGACCAAGAAATTGGGCGAGGAAGACATCAAGACCTTCCGCGATCGTTTCAATATTCCGATTCCGGACAGCCAGATCGCCGACCTGCCGTTCTACAAGCCGGCCGACGACACGCCCGAAATGAAGTACCTGCACGAGCGCCGCAAGGCCCTCGGCGGCTACCTGCCGCATCGCCGCGTCAAGGCCGAAGAAAGCTTCACGGTGCCTTCGCTCGAAACCTTCAAGGCCGTCCTGGAGCCGACGGCCGAAGGGCGCGAGATCTCGACGACGCAAGCCTATGTGCGCTTCCTCACGCAACTGCTGCGCGACCAGGCCCTCGGTCCGCGCGTGGTGCCGATCCTGGTCGACGAAGCCCGGACCTTCGGCATGGAAGGCCTGTTCCGCCAGGTGGGCATCTACAACCCCGCGGGGCAGCAGTACACGCCGGTCGACAAGGACCAGGTCATGTACTACAAGGAAGACAAGTCTGGCCAGATCCTTCAGGAAGGCATCAACGAAGCCGGCGGCATGTCGAGCTGGATCGCGGCGGCCACGTCGTACAGCACGAACAACCGCATCATGGTGCCTTTCTATGTGTACTACTCGATGTTCGGCTTCCAGCGCATCGGCGACCTGGCCTGGGCGGCCGGCGACATGCAGGCCCGGGGCTTCCTGCTGGGCGGCACGTCGGGCCGCACCACGCTGAACGGCGAAGGCCTGCAGCATGAAGATGGTCATAGCCACATCCTGGCGAACACCATCCCGAACTGCGTGAGCTACGACCCCACTTTCGCGCACGAAGTCGGCGTGATCCTCCACCACGGCCTCAAGCGCATGGTGGAGAAGCAGGACAACGTCTATTACTACATCACGCTGCTGAACGAGAACTACCCGATGCCCGGCCTTCAGCCCGGCACCGAGGAGCAGATCATCAAGGGCATGTACCTGTGCAAGCAGGGCCCCTCGCTGAAGGCCAAGTCGCCCACCGTGCAGTTGCTCGGCAGCGGCACCATCCTGCGCGAGAGCATCGCCGCGCAGGAACTTCTCGAAAAGGACTGGGGCGTGAGCGCCTCCGTCTGGAGTTGCCCGAGCTTCAACGAACTGACCCGGGATGGTCAGGAGGCCGACCGCTGGAACCTGCTGCATCCCACCGAGAAGGCTCGTGTTCCGTTCGTCGAGCAGCAGTTGTCGTCGAGCACCGGCCCGGTGATCGCGTCGACCGACTACATGAAGGCTTACGCCGAGCAGATTCGCCCCTTCGTTCCGAAGGGCCGCAACTACAAGGTGCTTGGCACCGACGGCTTCGGCCGCAGCGACTTCCGCGCCAAGCTGCGCGAGCACTTCGAGGTCAATCGCCACTTCATTGTCATTGCAGCGCTCAAGGCGCTTGCCGAAGACGGTGCCGTTCCGGTGCAAAAGGTGGCCGACGCGATCAAGAAGTACGGAATCAACGCCGACAAGATCAACCCGCTCTACGCATAAAACAACCAACGAACAACCAACTGCGCCTTAGGGCGGGAGACACGATATGGCTCAAGTGGAAGTCAAGGTGCCGGACATCGGCGATTTCGATGAAGTCGCGGTGATCGAGGTGCTCGTGAAGGTCGGCGACTCGGTGAAGGCCGAGCAATCGCTGATCACGGTGGAGTCGGACAAGGCTTCGATGGAGATTCCATCGAGCCAGGCCGGCGTGGTGAAAGAACTCAAGGTCGAAGTCGGCAGCAAGGTCAAGGAAGGTTCGGTCGTGCTGGTTCTCGAAAGCGAAGGCGCGGCGGCCCCAGCTGCGGCACCTGCGGCTGGTGCGCCAGCTGCCGCGGCGCCTGCTCCGGCACCCGCACCGACTGCCGCCGCACCGGCGCCGGCCGCTGCGGCCGGTCCGATCGACGTCAAGGTCCCCGACATCGGCGACTTCAAGGACGTGGCAGTGATCGAGGTGCTGGTGAAACCCGGCGACACGATCAAGGAAGAGCAATCGCTCATCACCGTCGAATCGGACAAGGCCTCGATGGAGATTCCGTCGTCCGCGGCCGGCGTGCTCAAGGCGCTGAAGGTCAAGGTCGGCGACACGGTCAACATCGGCGACCTGATCGCGGTGATCGAAGGCTCGGCCGGCGCTGCCGCACCAGCCGCCGCGCCGTCATCGGCGCCAGCCCCTGCACAGGCCGCAGCGGCGCCCGCGTCGGTCAGCGCATCGGCTCCGGCCGCGCCCGCAGTCGCGCCTGCCGCCCACGATCCCACGGTCGCGCCCAGCGGCAAGCTGCCGCACGCGTCGCCTTCGGTGCGCAAGTTCGCGCGCGAACTCGGCGTGCCGCTCGAAGAGATCAAGGGCAGTGGACCCAAGGGTCGCATCACGCAGGAAGACATCCAGAGCTTCACCAAGGCCGTGATGAGCGGCGCCGCCAGCACGAAGGCAGCGGCCGCCAAGGCACCTACAGGCGGTGGAGACGGCGCGGCACTGGGCCTGATCCCCTGGCCAAAGGTCGACTTCACAAAGTTCGGCGGCGTCGAGCGCAAGGACCTCTCGCGCATCAAGAAACTCAGCGGCGCCAACCTGCACCGCAACTGGGTGATGATCCCGCACGTCACCAACAACGACGAAGCCGACATCACCGAACTCGAAGCCTTCCGCGTCTCCACCAACAAGGAAAACGAGAAGTCGGGTGTCAAGGTGACGATGCTGGCATTCGTGATCAAGGCGGTGGTCTCGGCGCTCAAGAAATTCCCCGAGTTCAACACCAGCCTGGACGGTGACCAACTCGTCTACAAGCAGTACTTCCACATCGGCTTCGCGGCGGACACGCCCAACGGGCTCGTGGTGCCGGTGCTCAAGGATGCCGACAAGAAGGGCGTGCTCCAGATCAGCCAGGAGATGGGCGAACTCGCCAAGAAGGCGCGCGACGGCAAGCTCGGTTCGGCCGACATGCAGGGTGGCTGCTTCTCCATCAGCTCGCTCGGCGGCATTGGCGGCACGCACTTCACGCCGATCATCAACGCGCCCGAGGTGGCCATCCTGGGCTTGTCCAAGAGCTCGATGAAGCCGGTGTGGGACGGCAAGCAGTTCGTGCCAAGGCTGACCCTGCCGCTGTCGCTGTCGTATGACCACCGGGTTATCGATGGCGCCCTTGCAGCCCGGTTCAATGCCTATCTGGGCCAGGTGCTAGCCGACTTCCGCCGGGTACTGCTATGACCCCCCAAGCGCCAACGGCGCTCCCCCCAGCGGGGGGCGGCTCCCTTGGGGCGGCCCGGCGTGAGCCCCTATGACCACGGTCGTGGCCGTCCGAAAAGGCGGCCAGGTCGTGATGGCGGCCGATTCGCTGGTGACCTTCGGCGACACGCGCTTGTCGTACAGCGCCGAGAGGAACCAGAAGCTGTTCATGGTCAACGATGCCGCAGGCCAGAGCATCTTTGCCGTGGCCGGCGCGGCGGCGCATTTCCTGGTGCTGCAGCATGCTTTGGCAGCGCAACCGGTGGAGGCGCTGCGCTTCGGCAGCAAGGACGAGATCTTCCGCACCTTTACGCTGCTGCATCCGGTGCTGAAGGACGCGTTCTTCCTGCAGACCAAGGAAGACGAGCATGAGCCCTACGAATCGAGCCAGTTCACCATGCTGCTGGCCAACGCGAGCGGCATCTACGGCATCTACAGCTATCGCGAAGTCTTCGAGTTCAAGCAGTTCTGGAGCATTGGCTCCGGACGCAGCTTTGCGCTCGGCGCGATGCGTGCCGTCTACGACAAGGCGCGTTCGGCGCGCGATGTTGCCGAGGCCGGCGTGGCCGCGGCCTGTGAATTCGATCGCAACTCGGCCGGCCCGGTCGACGTTCTCACACTCAAACTGAAGGTGTCCAAATGAGCGAAGTACAAGTCAAAGTGCCGGACATCGGCGATTTCGCGGAAGTTGCCGTGATCGAAGTCCTGGTGAAGCCGGGCGACACGATCAAGGCCGAGCAGTCGCTGATCACCGTGGAATCGGACAAGGCCTCGATGGAGATTCCTTCGTCCCACGCAGGCGTGGTCAAGTCGCTGGCCGTGAAGGTGGGCGACAAGGTCAGCGAAGGTTCGGTGGTGTTGACGCTGGACGCTGCGGAGGGTGCAGCCGCCGCTCCCGCACCGGCGCCGGCCGCACCGGCTGCCGCCCCCGCAGCGAAACAGGCACCGGCGCCCGCCGCGCCCGCAAAGGCGCCAGCCGTGGCCTCGACCTACTCGGGCTCCGTCGACGTCGAATGCGACCTGCTCGTGCTCGGAGCGGGGCCCGGCGGTTACTCCGCCGCCTTCCGCGCCGCCGATCTGGGCCTCAAGGTCGTGCTGGTCGAGCGCTACGCGACGCTGGGCGGCGTCTGCCTCAACGTGGGCTGCATTCCGTCGAAAGCACTGCTGCACGTCGCGGCGGTGATTGACGAGGTCAAGCATTTCGCCGACCTCGGCGTGAGCTATGGCGACCCCAAGATCGACCGCGCGAAGCTGCTCGGCCGCAAGAACAAGGTGGTCGGCAAGCTCACCGGCGGTCTCGCCGCGATGGCGAAGATGCGCAAGGTGACGACCGTGCGCGGCATCGGCGAGTTCGTCGACCCGTACCACGTCAAGGTGCAGGAAACAACCGGCGACGGCAAGGATATGACCGGCAAATCGCAGACCGTCAAGTTCCGGCACTGCGTGATCGCCGCCGGTTCGCAGGCGGTGCATCTGCCTTTCATGCCGAAGGACCCGCGCGTCGTCGATTCCACCGGCGCGCTGGAACTCGGCGTCGAACCCAAGCGGATGCTCATCCTGGGCGGCGGCATCATCGGCCTCGAAATGGGTTCGGTGTATTCCACGCTGGGCGCGCGGCTCGACGTGGTCGAGATGCTCGACGGCCTGATGCAGGGTGCGGACCGCGACCTGGTCAAGGTGTGGCAGAAGCTGAACACGCCGCGCTTCGACAACATCATGCTGAAGACCAAGACCGTGGGCGCCGAGGCGACGAAGGACGGCATCCGTGTCACCTTCGAAGGCGAGCAGGCTCCCAAGGAACCACAGGTTTATGACCTGGTGCTCCAGGCTGTGGGCCGGAGCCCCAACGGCAAGAAGATCGGCGCCGAAAAGGCAGGCATCACCGTCAGCGATCGCGGCTTCATCCCGGTCGATGTGCAGATGCGGACCAACGTGCCGCACATCTTCGCGGTCGGCGACATCGTCGGCCAGCCGATGCTGGAGCACAAGGCGGTGCACGAGGCGCACGTGGCGGCCGAAGTCATCGCCGGCGAGCAGAAGGGCGACCATGAACTTGCCAGCGCCGCTTTCAATGCGCGCGTGATTCCGAGCGTGGCCTATACCGATCCGGAAGTCGCGTGGGTCGGATTGACCGAGGACCAGGCCAAGGCTGAAGGCGTGAAGATCCAGAAGGGGTTGTTCCCGTGGACGGCCTCCGGCCGTGCCATCGCGAACGGGCGAGACGAGGGTTTCACCAAGCTGCTCTTCGACGCGGAATCGCATCGCATCGTGGGCGGGGGCATCGTCGGGACCCATGCAGGCGACATGATCGGGGAGATCGCGCTTGCCATCGAAATGGGTGCGGACGCGATCGACATCGGCAAGACGATCCATCCGCATCCGACGCTCGGCGAGAGCATCGGCCTGGCCGCCGAAGCCGCGCACGGCAGCTGCACGGACCTTCCCCCGGTAAAACGATAGGCAGCCTCCGCAGCCAGGGACACTCATAAAAAATCCCGCCAGTCGCGGGATTTTTTATTGGGTGCGGTGGTGATCAGTCGCCGGAGGCCTTGACGGTGTTCTCCTCGGCCGAGAGAACGCGGCGTGCGCCGCTGAAGCGCCTCTGCCAGTAGCTGCCGCTCATGTCTTCCACGCGAACCTGGGCGCCGGGCTTGGGGGCGTGGATGAACTTGCCTTCGCCGACGTAGATACCGACATGGCTGAACGCACGACGCATGGTGTTGAAGAACACGAGGTCACCGGGCTTGAGTTCGCTGCGGTCGATCTTCTGCGTTGCGGCCGCTTGTTCTTCGGCCCGGCGGGGAAGCAGGTGACCGACGGTCTGGTTGTACATCGCGCGGACGAAACCGCTGCAGTCGAAACCGGTCTCGACCGTGTTGCCGCCGCGGCGATATGGGACGCCCAGGAAGCCGATGGCTGTTACAACAAGGTCGGAAGTGCGGTCGACGACAGTCTGGCGAACCTGATGGAATTGGCCCAGAAAAGTCTTGTCGACGACCTGCGGTTCCACGTTGTCGTCAGCCCGGTCGACTTGCGGCGCGGCATGGGCGGCGAACGCAAGCAGCAGGCTGGCGGTGAAAAGGATGAGTCGCATGGACGCGTAGGATATGGACGACACCCCCCGGTGTCAATTTCAAGTAGGTTCGGGATTTTGCACCTAAGCTCTTGTCATTGATGGAGTTTTTTCATCCTCTCACATCAAAAAATGTAAAGGTTTCGATTATTGGGGATAAGTTCTTTCACAGATGTAATGCAAAAGGTTTTCAAATTCATTTCGAATGACCAAACGATTGCAAGACTCACGCCTTCGAAGGAGCACCATGACTTCCCTGTCGACGATGGCCCGCGCATGGGTCTCCTGCACGATTTTTCTTACATTGACGGTGGCCGTTTTGGCCGCGGCGGCGCCGCGATCGGAGGTCGTTGCGTCCGGTCTTGAGAACCCTTGGGGTGTGACTTTCCTGCCTGAGGGACGCTTTCTCGTGACCGAGCGGCCCGGTCGCCTCCGCGTTGTCGGCGCCGATGGCAAGCTCGGCCCGCCCGTGGCGGGGCTTCCGTCCATCGCAGCCGGCGGGCAGGGCGGCTTGCTCGACGTCCTGGCGGATTCGGCCTTCGACACGAACCGCACCATCTATTTCTGCTTCTCGGAGCCCGATGCGGCTGGGTCCGCCAACAGCACGGCGCTGGCGCGTGCGCAACTGTCCGCCGATGCCGGCCGCCTGGAGAACCTGAAGATCATCTTCAGCCAGCGACCGAAGGTGGCGAGCCGCAACCATTTCGGCTGCCGCATCGTCGAGGCGAAGGATGGCAACCTGTTTCTCACGCTGGGCGAGCGCTTCAGCCGCAAGGAAGACGCGCAGAAGCTCGACAACCATCTCGGCAAGATCGTCCGCATCGGCAAGGACGGCTCGGTGCCCAAGGACAACCCCTTCGTCGGCAAGCCGGGTGCGCTGCCCGAAATCTGGAGCTACGGGCATCGCAACGGCCAAGGCGCAACGCTGGCGCCGGACGGCACGCTGTGGATGCACGAACACGGCCCGCAGGGCGGCGACGAGATCAACATCCCGCTGCCCGGACGCAACTATGGCTGGCCCGTGATCACCTATGGCGAGAACTATGGCGGCGGCAAGATCGGCGAGGGCATCACGCACAAGGACGGGATGGAGCAGCCGATCCACTACTGGGTGCCTTCGATCGCGCCTTCGGGCATGGTCTTCCTGACCAGCGATCGTTATGGTCCCGACTGGAAGGGCAACCTGTTCGTGGGATCCCTCAAGTTCGGCTACCTCGACCGGATCGAGCTCAAGGACGGCAAGGTGCTCGCCGAACACAAGCTCCTCGAAGAAGGCCATGCGCGCATTCGCGATGTGAAGCAGGGCCCCGATGGATGGCTCTATATCCTCACGGACGAGTCCAACGGCAAGCTGCTGCGGCTGCTGCCGAATTGAGCATCACGGAAGACAAGCCGGCAAGGGCAGGATCGGCAGGATGTCCTGCCAAAGCTGCCGCCATTCCGGCCAATTGTGCCCACCGGGTGTCAGGAAGACATGGTCGTCGGGGAGCATGGCGGCCAGGAGGCGGTCGCTGAACGCAAAGCGATCATCGATGCCGAAACCCAGGTAGAGCTTTGGCAGGTCGGTCGGTCCGGTCGCGGTGCCGTAGCGCTGCAGCCAGCGCCACAGGCGCTGCTCGCCCTTGTCGCCCGGCAGCATCTCTGTCGGCGCCTGCCATCGCGACAGGCCCCCGGCGTTCGCGATGTCGATGCTGATGGTGCGCTCGCCCAGGTATGGCGCCAGCGCCACGATGCCGGTGATGTCGCCGGGATGCGCTGCCGCATAGGCCAGCCCTCCATAGCCGCCGACCGAAATGCCGAGGATCCAGATCGACGTGTAGCCGTGTTTGTGGGCAGGCGAGATGACGTCGTCGCGAAGATGATCGAGGATGTTCATGTCGTAGTAGTAGCCGACTTGGGCGTCCACCCGCAGGATGTCGACCGCGAGTTGTCGCTCCTGAACCGCCGCGACAAAGCCTTCGCGCACGAACTCGTCGGGATTCGAGAAGGCGCCCGGCAGCATCACAAGAAGGGTCCTGGCATCCGGCGTGCATGAACTCTTCTCGAGCACGGTCTTCATTGGCGCGTCAGGCGCCGGCCAGAACAATCCGCAGCCGGCGAGCAGCAGCACGAGGGCGCTCGTCGCGCCCCACTTCAACCAGGCCATACGCTGCAGGCGTGCCATTCGTCGCGGCCGTTCAATCGACCCGCGGCGCGGCGGAGCGCGAGACGGGCAAGTCCACCATCACTGCCTGACCCGGTGTCGTGCAGCCCGTATCGCAGCATCGGCCGGGCTGGCGGTTCCTGGTGATGGCGCGCTGGGGATCGTGCGGCGCCGCCGCGGGCGAACCGTCGGCGGCGATGCCGCGCTCCAGAATGCGCTCGACCAGTTCCACCTTCGATCCGACGGGATAGTTGCGGTAGATCTCCTGCTTCATCGCTGCCGGGGAGCCGCCGCCGTGCAGGCTGATGGTGCTGTACCAGCCGCCCTGGTAACCGGCGGTCAGGTCCTCGATGAAGCGCGCGGTCTCGACGCGCTGTTCGTACGGAATGTCCGGGTTCGCGCGCAGCACTTCGGAAAGGCGCGCCGCCGTCTCGGGGTTGTGGTCCTCGTCGGGGCCGGGCAGGGCGACGATCAGCCCACCACTCACATAGTGCGCGATGCGGTGCATGTCGTAGATCTTCGTCGCCAGCAGCAGCTTGCCGATGTTGCTGAAGACGGGGTCCGGCATGAAGACATCGCAATGGGCGTCGGCCTTGCCGTACACGCTCGCTGCGACCCCGCAGGCGAAGAAGCTCTCGGTGATGGTGATGAGCTCCACCATCTGCTCGCGCAGGTGCGTTTCGCGGCCGGGATCGAAGCCGTTTGCCTCGCACATCAGCGCGCCCGCGCCAATCAGCAGATCGCCGAAGCCCGCACGCGCGCCGATGCAGCTGTGGCGATGGTGCGTGGCGTAGCTGTAGGTGAGATGGCTGCTGCGCTCCCACTCGCCGGCGTAGAAAACGCTGTCCCACGGCACGAAAACGCGGTCGAACATGCAGACGCCGGTGCTCTGTCCGTACTTGCGGCTGAACAGCGCATCGCCGTGCTCGAGCTTTTCGCCCGGCCGGCCGGCGGGCCGCGCGACGATGGTCAAGCCGGGTGCGTCGAGCGGCACCGCACAGCAGACCGCGAAATCCGCGTCCTCCTGGCCCATGTTGCGGCACGGCATCACCAGCAGTTCGTGCACGTAGGGCGCGCCCGTGACGATGGCCTTGGTGCCCGAAATGACGATGCCGCGCACGCCGTTCCGGACGGCGTTGCGCTCGACGATGTGCACATAGCTGTCGGCGTTGGCCTGCTCGTGCGGACGCTTGCTGCGATCGCCCTTGGCGTCGGTCATCGCGACGCCGAGCGTCAGGTCCTGATCCTGGATGCGATGGAGGTATTCGGTGAATCGCGCCGTGTGCTCCGTCGTCCCGCGTGCGTCATCGATGCGGGCCGACACCTGCGCGATGGCGTTGAGCGCGTCGTGCGTCAGGTAGCGCTGGGCGCAGCCCGTCTCCTGGCAGACGAGCCGGACGGCTTCCAGCTTGTTGAGCAGGTCGCCCGAACTGGTGTCGATGTGCGAGAGCCGATTCACGCGCTTGCCGCTGGTGTGCTGCACCGCCGTCATGAGTGGCGCGTACTGCGCCTTGAGCGCGTAGTCATAAGTCAGCGCGATGGCATTGATGCCGGGCTGGAAGGCCCCCTCGTCCGCCACGCTCTCGACCCGGCGCCCGTCGACGAAGACGGTGGGGCGGTAGCGCCGGAGGGACTCACGATAGTCCTGGCCGGACATCAGCGTGACGGTCGAAAGCGGGGCGTTCATCGTCTCTTCCTTGTTCGATGCTTGCGAGCGGGATGTTTTTAGCATCAACGCGAACTTTTCGGTGGTACGTTCTAGCCCCCGCTATTTTTAAAAGATGCTTTCCATGCTGCTCGATGCATCGCAATCCCAACTGGTCCTGGTCGACTATCAGGCGCGCCTGATGCCCGCGATCCTCGAAGCGGACGCCGTCGCGAAGAATGCCGTCCGACTCGGCAAGATCGCCCAACTGGTGGACGTCCCCGTCTGGGGCACCGAACAAAACCCCTCGAAACTCGGCGAAAACCTGCCCGACATCCGCGCCCTTTGCCAGCGTACGTTGGCCAAGATGCATTTCAGCGGCGCCGAGGAAGGCCTCGGCGAATGGCTGCGCGTGCCGGCGAAGGCGCCGCAGGGCAATGCGCGAAGCCTCCCGAAGCACCTGCAGAAGCAAGCCGCGCCCGAAGAGCGCAACACGATCGTGATCGCGGGCTGCGAGGCGCACGTGTGCCTGCTCCAGACGGCGCTCGATCTGCTGGAGGATGAATTCGAGGTGTGGGTCGTGACCGACGCCTGCAGCTCGCGCACGGAACGCAACCGCGACGCCGCCTTCGACCGTCTCGCCGGTGCGGGCGCGGAGCTCGTGACGACGGAGATGGTCGGCTTCGAATGGCTTCGCACCGCCGAGCATCCACGCTTCAAGGACCTCCAGGCGCTGATTCGCTAGTTCGCTGCCGTTCACGCTCGGCAATTCGAGATTCGGATGAATCCATCCGAATTTTCGATTTCACGGATCAACGTGTGCGCTCTACAGTGCGCCCATGACCCGTATCGACCAACCTGCGCTCCTCGTCGGCTGTGCCGCCGGCTTTTCCGGTGACCGGACCGATGCCGCCGGGCCGGTGGTCGACACGCTCATCGCCCGGCTCGAAAGCGGTCCTCCGGGCCAGCGGGCCTTCCTGATCTTCGAGACGCTGGCCGAGCGCACGCTGGCTCTGGCGCAGCTGCGTCGCCGGGCCGATCCCGAAGCGGGCTATGAGCCGCTCCTCGACGCGATGTTGCGACCGGTGTTGTCGAGATGTCTCGCGTACGGGATCCGCATCGTCAGCAATTTCGGCGCGGCCAATCCACGTGCAGCGGCCCGACTCATCGCGCGCATGGCGACCGAACTCGGCGCGCAGCCGCCGCACATTGCCGTGGTAGAGGGCGACGACCTTTCGGCGCCGGCGCACCTTGCCCTGCTGCGCGAGCAACTGGGCGCGCAGATGGACGGCATCCGCATCGTCAGCGCCAATGCCTATATCGGGGCGGAGCCGATCGCCGCCGCGCTCGATGCGGGCGCGCAGATCGTCGTGTGCGGCCGGGTGGCCGATCCGTCGCTCACCGTCGGGCCGGCGATGTCCCATTTCGGCTGGCGCCCCGACGACTGGGAAAAGCTGGGCCGCGCGACCATGGCCGGCCATCTTCTCGAATGCGGCGCGCAGGTGTGCGGCGGTTACTTCGCCGATCCGGGCTACAAGGACGTGCCCGGCCTCGAGGCGGTCGGCTTTCCGATCGCCGAGATCGAAGCCGACGGCAGCTGCACGATCGGCAAGGCCGACGGCACCGGCGGGCTCGTGACGGAGGCCAGCGTCAAGGAGCAGTTGCTCTACGAAGTGCACGACCCGAGCGCCTACCTGACCCCCGACGTGGTGGCCGACATCGCCGATGCCGAAGTGCATGCGGCAGGCACGGACCGCGTGGCGTTGCGCGGTGTGCGCGGCCATGCGCGGCCGACGCACTTCAAGGTCAATATCTGCCACGAAGGCGGCTGGCTCGCGGAGGGCGAGATCTCGTACGCGGGGCCGCGCGCCGAGGCGCGGGCCAGGCTGGCGGCCGATGTCCTCAGGAAGCGCCTCGACGGGCTGGTGCTCAGGGTCGATCTCATCGGTGCAGTCAGCGTGCTGGGCGACGACGCAGGGCGAACCCTCGCGGGGACGCCCGATGCCGGCCTGCGCGATGTCCGTCTTCGCGTCGCCGCGACCCACGACGATCGCGCGCAGGCCGAGCGCCTCGCCCGCGAAGTGACTGCGCTCTATACCTGCGGCCCGGCCGGCGGCGGCGGCGTGCGCACCGCGCTCACGCCGAGACTCAACACGATCTCGTGCCTGCTTCCGCGCGAGTCCGTGCCGGTGCGGCACCAGCGCGTCGAGGAGCTCTCCTGATGAGCGCGCACATCGACGTCCCTCTCTACCGCGCCGCCCACGGCCGCACGGGGGACAAGGGCGATCGCTCCAACATCAGCGTCATCGCGTGGCATCCGGAGCTCTATCCGTTGCTGGTGGCGCAAGTCACGCCCGAGGCGGTGGCCGCGCAATTCCGTCACCGTGCGCCGACTGGCGTGGCGCGCTTTCTGCTGCCGAAGCTTCATGCAATGAATTTCGTGCTCGACGGCGTCCTCGACGGCGGCGTGAACGATGCACTGAATCTCGACGCGCATGGCAAGGCGCTGTCATTCCTTCTGCTCGATCTCCCCATCCAGGTGCCCCGCGAACTGGCCCACCTGCTGGCCGGCACCAGCGAAGACTGAATTCCGATCCCGACTTCCAACATCCGACATCCATCTTCAGGAGACAAACAATGATTCGCTTCCCGTTCGCTGCGCTGGCCGCCGCATTGGCCATCGCACCCATGCTGGCCCAGGCCGATGCCTTTCCCGACAAGCCCATCACCTTCGTCGTGCCCTTTGCCGCCGGTACTGCGACCGACCAGATCGCGCGGGCGATCGGCAACGGCGTGACCGCCGAGACGAAGCAGGCGGTGGTGATCGACAACAAGGCGGGTGCCAGCGGCTTCATCGCGTCGCAGCAGGTGGCGAAGGCGCCGGCCGACGGCTACACCGTGCTCATCACGACCAACACCACGCACGCGGCCAACGAGCACTTGTTCAAGAAGCTGCCGTACGACCCGGTCAAGGACTATGCGCCCATCGCGGCACTGGGCAAGGGCGGGCAGATCATGGTGGTCAATCCGTCGTTTCCGGCAAAGACGGTGGCGGAGTTCGTGGCAATGGCCAGGAAAGAGCCCGGCAAGTACAGCTTCGGCAGCGGCAGTTCGTCGAGCCGCATGGCCGGCGAGTTGCTCCAGCAGATGGCCGACATCAAGCTGCTGCATGTGCCGTACAAGAGCAACACGCTCGCCGTGACGGACCTGCTGGGCGGCCAGATCGACATGATGATCACCGACACGGCGACCGGCCTGCCGCAGGTCAAGTCCGGCAAGTTGCGTGCGCTGGGCGTCTCCAGTGCCAAGCGTTCGCCGCTGGCGCCCGACGTGCCGACGATCGCCGAGGCCGGCGTCAAGGGCTACGAGATGGGCTACTGGTTCGCCGCCTACGCGCCTGCGAAGACGCCGCCGGCGGTGGTCCATCGGCTTAACGAATTGCTGGTCAAGGCGGCGAAGAGCGATGCCGCGAAGGCAGCCTTCTACGACCCCACGGGCACCGACGTATTCACCACCTCGCCGGAAGAACTCGCCAAGTTCCAGTCCGCCGAGTCGCAGAAGTGGGGCCGCATCGTGAAGGCTGCCGGCATCGAGGCCGAATGAGTCCCGCTATTTCTGCAGTCGCCGGTAGGCGCTGAAGTGGCGGATCGCCTCGCGCCGATGGCCGAGATGGTCGTGCAGCCTCGCGGCGTTGAAGTGCGCATCGGCAACGGTGGCGTCCAGTCGCAGGCAGTGCTCGTAGGCACCGAGCGCCTCGGCAATGCGCCCCACGTCCTCCAGGGCCACAGCGCGGTTGAAGTGCAGCAGCGGCACGTCCGGAAGCCGGCGCAAGGCTTCGTCGTAGAGCACGACGGCTTCTGCGGCGCGACCGGACTCGCACAGGATCGCGCCGAGATTGAGATACGCATCCGCATGATCGGGCGCGAGGGCCAGCGCGTGCCGGTAGGCAGTCTCTGCCGCCTTCAGGTCGGTCGATTCGAGATCCTCGCCTTCGGCGAACAGGGCTTCCGCAGAGGCTGCACTCGCGGACGGCTCGTCGATTCGGCGCCGGTCCACGAAGGCCACCGCGCCGCGCGTCGCGGCGATGTCGAAGTCCATGAGCAACTGGCCTGTCTCGGCTTCCCACTGGCTCTCGCGGTCCCGCACGGCGATCGAGCTTCCCACGGCGGTGATCCGCAGTCCGGTCAGCGGCAGTTCTTCCGGCAGCGTCGCTTTCAGCCGCTGCAGCGCACGCAAGATCTTGCGTGTGGGAATGTCCGCCGCCTGCAGGTCGTGCGCGGTTCTCAGCAGCACGACGTCGCGGAAGGAAAAGCGGTAGGCGTTGCGCGGCCCCCGGGCGGGTTGCACGAATCCGTTGGCGATCAGCCCCGCGATGGCGCTCCGGGAGAGGCCCAGCATCTCCTGGATGCTGCGCAAGGTGTGCGGCGTTTCGGGATGATCGACGGTCACTTCCTGGCGCGCGCGCTGGCGGGTGCGGCGACGCCGGCTGTCTTCGCTGCCCGCTTGACGCCCTTGCGCTCGTTCGCGACAAGCGGGGTGACGACTTCGGCCGCAGCCGGGGTGCGTGCCTGGCGCTTCGCGGCACCGGCGCCGGACTTGGCGAGGCTGGCGCGCAGCATCTCGGTCAGGTCGATGATCTGTCCGCCCGAAGCCGCTTCCTCATGGTGCTCGACGGCCACGACCTGCTTGCCGGCGATCTTGGCGTCGATGGCCGCGAGAACGCGCTGCTTTTCCTCGTCGACGAATTGCGTCGGGTCATAGCTGTCCTGCGAGATCTGGTCGATGAGCTGGAGTGCCAGTTGCACCTCCGCGGCGGAAGGCGTGATCTCCTCGATCTGCAATTCCTTCATCGAGCGAACCTCGTCGGCATAGAGAAGCTGCTGCAGCACCAGCCCATCCTCGGCCGCGCGGATCTGCACCACGTACTGCTTGCCTTTCCAGGCCCACTTCGCGAGGGCGCAGCGGCCGCTCTTGTGCATGGCCGCGCGCAGCAGCGTGTAGGGCTTGCCGCCGCGCTTGTCGGGCGCGATGAAATAGGCCTTGTCGTAGTAGATCGGGTCGACCGCCTTCTCGGGAATGAAGGCGACGATATCGATGGTGTGCGTCGCGCTCTCTTCGACGGCCTTGAGTTCGTCGGGCGTGAAGAGCACGTAGCGATCCTTCTCGAACTCGTAGCCCTTCACCATCTCGGAGCGCGGCACCACGATGGACGGATCCTTCTCGGACACGTATTGCTGCTTGACGCGCGAACCGTCCTTGGACAGCAGGTTGAACCTGACTGTGCCGGAGCTCTCCGTGGCGGAGTAGAGCTTCACGGGAATCGACACCAGGCCGAAGCTCAGGGACAGCGAAGCGAGGGAACGAGCAGGCATGCGAACCTCCAAGGAGGCTCAGGGCGCCTCCCGGCCGCAGGATGCCACGTTCCGCGGCGATCGAAAAGGCCGTGGCGACGGGGAGGCCTTATCTTGGCGCGCGACTGACCGGCACCGTGTCGTCGATGACGATCTTCAGGTCGCGCCTGCCCACGGTCACTTGTCCTGCGCTTCCGATGAGGTCGCCCTCCGATGGCATCGCGTTGCCGCTCGCGGAAATGCGCGCTTCGACCACCACCTGGCTTGCGCCCGACAACCGATGGTCGGGGCGCATGGCCAGGCTGTCGTCGAGGACGAACGCGAAGGGCAAGTCGCTGACGCGGCGCTTCATCACGGCCAATGGAAGGCGGGAGCCATCGACGGGGCGCGCGTACACGAAGACCGTTTCGTCGGGCCGCGGCGTCCTTCGTGCCTTTTCGCCCAGGCTGACTTGGCCTGCCACGGATGCAGAAGCAGCAGGTGCAGCCGATCCACGCGCCTGTGCGATGTTCGCGGCGATCGTCGCTGCAGTCTGGGAGTCCGATGGAAGCATGCGATGGAGGTGTTCCCAGTACCGTATGGCTTCCCTCGCATCACCGCGCTCCATGGCGGCATTGGCTGCCAGCGCCAGTGCCTTGGGCTGGTCCGGGTCCAGCGCCAGCGCGCGCCCGATCTGCTCGAATGCCGGACCGTTGAGCGCGCCGCCGTCGACGCTTGCGAGCACGTCGGCATAGTCCGCGCGCAGCGCTGCTTCGTCCGGGGCGAGCGCGATGGCCCTGGCGTAGGCCGAAGCGGCGTCCGCGTGGCGTTCCAGGGCCTCGTAGGACCGGGCCAGCATGTACCAGCCTTCGACGTCGTCGGGCTGACTGCGCAGGCGCTGTGCCAACTGATTGACCATGCCCTCGATCTGCGACTCACTCGCTTCGTGGCCGCTGTCCGGTGCATGGGCCGGATCGCCGGCGTGCCAGAGCGCGACGGGATTGCCAAGATGCAGATAGAGAAATATCGCCGCGCTGGGCACCACCGCCAGCAGAACGCCGGCCAGCAGGGGCGAAGGCCTGTCCGGATGGCGCACAGCAGGGCCGGTCTGCGCAGGAAGCGCGCCTTCCAGCAGGCGCCGGGCCACCTCGTCGCGCGCCGCTCGACCCTGCACGGGGTCGAGGGTTCCAGCATTCAGGTCGGCTTCGATGTCGTCAAGTTGGCCTTGGTAGAGGTCTGCCACGGGGTTGGTGTCGCCACAGGCGGCGGTGCTCCCGCGAGGACGCAGCAGGGGAGGCAGCAGGCAGGCCATTGCAGCTGCGATCAGGATCGCGGCGAGCAGCCAGAACGTGATCATGGCCCGGGCTCCTCGGCCAAGGGGGCGCGGGATCGGCCGAGCAAGCCATCCAGCCGTTTCAGCTCTTCCTCGTCGAGTGGCGCAGGGGCCGCCGCGCGACGCATCCTGTTGCGAACGACAGCGGCGGCGACGAGCGCCAGCAACATCAGCGGACCAAACCACAGCAGCCAGGTCAGGGGCTTCAGCGGCGGCTCGTACAGGACGAAGTCGCCGTAGCGTTGGACGAGGTAATTCTTCACGGCCTCGTCGCTGGCGCCGTTTCGCAACTGCTCGCGAATCTGCCGGCGCAGGTCGACGGCGAGCTCGGCCTGCGAATCCGCCAGTGTCTGGTTCTGGCAAACCACGCATCGAAGTTGCTGCGCCAGCGCGTGCAAATGCGCATCGAGCTGCGCCTCGGTGGGGGCTGCGATGGCGCTCGACGCCAGTGCGAGGGCCAGCCAGATGGCCGCGATGCGCCTAGGCATGCGCGTCCTTCTCGCGCTCCAGATCGCGCAGGAGTGGCGCCAGCGTGCGCTCCAGGAACTCTGCGGTCATCGGGCCCGCGTGGCGATAGCGGATCACCCCGGCCCGGTCGATCACGAATGTCTCGGGTACGCCGTACACCCCGTAGTTGATGCCGGTCGATCCATCGGCGTCGACCAGCGTTGCCACGTAGGGGTTGCCGAGTCGCTTCAGCCAGTCGCGGGCGGCACCCGGCTTGTCCTTGTAGTTCAGGCCGTACACGGGGAAGTGCGATCGCGCGACGAAATCGACCAGCAGCGGGTGCTCGAGCTGGCACGGCGTACACCATGAAGCCCAGACATTGAGCACCCACACCTTGCCGCGCATGTCGCCGACGCGCACGCTGGGCCCGTCAGCGTCCAGCAGCGGCAGTTCGAACGCCGGTGCCGGTTTGCCCACCAGGGGCGAGGGCAGCGCATGGGGGTCCCGTCCCATGCCGGCAGCCAGCGCGATGGCCAGCGCCAGGAACGCGCCCAGCGGCAGGAGGAAGCGCGTCATGCCTGTGCCTCCTCCACGGCGTTGAGCGCCTGCGGCGTGTCGGCATGCGGCGCGGGCGCGCGTTGCCGCGCGCGGTAGCGGCGGTCGCTCGCGGCCAGCAGTCCACCGGCCGCCATGAGCAGGCAGCCGATCCAGATCCAGTCGACGAAGGGTTTGACGTGGATGCGCATCGCCCAGCTTTGCGCATCGACGGCTTCTCCCAGCGCCACATAGAGGTCGCGCGTCAATCCGACGTCGATGGCGGCTTCGGTGGTGGGCATCTGCTGGCTGCGGTAGATGCGTCTCTGTGGCGCCAACGTGGAGACGGGGCTTCCGTTGCGGCTGACAGTCAGCGTCGCGGCGAGAGCCTCGTAGTTGGGGCCCACGAAAGGCGACACGCCATCGAACCGGAACTCGTAGCCTGCCAATTCGAGCGTATCGCCGCTTTTCATCGGCAGTTCGCGCATGCTTTCCTGGCTGCTGACCAACGTGACTCCGGCGATGAAGACACCGACCCCGGCGTGGGCGACGAGCATGCCCACGTAGCTTGCGGGCAGTTGACGCAAGGCGGCCAGCCGGCGGCCGCGCTGATGGCGAAGTCGATCGGCCAGATTGGCGATCGCGCTGGCGATGGCCCAGCAGGCCAGCAGCAGACCCAGGCCCGTCAGTGCCGAGGCGTTGCGCAACACGGCCAGCAGTCCCGCGCTGATCGCGAGGCTGGCAAGCGCCGACCAGCGCAGGCGCGTCGACAGGTCCGCCCATGCCGCGCCGCGCCATCGCACCCACGGCGCGGCGCCCATGAGCAGAACGGCCGGTGCCATCAACGGCACGAACACCTGATCGAAATACGCAGGGCCGACGGAAATCTTGCCGAGCCCCAGCACGTCGATCAGGAGCGGGTAGAGCGTTCCGAGCAGGACCGTGGCCGCCGCCACTGCGAGCAGGACATTGTTGGCCAGCAGGAAGGACTCCCGCGACAGCGCGGCGAATCCGGTGCGTCGCGCCAGCTTTGGCGCGCGCGCGGCAAACAGCACCAGGGCCAGTCCTGTCACCAGCCCGAGCAGGGCCAGGATGAAGGTGCCGCGCAGGGGATCGACGGCGAAAGCGTGGACGGACGTCAGCACGCCCGAGCGGACGAGGAAGGTGCCGAGCAGGCTCAGCGAGAAAGTGAAGATCGCAAGCAGGGCGGTCCAGGCGCGGAACGCGCCGCGCTTCTCCGTCACTGCCAGCGAATGGATCAGCGCCGTGCCGGCGAGCCAGGGCATGAAGGAGGCGTTCTCGACGGGATCCCAGAACCACCAGCCACCCCAGCCCAGTTCGTAGTAGGCCCATGCACTGCCGAGCATGATGCCCAGCGTCAGGAACGCCCATGCCGCGATCGTCCAAGGGCGGGTCCACCGCGCCCAGGCGGCATCGAACGTTCCGGACAGCAGCGCGGCGACAGCAAAGGCGAAGCTCACCGAAAAGCCCACGTAGCCCATGTACAGCAAAGGCGGGTGCAGCACCATCCCGGGGTCTTGCAGCAGCGGATTGAGATCGCGTCCTTCCATGGCGGGTGGCAGCAAGCGCACGAACGGGTTGGACGCGAACAGCAGAAACAGAAGGAACCCCGCGCTGATCGCTCCCATGACACCCAGCACGCGGGCCACCATGTCCAGCGGCAGCCGTCGACTGAACAGCGACACGGCCGCGGACCAACCGCCGAGCATCAGCGTCCACAGCAACATCGATCCTTCGTGCGAGCCCCAGACCGCCGTCAGGCGATAGGCCAGCGGCAGCGCGGTGTTCGAGTTGGCGGCCACGTACCGGACGCTGAAATCGTTGTCGACGAAGGCCCATGCCAGCGAGACGAAAGCCATGAGCACGAGCGAACCCTGCAGGCGTGCGGCGGGACGCGCCATTTCCATCCAGCGGGTCCTGCCGGTGACGGCGCCCGCGAGCGGCAACGCAGCCTGGACCAGCGCGACCAGCAGCGCGACGATGAGGCAGAAATGACCGAACTCCGCGTTCATGGCTCTGCGGCGCGCAGGCCGCCCCCTTCTGCACCGGCCATCTGTCGCCTGACCTGCTCGGCCTTCTTCAGCGCGTCGGCGGCTTCAGGCGGCATGTAGTTTTCGTCGTGCTTGGCCAGGACCTCGGTCGCGGCGAACACGCCGTCCTCACGCAGCTTGCCGCTTGCGACAACGCCCTTGCCCTCGCGGAACAGGTCCGGCAACAGGCCTCGATAGACGACCGGCACGGTGCGCGCGGTATCAGTGACGACGAAGCGAATGGTCAGCCCGTCCCCTTCGCGGCGAATCGATCCCGGCACGACGAGACCCCCCAGGCGGAAGTTGCGGGCCACCGGCGCTTCATGTGCGAACACCTGCGTCGGGCTGAAGAAGAAGACCAGATTGGAGCGAAAGGCGTTGAGCACCAGCGCCAAAGCGGCGCCAGCGCAAACCAGGGCCGCCGCCAGCATGCCGAGCCTGCGCCGCCTGGCGGTCATGGCGCAGGCGCCGACACGGCACGGTAGCGCCGTCTCAGCCACAGGACTTCGACGCCGAGGAGTGCGAACGCCAGGCCGAACGCGGCCGCGACATAGGCCGTGTGCGGATCCGATGCAAGCTGCGTCAGCCAGTCCATGCTTCGCCCCCTGGTCGATCTGTCGCCTGAAGGCCGCCGCGCTCGCGCAGGATGCAACGCACCCGGACCAGCGCGACGGCGATCGTGTACATCCAGCAGGCGAGCGTCATCAGCAGCATGCCGCCCAGCATGGTCGCCGCCATCGATGGTGCCGCGGTGAGGCTGATGGACGCGCCCTGATGCAGCGTGTTCCACCACCGCACGGAGAAGTAGATCACCGGGACATTCAGCGACCCCACGAGTGCAAGCACCGCGCAGGCGCGCTCGGCGCGCCGAGGTTCGTCGACCGCCGCTTCGAGCGCCAGGTAGCCCAGGTACAGGAAGAGAAGAATCAGCTCCGATGTGAGGCGCGCGTCCCACACCCACCAGGTGCCCCACGTGGGCCGACCCCAGAGCGCACCGCTCGCCAGCGCGATGAGCGTGAAGATCGCGCCGGTCGGCGCCAGCGCGGACGCCATCATCGACGACAGACGGGTATGGAAGACCAGTGCCAGCGCGCTGTACATCGCCATGACCAGATAGATGAACATCGACATCCACGCCGCCGGGACGTGAATGAAGATGATGCGGTACACCTCGCCTTGCTGCGCATCGGTCGGCGCGACCACGAAGGCGACGTACAACCCCGCGAGGAGGAAAGCCAGGGCCGCGGCGAAGAACCATGGTGCGAGGCGCCGTGCCAGCGGGTCGAATCGCTTCGCCGAGGCAAAGGCGAGCCACCTTCGTCCGAGCGCCCAGGCAGGTGCACGGGTTCTTTGCGTCGTGCTCAGGAGGTTGCTCATGGACCGGTCACTCCACGGCGATGCGCAGGCCAGCGGCGGTGGCGAGCGGACAGAGGAAGAGCGAGAGTGCCAGGCAGGCACCCAGCAGCGACAACTGCGGCGCCACGTCGAGGCCCGCGTCGGCCGCTGCGCCGGCGCCGGCGCCGAAGATGAGCACCGGCACGCACAGTGGAAGCACGAGGATGCACAGCAGCACCGCCCCGCCGCGCAGACCCAGCGTCAGCGCCGCACCCACGCTGCCGATCAGGCTCAGTACCGGCGTGCCGATCAGCAACGAAGCGGACAGCAACATCGCGGACGAGACCGGAAGCCCATACTGCTGCGCGAGCAGCGGCGTCAACAACAGCAGCGGAAGGCCGCTGGTGACCCAATGCGCACAGATCTTGGCAAGCACGAGCAGGGCCAGCGGGTGTGGCGACAAAAGGAGCTGGTCGAGGCTGCCGTCGGCGTACTCCTGCGCAAAGAGCCTCGACAGCGAAAGCATCGACGCCAGCAGCGCCGCGACCCACAGGATGCCCGGGGCCAGCGCGCGAAGCTGCTGCGGATCCGGCCCGATGGCCAGCGGAAACAGGCTGCTCGTGATGACGAAGAAGAGCACGACGGACAGGATGCTCCCGCGGCGACGCCATGCCAGCGAAACGTCGTGGATCACGATGGCGCAGAAGACCGGGGTCATGCGGCTATCCACCCAATTGCAGAAGGCGGCCGCGGGCGGCCATCGGCCGATGCGTCGCCACCACCGCCATGCCGCCCGTACGCAGATGCGCATCGATCTGCGCCTGCAGGCATTCGCTTGAGCGGTCATCGAGCGAGGTCAAGGGCTCGTCCAGCAACCACAGGATGCGTGGCGCGAGCGCGAGCTTGGCAAGCGCCACGCGTCGTCGCTGGCCTTGAGAAAGCGTCCGCACCGGCACCGATGCAGCGCGTTCCATCCCGAACGAAGCCAGCGCGCCGCGGATGAGCGCGGGGTTCGGCGCGCAACCAGCCAGGCGCATCGCGAAACGCAAGTTGTCCTGGGCGCTGAGGTCGGGGTCGATGCCGTCGGCGTGGCCCACATAGGCCATCGACTGGAGGTATTCCGATTCGCCGGCGCGCACAGGGTGCGCACGCCAGCGCAGTTCGCCCGTGGCAGGCGGAAGCAGTCCGCTGAGCACGCGAAGCAGGCTGGTCTTTCCACTGCCGTTGGCGCCCGTGACCTGCAACATCTCGCCGGGGCCGATCGAAAAGTCGATGCCGCTGAACACAGCGCGCCCCCCACGGGAAAGGCCGAGCCCGCTGGCGGTCAGGCTGTTGTCGACCGTGGTTTCGCGACACATGTCGGCGGGGCGGGTGGGCACGCGCTATGGTTCCTTCGCCTGGGCGACGTCGGGCAGGCGATGGGCAATGCCCTTGTGGCAATCGATGCAGGTCTTCTCCCTGTTGGCGAGGAACGTCGAATGCATGGCTTGGGCGCGGGGGCTCTGCCGCGTGAAGTCCATCGACTCGTAGTCGTGGCAGTTGCGGCATTCGAGCGAATCGTTGGCCCTGAAGCGGTCCCATTCGTGCTGCGCGAGCACCAGGCGGTGTTCCTGGAATTTCTCGCGCGTGTTGATGGTCCCGAAGATCTTGGCCCACACTTCCTTGGATGCCTGCATCTTGCGGGCGATCTTGCTGGTCCAGTTGTGGGGCACGTGACAGTCCGGGCATCTGGCCCGCACGCCGCTTCGATTCGAGTAATGAATCGTTGTCTGCAACTCAGGGTAGACGTTGTCGCGCATCTCGTGACAACCGGTGCAGAAGGCCTCGGTATTCGTCAGCTCGAGGGCGGTATTGAAGGCGCCCCAGAACATGACCCCCGCGATGAAGCCGCCCAGCGTGAGGAAACCCAGGCTGAAATAGGCGCTGGGCCGATTGATGGTGATCCAGTAGCGCTTCAAGAGTTTGAGCATGCCGACCCCACGCTATTTCGTCGATCCCGGCACGCCGGGCTTGCGTTGAAGCAACCGCTCCACATCGACGAAGTTGTTGCCGATGAGCGGTTTTGCGTCCGCCTGGGCCACATGGCATTGCGTACAGAAATAGCGTCGCGGCGAGACGTCGGCAAGCATGTTGCCGTTGCGGTCCTGGTAGTGGGTGATGCTGACGGGGATCGCACCCGTTTCCTGCGTGCGCGTACGAGCGTGGCAGAACATGCACCGGTTGAAATCCTTGTCGACCTGATAGCCGTCGATGGTGTGCGGAATGGTGGGCGGCTGCATGGCGAAGTTGCGCGTGCGCCGTACGTCCTTGTTTTCCGTCGGAAAGAGCGGAGGCGGCTTCGTCTGCTGCGTGATGGGTGTCGGGCCCCGCATCGAGTCCACCAGTCCTTGCGCATGCGCCGGTGCGAGCTGCAGCACGCACAGCGCGGCCAGCACCAGTGAGCTCAGGCAGAGCCACACGGCGTGGGATCGGCTCATCACTTTCATGGTTTGCATGGCTTGTCTCCCCCCGGCGTCTATACCTTCAGGATCTTGATGGCGCACTTCTTGAAGTCGGTCTGCGACGAGATCGGGCACGTGGCGTCCAGCGTGACCTTGTTGATCAACTGACTCGCGTCGAACCACGGAACGAAGACCAATCCCTGCGGCGGAGCGTCCCGCCCTCGCGTCTCGACCCGCGTGCGCATGCGGCCGCGGCGCGATACCAAATCGACCTCGACGCCGCGCCGCAGCCCCAGCTTCCTGGCATCTTCGGGATGCATGAAGCACACGGCGTTGGGCACGGCCCGATAGAGTTCCGGGACGCGGCGCGTCATCGAACCCGAATGCCAGTGTTCGAGCACGCGGCCGGTGGCGAGCCAGAACGGATATTCCTTGTCGGGCGACTCCGCCGGCGGCTCGTAGGGCAGGGCGAAGATCACTGCCTTGCCATCGGGATTGCCATAGAACTGGAAGCCCGTGCCGACCTTGACGTAAGGGTCGCTGCCTTCGCGATAGCGCCAGCGCGTTTCCTGGCCGTTGACCACGGGCCATCGCAATCCCCGCGCCTCGTGATACATGTCGAAGGGCGCAAGGTCATGCCCATGGCCGCGGCCGAAGGTCGCATATTCCTCGAACAGTCCCTTTTGAATGTAGAAGCCAAAGGCTTTCGCCTCGGCGTTGTTGTAGTCCGGATCGATGTCCTTGAGCGGAAACTTGTCGACCTGGCCGTTGCGATAGAGCACGTCGAAAAGCGTCTTGCCCTTGACCTCCGGCCGCTTTTCGATCAGTTCGGCCGGCCAGACTTCTTCCACCTTGAAGCGCTTGGAGAATTCGACCAGTTGCCACAGGTCGGATCGCGCGTCGCCCGGCGCATCCACGAGCTGGTGCCAGAACTGCGTGCGCCGCTCCGCATTGCCATAGGCGCCTTCCTTCTCGACCCACATCGCGGCCGGAAGGATGAGATCCGCTGCCAGCGCAGTCACGGTCGGATAGACGTCCGACACCACCACGAAGTTGTCCGGATTGCGATAGCCCGGATAGCCCTCTTCCATGAGGTTGGCCGCTGCCTGCATGTTGTTGTTGCACTGCACCCAGTAGGCGTTGAGCTTGCCGTCCTTGAGCATGCGGTTCTGCAACACCGCGTGGTAGCCCGGCTTCTCCGGGATGGTCCCGGGCGGGAGCTTCCAGATGCGTTCCGCCTCTTCGCGGTGCTTGGGATTGGCCACGAGCATGTCGGCGGGAAGCCGGTGCGAAAAGGTCCCGACCTCACGCGCCGTGCCGCACGCCGACGGCTGGCCGGTCAGTGAGAAGGGACTGTTGCCGGGTGTGGCGATCTTGCCGGTCAACAGGTGCAGGTTGTAGACCATGTTGTTGGCCCACGTGCCCCGTGTGTGCTGGTTGAAGCCCATCGTCCATAGCGACATGACCTTGACGTTGGGATCCGCATAGAGTTCGGCCAGCCGGTCCAGCTTTTCGCGCGGGACGCCGGTCAGCTTGGTGACGTACGCGGCGTCGTACCTGGAGACGAACTTCGCGAAATCGTCGAACGTGATCGGCGTCGACGCATTGGGGTCACCGGCGTTCTTGGCGGCCTTCTGCAACGGATGTTCCGGACGCAGGCCATAGCCGATGTCCGTCACGCCTTGCTTGAACACGGTGTGCTTGCTGACGAAGTCCTGGTTGACCTTGTTGTTGCGGATCAGGTAGTTGGCGATGTAGTTCATGATCGCCAGATCGGTCTGCGGCTTGAAGATGATGGGCACGTCCGCGAGGTCGAACGACCGATGCGTGAAGGTCGACAGGACCACCACGCGCGTCTTCGGCGCGCTGAGCCTTCGGTCGGTGATCCGCGTCCACAGGATCGGATGCATCTCGGCCATGTTCGACCCCCACAGCACGAAGGCATCGGCGGCTTCGAAATCGTCGTAGCAGCCCATCGGTTCGTCCATGCCGAAGGTGCGCATGAAGCCCGTCACCGCGGAGGCCATGCAGTGGCGCGCATTCGGATCGAGATTGTTCGAACGAAATCCGGCCTTGTAGAGCTTCGATGCCGCGTAGCCCTCCCAGACGGTCCACTGGCCCGAGCCGAACATCCCGATTGCCGTGGGCCCTTTTTCCTTGAGCACGCGCTTGAACTGCTGCTCCATCAAGTCGAAGGCCTGGTCCCATGTGACGGTCTTGAAGTCGCCGTCCTTGTCGTACTTGCCGTTCTTCATGCGCATGAGCGGCTTGGTCAACCGATCGGCGCCGTACATGATCTTCGAGAGGAAGTATCCCTTGACGCAGTTCAGGCCCTTGTTCACTTCGGCCTGCGGATCGCCCTGCGTGGCGACGACCTTGTTGTCCTTGACGGCAACCGTCACGCCGCAGCCGGTTCCGCAGAAGCGGCACGGGGCCTTCGACCATTTCAGCTTCGTGAGGTCGCCATCGGTGACGAAGTTGGCGGCGTCCGCCGGCAGGGCCACGCCGGCGACAGAGGCCGTCGCCGCGACGGCGGTCTGCTTAATGAAGTCCCGGCGGCTGAAGGTCATCACTCATCTCCTCGGTCATGGCGGCGGCGTCTTCGTTGTGTTGATAGACGAGGGCTGCGGAGAGCACCCCGTCGAGCCTGTGCAGGTATTCGAGATGGGCAGCGATCGCGCGCGAGCTGGGCGCTTCCAGCGTGACGACGAGCTTGCCGGCGTCGCTGACCGCATGTACTTCGGCGCCTGCCATCAGGTCGATGGCCCGTCGGACCTCATCGAGCCGGGCAGGATTGGCATGCACGACGACACCGGCGATGTGCCATTCGTCGGCAGGAGCTTCGGATTCGATGGCGAAGAATCGCCTTGCGATCGTCAATCTGGATCTCCTTGGATGGGGACCCACGCTGCCGCACCTTCGTTAGTGCGCAGGCGGGCCGGCCACGAGTTGGATCATCCAGACGATGAATCCATAACCACCGACAACTGCAACGGACAGGACAGGCACCATGACCGCCGTCAAGAAGATGAAGCTGCGAAGCTCCTCCTTCTTGCGTTGCGGATCAGGTGCGGTAGAGGTCTCCATCGTGATCATCCTCTGCGTCAAGTGAACCTGCCGCCGACGAGCGGTACCGGACAAATTAAAGGCACCTGCCAATTGCTTGTCAAGCGAGTAATCGATCACGCTGGCGGCGCATGCCATGAGTCCTTCGGTATGACCACCGGCTCGGCCGGCTGCAAGACGAAGTGCGGCGACATGATCTGCACGCCGTATTCGTTGAAGACATCCTGGATGTGCCCGTGCAGCTCATTCAGAACGTCGTACTTGGGCGCGCCGGCACGCATGAAGACGTTGAGCTCGTACTCGACGTAGAAGTCCTGCAAATGCAATTGACGCACGACCGCTGGCGGATGGGGCAGCAGTTCGGCCGTCCTGCCCGCGGCAAGCACGAGCATCGCGTGCACCTGTCGCCAAGGCGCGTCGTAGCCGATCGTGACCTCGGTCGCGAGCGAAATGCCGTGCCCCTTCGGCCCCTTCGAGGTGTCGCTCAGATTGAGGATGCTCGCGGCCACGACCACCGTGTTGGGCAGCGTGACGACCTGGTCGACGCGGTTGCGCAGCTTGGTCGACAACACGCCCATCTCGACGACATAGCCCTCCGATTCGCCGATCTGCACGAAGTCGCCGATTCGCAACGCCCTCGCATAGATGAGCACGAAGCCCGCCATGACCTGCGAGACCGTGCCCGACGAGCCCAGCGTGACGAGCACGCCGAAGAACACGCTGAGGCCCTTGAACGCATCCGAATGGGAGCCCGGAATGAAAGGGTAGGCCATGACCAGCGCGAACACCCAGACGAGCGCCGAAGTCAGGCGACGCGTCGCGCCGATGGTGTCTTCCTGCAGCGCCGCCAGCGTGACGCCGCTGCTGCGCGCGGCCTCGAAAATCGCGTGCAGCCCGCGAATGGTGAGATGGGCCAGGACGAAGATGACACCGACCGTCGCGAGGTCGGGCAGCGAATGAAGAATCCCGGTCGCGAGTTTCGTCGCCAGCGCAAGAACCGAACTGCCCAGCGTTTGTCCCCAGGGTTGCGTGTACGGAAAGCGTGTCAGCACGTAGGCCAGCCAGACATAGACGGCCATCAGGACGATGGCGATCTTGATCCAGTGGATCGCGCCGAGCAGCGCGAGCACGATCAGGCGGCGCCAGTCGAGCAGTTTGCGGCCCTCGATGCGCGCTCGCAGGCGCCCGGTTCGGCCCTCGATGCGGACAGCGATGCGCTGCAGCCCGAAGACCACAGCGGCAAGGATCAGCGTTGCCAGTGCCGTCCACGCGACCGACGTGGCGAACTGGCGCCCGTTCAGCTGGTCCGCGCGAGCCATCAGCGCCTCGTGCAGTCGCTGGCCGGCGGTCGTCGCGACTTGCTCGAGCGGTGGATCGCCCGGCTCCCGGTCGCCCTCGTACACGGTGAACAGGGTCTCGCCTTCGACCATGATCGCGTAGCCCTGCATGCCTTCGTGGGTGAAGCCGTTGGCCTGCGGGGGCGATCGCAGGCGCGCGAAGGGCGTTTGCCCGATGCGTTCTGTCGCGCGAGCCGCCCGCTGCTGCGCAGTGAGGCCGAACATCGGCGTGCGGAAGACGAAGACCAGGCGATTCGAAACGGTCAGCGGAGCCGCCGCCGGAGGCGCCTCCTGGGCATGGGCCGACCCCGTCAAAAGGACAAGGAGCACCGCAACCCATGCCGTCGACCAGGCAGGCCAGCGCACGCGCCGCGCCGTGAAGCTCCACGGCGACGCAACGGAGTGGTGTCTGGACAATGTTTGCAGCAAGCCTCAACCCGGTGGATTGACCACCACGTAGGTCACCTGGGAGCCCGCGTACTGGGGCTGATACCAGGCGCCACCGCAGTTCTGATAGGTGATGCCGTTCACCACTGTCGCGGTGCACGCGGGCGGCAGCGAGCGCGTGATGGAACCGATCGCCGCCGCGGTGACGGCGACGCCGGCCGTCACCGCGGCGGCGGTGGCGACCGGGTGGTAGTGGTCGTCGTACCCGTAGCGCCCCCCGTTGTTGACGTTGACGACGTTCACGTTCCGGTTGGCATTGACGTTGACGTTCGTGTTGCGATTGACGTTGGTATTGACGTTGGCATTGACGTTCCGGTTCGCGCTCGCGTTCACGTTGTGGTTGACGGAGGTGCGCGCGCCGCCGTGTATCTGCCGTTGCGCATGGGCGTCGCCCGGGTAGCCGATGGCGCCAAAGCCGACCGCCGCGATCAATGCGGCGCCGAACACCATCGATGCAGCCCTGCCGGAGAATGGATACGCAGTCATGGTTCGTCCTCGATGGATGGGGCTAGTTGGCGGGCGACTCGACCGTGCCGTCGACCTTCTGGATCACGATCCGTTGGCTGCCGGCCGGGGGCTTGAAGTCGAAGATGCCCGCTGCGAACTTGGGCGCGAGGTTCCAGCGCATCAGCACCGAATGCTGCGGCCTGGCGACATCGGAGGTCGTGGTGATCACCAGCTTGCGCGGCAGCGGGGTGCGACCCTGCTCGATCCAGATCTGCCAGTCGAATCCGTCCTGCCGGATCGCGAAATGGTCCGTCAGGGTGCCGTCGATCACCGCCGTGCCGAGAAAATCGGCGGACTTGATTCCGGACTTGTCGACCTTGTCGGTGCCCCACGCAAAAAGATCCGCCGCCGGCAGCTCGATGCCGTAGCGCTCGCCGAGCACCGTGGTGACTTCCTTGAGTGTCGGGGGCGCCTTCACCGTGGCGTAGTACTTGGTCTTCGGGTCGAACAGCGTTGCCGTCTTGCCGTTGTAGACCAGCATCCGCCGGTCGCCGCTGTCCTCGCCGATGTCGGCCAGCAGCCCGTCGGGGCGGCGAACCTTCATCCTCGCCGACTTGTTGACCTGTGCGAGCTGGTCGTTGTCCAGCGTCGCGTCGGTGGTCGAACTCAGCGTGACCTCGAAGTTCTTCAGGGTGCGCAGGAAGTCGCCCATGCGGTCGAGCTGCTGGATCACGCCGGGGTCGACCGCGGACGCGGCCGGCGCGGGTTTTGCCCCCGGCGCCGAAGTCTGGGATGAGGGGGTGCTCGACGCCGCGGCGGGCGTTGTCGCTTGTTGGGCGCAAGAAGCGAGCACCAGGCATGCAGTTGCCGCGACGAGCCGTAGCCTCGAGATGTCAGACGCGTGATTCATGCGGGCCTTTCGTTGGATGTCGCGACAAGCGGCACGTAAACATACGGTTTGCCGCCGGATAGCGCAATTGCCCTCTGGTGCATGTTCTCGTGTTTTTCATGTCCTCGCGGGCTGCAGCCGCCGCCTCTGCCACATCACGTAGGGAATCGAGACCGCGATGTTCAGCACGAAATAGAGAAGGATCGCGGCGGCGATGTTGTGGTCGCCCGGGTAGTTGACCGCCGTCACGGTCATTGCGATGCCAGGATGGCGCGTGGCCGTCGAGAGCGCAAGCACGGCCCGGTCTTCGGGCGCAGGACCGCCCAGTGCATGGCCCACCGCGAGCCCGGCGACGATGAACCCCAGTATCACGACGAGCGTCCCGTTGCCGATGAGCGCCGCGACGACGTGCGCGCTGCCGATCAGGATCGCGACGCCGCCCACCGGCAGCAGAGTGCCGGCGACCAGCAGCGCCGGCCTTGCGAAGCGCTGGGCCAGGCCGGGTATCAGCGCGTGGACCACCATGCCCGCCATGAGCGGCAGGATCACCACCTCCAGGATCAACCGGGCGATGGGCCCGGGGCCCATCGTGAATGGCCGTCCGTAGAAAAGGCTCAGCAGATGCGTACTGAGCGGAATGACGGCGATCGACAGCAGCGCCATCGTCACCATCAAACCCAGCGCATGCGACGGCCGTCCCACAGCCTTGTCCTGTCTTCTCGGCAGCAGGGGCGGAATGGGCGAAAACGCCAGCGCCACGATGGCGATCTCCACCTCGGGCCGAAAGTCGAACCACTTCGCCAGGGCGACCGCCAGCACGGGCATGACCACGAACATCGCGAGCACCGAGCGCCCGAACAGGCCCGGCCTGCTGACCACATAGAGCAGGTCGTCCTTCGTCGCCGCGAGTCCGAAGCCGAAGATCGTGACCATGACGCTCGCCTGGAGGGCGAAAAGGATGAGCTGCTGGAGCGTCATGGTCCGTGCGTGAATCCCTGGGCAATCGTTGCGGGTACCGGCGCCCAGGCACTTTCCAGTGGGTCGACCGACTTGTCAATTGCTCCAAGGTGCAAGGGCCGCAGGTGAGACCACGTCCTACATTCCGGCCTCGCGCGCCGTCCGATACTTGCGCTTGCCCTCCCGGAAGACCGAAGTGAATGTTCTGATCGTCGACGACAACGAAGCGGCAGCCGATCTGCTCAAGGAGATTCTCGAGCTGCAGGACCACACGGCGCGCTGCGCCTACACGGGCCGGCAGGCACTGGAGGCCGCGGCCGCCGAGGCATTCGATGCCGCGCTGGTCGATCTCAAGTTGCCCGACTTTCCCGGGACCGAAGTGGCGCGCCAACTGCGTGCGCGCGCGCGGGGCGCGCCGCCCCTGATCGTGGCGATCTCGGGATTTGCGTCAGAGGAGGCCGGGGCGCCGGCCGGCCTGTTCGATCACCATCTGCAGAAGCCCATCGACTTCGACGCGCTCGACCGGATCCTGGCCCAGGCCGCCCGGACCTGAGGTTCACATCCTTCCGAGGTGCACGGCGACCTGGTCCGCTGAAACACCGACATCGGCGATCGCCTTGCGCAGCGCCTCTTCGGAGACGCCCAAGCGCTCCATCCAATAGCGCACTTCATGGGGTTGATTCACGTCGATCTGGGAACTGTCTTGGCTGGCACGCACGACGATGTCATCGGACATAGGGAGACTCCTTGCGATTGAGGAGCGCTACTTTGCTGCCCGCGGACTGAAGGACGCGCAGGCCGATGCAGAATTTCCGTGCAGGACAAAGTCCGAGAGCGCTCTATCGGAACGGCGACGGCTCTCCCATCGCGCAGGCGTTGCGCAACTTCTCTTCCGGCGCGTTGTTTCAGAAGATTTCGTGAGCGGACATCTCGAAGTCCGCTGTTTCAAGCAGAACCGGCCGCCCGCCGGTCACGCGGTGGCGCTCGATCGCCGTCGCAATGATGATTTCCGCGTTTTCCAGATAGGCCTGGACAAGGCTTTCGCCGCCTTCGTTCGCTCCGAAGCGATCGCGCAGCGGATCCTCGCTGATCGCGGCCACGAACCGAGCCCCATCGACATAAATGGCGAACCGCACGGAGGCGGTATCGAAACAATAGATGGCTTCTCGCATTCTTTCTGTCTCCGTCTTCACACACACACCACGCTCCGAACGCCCCGCACAGGGAGCACCCATCCATAGGCTTCTGCACAGGAGACTTGCAGCAGCAAGGGACAGTTTTGACTGTAGGCATCCTCCTGCCGGAGCGCTACTGCGGGCGGTCAAATCCCTCCGACGAGCAGGGTGCCCGGAAACGCACGGAGCAGTTCCGAGACGGCGTGCTCGCCGGCGCCCAGCGAGTGCCGGGCGCCCGTGATGCAGTCCTCGAAGCTGTGCGTGCCGACGTCCGCGGGCAGGACGATTCGCGTGTCGCGCCAGGCTTCGGGCGGCGACACCGGATGCGCGCCCGGCGCGCGCGGGCGCCCGGTCTCGTTCAGCGAAGCGAAGAGCCGCACGACGAGCACCACGGCGCGGAGACTCTCGTGGCCGCGCAGGAACGCAATCAGATGATGCGCCTGTGCGCCACGGACTTCGAGCGGCACATAACTGCCTTCGCCGAGGAGTGCAGGTTCGCGCGCTCGCAGCCCGAGCAGCCGCCAAGTGAGCCAGAGCTTGGCGCGGCCGTCGACAGCGGCTTCCGCAAGGCCGCGCACGGCGGTCTCCAGGTCGGCGCCCGCGGCGATCGCTTCGAGTTCGTCGAGGTGATGCCGGCGCTCCTCGTAGTCGACGGCGCGCCGGTTGTCGGGGTCCACCAGGCTGCGATCGATCAGTTCACAGCCCTGGTAGATATCGGGCACGCCCGGCGAGCTGAACTTGAGAAGCGTCAGGCTGATGTCGTTGAGCGCGCCGTAGCGGTCCAGCGCGGTCACGGCGCTGCGCAGCTCGGCAAGGAAGGCGTTGGCGGGGTCTGCTGCCAGGATGCCGCGAACGAAACTTTCCAATGCCTTCTCGTAGGCGGTGTCCGGGCGCATCCAGCTGGTCGCGGCCTTGCCTTCGCGTGCCGCCTTCAGCATGTAGCGGACGATGCGTGCGATGTAGTCGTCGTGCGCCGTCGCGTCGCCGTCCGCGGCCGGCATCGTGCCAAGCAGCGTCTGGTAGAGAAGATACTCGTGCACCGGCGTGACGCTGCCGCGCAGCGGGGCATTCAGGGTCCGCCACTTCCGCAGGGCCAGCCGCCAGAGGCCGGGGCATTCAGAGAGCACGTCGATGCGCAGCCGGACATCTTCGGAGCGCTTGTTGTCATGCGTGGAGGTCGCCAGCATGGTGTGCGGCCAGCGCTTTTGCCGGTCATCGCTGGCCACGTGAAACTCCGCGACGGGGATGCCGATCCGGTCCGGCTCGCCGCCCACCTCGTTGACCGCACAGAGCGGAAAGTAACGATAGAAGGCCGTGTCCTCCACACCCTTGGCCGCGACCGGCGCGCTGAACTGCTGAAAGCGCCGAGCGAAGCGCATGGCCGCTTCACGCACCGGCGAGTCGACGCCGTCGGGCGGCAGTCCCAGCAGCGCATCCCGCAGGAATCCGAAGACCGACGGGTCGGGCAACTGCAGCCGCTCGCGGGCAGCATCGAGCGCCTGGTCGACGTAGCGCAGGTCCTGGGCACTGGCTTCCTGGGCGTTGTAGGTGCGATAGACCGTCATGCAGGCGGCCACCGTGGCGATGGCTTCCCGCAGGGTGTTGAGCGTGTGGTCGCGGGTGCGGTGGTGGCCCTTCGCGATGTCGAGCAACGCGTGGGCCAGGACTTCGAGATCGGAGGAGAGCGTTCCGTGGGCGACTTCCTGCTTGGCGTGGTAGACCACATCCTCGTAGCGCTCGCGCATGCCGGTGAATTCACGCCAGATTCTCGACAGGCGATCCGCCGCCCGATGGTCGATGAGCACGGCGTTCGCGAGATTGGCGAACCGGTAGCCGGTCGTTCCGTGGATGGCCCAGGACACGGGCACGTCTTCATGAGGCGCGGCGATTTTTTCGGCCACGACATAGAGCGGACACTCGGGCCTGCCCTGTGCGTCCGTGCCCCGCGCCTTGGTTCCGACACGCGCGACGAAACCGTCCTGCAAGCGATTGAAGTAGCCGGCAGGGTCTAGCAAGCCATCGGGGTGATCGATGCGCAGGCCGTCGACCCATCCGCGCGCCGCCAGGTTCAGTGCGAGGGCGTGCGTGGCCTCGAAGACTTCCTCGCGCTCCGTGCGCAGCGCCGCGAGTTCGTTCACGTCGAAGAAGCGACGGTAGTTGATCTCGTCCGCCGCCGTGCGCCAGTGGGCGAGGCGATAGGCCTGCGCTTCGAGCAACTCGTGCAAGGTCTCTCGCTGGTCGGTGCTGTTCAATGCGCGTACGGCGGCATTCACTGCCTGCGCGGCAACGGGGCTTTCGGTCTCGAGTCCGGCGAGCCGGTCTCCGAGCAGTTTCTTTTCCTTCGCGCGGCGGGCCACCGCTTCGGCATCGTCGCCGCTCACGGCAGGAAGGTCGCGGGACGACTCCGCGATGGCCGCGAGCAGTGAGGCGGCCTCGGCGTCTTGCGCACGGGCCGCGGCCCGGTCGAGGATGAGCGCGAAGGTCTGTGGCGCCAGCGGAAAGCGATGATCGAAGTAGCACACGCCGAACGCGCCTTCGGCCGGCTCCCAGCGCAGTTGCAGTTCGCCGCGTTCCAGCACCTGGCCGTAGTGATCGCCGAGCACCGGCAGCAGCACCTTGCCTGTCAGTCCGGGCGCCAGCCCCTCCCATTGGATGTCGAAGTGGCACGCATGCGGCGAGGCCGTCCCGTTTTCGAGAACGTCCATCCACCAGCGGTTGTCCGTGCCGAGCACGCCCATGTGATTGGGGACCAGATCGATCAACTGCCCCATGCCGTGCTGCTTGAGCACCCGTGTGAAGTGCTCGAAGGCGGGCATGCCGCCAAGCTCGGGATTGATCTCGTCGTGCGCGACCACGTCGTAGCCATGCATGCTGCCGGGCCGCGCGCGGTGGATCGGTGAGCAATACACGTGGCTCACGCCCAGCCTGGACAGGTAGGGGACGATGCGCGCCGCGTCGTCGAAGGTGAACTCGCTGTGCAGTTGCAGCCTGTAGGTGGCGCGCGGCACGCGCAGCGGCGGCTTCGACGTCGCTGCTGCGCGTTCTCGGGCGAACGGGCGGGCCTGCACGAGCGCCGCGCAGACTTTCTGCACACTGGCTTCGCGCCAGAGCGCGTCGACCGTGGGCGCGTACTTGCGGCGCCAATTGGGATGCTCGTCGATGGTGCCGGGCAGGTTCGCCTGCTCGATGTTGCCCAGCGCATCTTCGAGCTGAACCGCCATGAGCTTCGACGGCGCTCCGGCAAGGAAGCCGTGCACCGCGGCGATACCGTCGGCATCCAAGGGCCCCTCGACCGACGACCCGCCCAAGCCGGCGGCGAGTTCAGGCGACTGCTGTTGCATCGCCTCTTTCAGCCGAGCGCGCGCCCGGGCGCGCTCCAGCGTTTGGTGGGCCAGCGTCGACGGGTCGGCGATCAGGCCGAGTTGGAAACGCGTCTGGAGATCGTGCGCCGACCACCAGCCGGCGAGCGTGGCGAGGTCATGCGTGCTGACGGCAGCGATCGCATCGCGCGGGTAGTGCGCGGGTGGGCGAAACGCGCCCTCGCCGACTTGCTCGAAATACAGCACGCGATAGGAAAGCACACCGTATCGGTGCAGCGTGTCGCGCATGGCCTCGGGCACCGTGCCGAGGTCCTCGCCGATCACGAGGCACCGATGGCGGGTGCTCTCCAGCGCGAGGATGGCGAAGAGTTCATCGACCGGATAACTCACGTACGCGCCGTCGCGCGCCGCGCCCGCGGCGGGGATCCAGAACAGGCGCATCAGGATCATCACGTGGTCGATGCGGATGGCACCGGCCTCGTGCATGTTGGCGCGCAGCGCTTCGATGAAGGGCTGGTAGCGTCCTTCGCGCAAGCGGTCCGGCCGCAATGGCGGCAGGCCCCAGTTCTGGCCTTCGAGATTGAACGCGTCCGGCGGCGCGCCAACGCGCACGTCCTGCGCAAAGCTTTTCTGATGACGCCAGGCGTCCGAGCCGCTTCGATCGGCCGAGACGGCCAGGTCGAGGTAGAGGCCGATGGCCTTGCCTGACGCTGTGCACTGGGCCGCAACGGCCCAGAGCTGTCGGGCGGCCTGCCATTGAAGGTATTCGAAGTAGGCGATTCGAGCGCCGTTTTCGCTTGCGAAGTTCGCCACGGCGGGCGAGGCCGGATCGCGATAGGGCTCGGGCCAGACGGGCCAGCCCCAGACGCTGTCATCGGCTGCGTGGAAGTGCCCCTGCAAGGCTTCGAACAGCGCATGCTGCCGCAAGGCCTCTCCGCCGTCCTCGCGGAATCGCGCGAAAGCCTGGACCTCCGGGTCGACATCGTCGCGCTCGGCGAAGCGGCTGTGGAGCATCGTCAGTACCTCGTGCTTGAGCGCTGCGACACCGGCGTAGTCGACGAGTGATGCTTGGCGAAGCTCTGCAAGGCGAGCCTGAAACGCGGGCGAGCGGACCTTTTGCCTCGCTGCGGCGCAGTCGGCGAAGTCCGGCACCGCTTCGACGTCGATGTACAGGATGTTGAGTTGTGCCCGCGAGGATGGGCTGTAGGGACTCGTGCGGGCCGGATCGTGCGGGAACAGTGCATGAAGCGGGTTGAGCCCGACGAAGTCGGCGCCGGCATGCGCAGCCCGTGCGACGAAGTCCTTCAGGTCGCTGAAATCCCCGATGCCCCAATTGCGCCCGGAACGAAGTCCGTAGAGCTGGAGCGTGAATCCCCAGGCGCGGCCCTGTTCGAGCAGCTGCGGGCGATGGCACTGCGCAGGCGCGCAGATCACCAGGGATTCGCCCGGCAGGCCGGTGAGCATCAACCGGTGATAACCGTCCGGCAGTGCCAGGGGGATCGGCAGCTCCCAGCACCCATAGGCCACGCCGTCCAGATCGGCATGCTGCGTGATGTGCAGATCCTTGGTGTCGGCGAAGCCTTCATGCACGTTGCCGTGCTCTTCGACGAACCGCCATTCGATGCGTGTCGTCGAAGCCGGAAGCCGCACATCGGGCACGACGAACGACGCCGAGCCCGAAGCCACGACCCGCGTTGACGGCAACGCGCGATGCCAGGTCGCGCTTTCGGCAGCGGCCTCGGCAGCGGCGAAATCGGCAGGCGGCCCGCGCGCGACGAAGCCGGCGTCGACCAGCAGCGCCGCAAGCGCTTCGGTCGTGACCGTGTGGCGCACGCCGAATGCGTCTTCAAACGCCGTGGCAATGCCATGGCGCGTGCACAGGCGGTGAATGCTCGCAACCTCGTCGTCGGTGAAGTTGCGTTCAGGCATCCCGCAACTCCTCGATCGACGCGCACACGCCGCCGGGCACGAGCGGGAGCAGGGCGTCGTTCGCGGCTTCCTGCATGGCGGGGAGCATGTGGATGATTCGCCCGGGCGGCCATGTCACGAGCGCATCCACGCTGCCGAAGTTCGCGACGAGATGCAGGAAGGCCGGGTTCGTGTTCCCGCTTCGCCCCTTGCCGAGCGACCAGACGAGCCGAAGCGCATCGCCTTCGAGCGACCATTGAACCAGGCGGGTGCCATCGCCGAAGCGTGGCGCAAGTTCGTTGCGCCGCACTGCCAGCAGCGCGCGAGTGTGCGTGAGCGCTTCGGCATGCACGGGAAGCGCGCGGTCGTCGTCGTCGTCGAGCTTGGACCGCGCAAACGCTTCCATGCCGTTCGGGTCCGGAATCTGCAGGCGCGCCGCCTCGTTGGCAAAGGCCGCGAAACGCCCGAACTCCTCGCGCCGCCCGGCCGCCACGGCGGCGGCCAACTCCGGTCCGAAATCGCAGAAATAGAGGAAGGGCGTGCGCGCTGCGTATTCCTCGCCCATGAACAACATCGGCGTGTGCGGCGATAGAAGCACGCAGGTGCGCGCCGCGCGCAGCAGGTCCGGCGGTGCGAGCACGTCGAGACGTTCCCCCAGCGCGCGATTGCCGATCTGGTCGTGGGTCTGCAGGAACGAGACGAAGGCCGAGGGTGGCAGATGGTCGCAACGTTCGCCGCGCGGCTCGCCTCCGCGAAACGGCGACGGTTGGCCTGCGTAGACGAAGCCCTGCGCAAGCGCGAGCCCGAATTTCTCCAGCGGATGCTGCGCATAGTCCGCGTAGTAGCCGTCGGTCTCGCTGGTCAGGAGCACATGCGCCGCATGGTGCAGGTCGTCGTTCCATTGCGCAGTCGCGGCGATGGGCTTGCCATCGTTGTCGCGCGCGAGGCGGCGGGCTTCGTTGAGGTCGTTCTCGAGCACGACGTGCACCTGCCGATAGCGGCCGGGCCCCTGGTGCAGCGCCGCGCAGATCTCCTCGACGATCGGCTGCGTCGACCTGTCGCGAATGGCGTGAACCGCATCCATCCGCAGGCCGTCGAAGCGATATTCCTCGACCCAGTACAGCGCGTTGTGTATGAAGAAGTCCCGCACCGTGCGCGAGTCAGGCCCGTCGAAATGAATGGCCGCGCCCCACGGCGTCTGGTGCGAGGCGTCGAAGAACTGCGGACAGTAGGCATGAAGGTAGTTGCCTTCCGGTCCGAAGTGGTTGTAGACGACGTCGATCAGCACCATCAGTCCGAGGTTGTGGGCGGTGTCCACGAAGGCCTTGAGTTGCTCGGGCGTGCCGTAGCTGGTGTCGGGCGCGAAGGGTAGGACGCCGTCGTAGCCCCAGTTGCGGCGCCCCGGAAAATCCGCGATCGGCATCAGCTCGATCGCGGTGATGCCCAGTTCGGCCAGCGCCTGGAGCCTCTGCCGAGCGGCCTCGAAGCTGCCCTCGGGCGTGAAGGCGCCGACGTGCATCTCGTAGATCACGGCTTCCTGCCACGGGCGGCCGGTCCAGGCGTCGTCGCGCCACGTGTAGGCCTGCGGATCGACCACCTCGCTCGGGCCGTGCACGTCGTCCGGATTGCGGCGCGAAGCCGGGTCGGGCACACGGAGGCCGTCGGGCAGGCGATAGCGGTAGCGGTCGCCGACAGCGGCCTGTGCCAGCACGCGTTCGTGCCAGCCGGCGGCATCGCGTTGCATCGGCATATCGCGCCAGTCTTCGCCTTCTCCGCCTTTCGACCATTCGAGGACGATCTCAGGAATGCCGGGCGCCCAGATCCTGAAGCGGACGCCGTCGCCGCCCAGCATCTCGGCACCGAAGGGCATCGAATGACGATGTTTCATGTCGAAGCCCGTGTGCGCCGCAGCAACGCCAGTGAGCGGCTCTGCAGCGAATAGGCGGGCTCGCTGAGCAGCACCGACAGTGCGCTCTCGCGCGCCGTGTCGATCACGCACGTCCAGGTTGCGCCTGGACGCGGCGGCAGCGTGAAGGGGAGCGCCTCGTGATAGGCGTTGAGCAGCAGCAGGAAATCGTCGTCGCGCTGCGTCTCGCCGCGCGGCCCGACGTCGATGATGCCGGTGCCCGAGAACATCATGCCCAGGCAGCGCACGTGCTCGCCCCAGTCAGCCGCCGCCATTTCCCCGCCGTCGGGCTTGACCCAGACGACATCCTTCGCCTCGCCATCGCCGACGGGTTGGCCGCGAAGAAAGCTGCGTCTGCGAAAGGAGGGATGCAGGCGCCGCGTCCGGATCAGCACGGCGACGAAATCGCGAAGCGAGTCCGCCTCGGGCGAGGGCGTCCAGTCGAGCCACGACAGTTCGTTGTCCTGGCAATAAGCGTTGTTGTTGCCCTGCTGCGTGTTGCCGCGCTCGTCGCCCGCGAGCAGCATCGGAACGCCTTGAGACAGCAGCAGCGTCGCCAGGAAGTTGCGCTTCTGGCGCTCGCGCAGTTCAAGGACTTCGGCGTCGCTGGTTGTTCCTTCGGCGCCGCAGTTCCACGAGAGGTTGTTGTTGTTGCCGTCGCGGTTGTCTTCGCCGTTCGCCTCGTTGTGCTTGTCGTTGTAGGAGACGAGATCGTGCAGCGTGAAGCCGTCGTGCGCGGTCACGAAGTTGATGCTGGCGTGCGGCCCCTTGCCGGACCAGCCGTAGAGATCTTGCGAGCCCGACAACCGGTGCGCGACATCGCCGGCCACGCCCGCGTCGCCCTTCCACCAGCCGCGAATGCCGTCGCGGTAGCGGTCGTTCCATTCGGCCCAGCCGGGCGGAAAGTTGCCGACCTGGTAGCCGCCGTGCCCGAGGTCCCAGGGCTCGGCGATCAGCTTGACGCGGTTGAGTGTCGGGTCCTGGCGGATCGCGTCGAAGAAGCCGCCGAGGTTCTCGACCTTGCCCGCCTCGCGCGCGAGCGCGGATGCCAGGTCGAAGCGGAAGCCGTCGACATGCATCTCCTCGGCCCAGTAGCGCAGCGAATCCATGACAAGCTGGAGTGCGCGCGGCTGTTCCAGGTTGACCGTGTTGCCGCAGCCGGTGAAGTCGTCGTAGTAGCGTGGCTGACCGGCGTTGGCGATGTAGTAGGACATGTTGTCCACGCCGCGCATCGAGAGCGTGGGCCCGAGGTGGTTGCCCTCGCAGGTGTGGTTGTAGACCACGTCGAGGATGACCTCGATGCCCGCCGAGTGCAGGGTCTTGACCATCGTCTTGAACTCCTTCACCTTGCCGGAAGCGCTGTAGCGCACCTCCGGCGCGAAGTAGCCCAGCGTGTTGTAGCCCCAGTAGTTCTGCAGGGTCTTGTCGGCGAGATGGCGATCGTTGATGAAAGCATGCACCGGCAGCAGTTCGATCGTCGTCACGCCCAGGCGCTGCAGGTAGTCGATCACCGGCGAGCATGCCAGCGCCGCGTAGGTGCCGCGCTGGTGTTCCGGAATGGCGGGGTGCAGCATCGTGAAGCCGCGCACGTGCATTTCGTAGATCACCATGTCCTGCCAGGGCACCTCGGGCCGGCGGTCGTCGCCCCAGGTGAATGCGGTTTCGAGCACGCGGCTCTTGGGCATGAAGGCGGCACTGTCGCGGCGGTCGAACGAGAGATCCTGGCGCTTGCTGCCCACCGAGTAGCCGTACAGGGCATCGCTCCAGCGCAGTTCCCCCATCAGGTCCTTGGCGTAGGGGTCGAGAAGCAGCTTGTGCGGGTTGAAGCGATGGCCTTCCTCCGGCTTGTAGCGCCCGTGGATACGGTAGCCGTAGGCCATGCCCGGGCGGGCCTCCGGCAGATAGCAATGCCAGACGTCGTTGGTGCGCTCGCGCAGGGTGATGCGCTGCCGCTCATGGCGGCCCTTGTCGTCGAAGATACAGAGTTCGGCCTTCTCGGCGTGCTTCGAGAAGATCGCGAAGTTCACGCCCTGGCCGTCCCAGGTCGCGCCGAGCGGGTAGGGGCGCCCCGGCCAGACTGCGCCCAGGGAAACATGATTGCGTTTCGTCACGGATGGGGTCGGTCACGATCGGTTCGGGGCGGCCAAGCGGTGGTCGGACGTGTCGCGCCGGGAAAGTCACGGGTGGATGCTTCCTTGACCACCGGGCGCGGCGCGGGCCGGTCTTTCGGCCACCATTCCTCGATGCGCCGCGCGGCCCAGTCCTTGCCCGCGAGCCCGAAAGCCAGTGCCAGTGCGAACACCACGCCGGCAAGGATGATCAGGAAGCTCTGCCGGACGATGTCGCCGCCGACCTTGATCTGGTCGAGCGCGATGAGCACCACGAAGAGAAGAATCGCGTATTGCGCCACCTTGCCCAGCAACTGCGCATCCTGCATGCCGGCGTTGCGGCCGTAGGTGCCGATCGCGTCGCCGACGTATTTCGCGAAGAACGCGCCGAACACCACGATCAGCAGTGCGACGAAGACATTGGGAACGAACCACATCACGCGCCCGAGCACGTCCGCCGCGTAGGTGAGCCCGAGGCCGTTGAAGGCGACGACCAGCGAGATCAGTATCACGAGCCAGTAAGCCAGTGCACCGAAAACGACGGTCGAATCCTGGACCATCCCGCCTTGGCGGAGAAAGTCGTCGATGCCCGAGCGCTCGGTCAGCACGGGGAAGTTCAACGCACGCAGGCCGCGCACCACGGTGAAGCGCGCCGCCTTGGCCAGCAGCCAGCCCACGAGGACGGCCAGCACTGCGAAGAGCAGCCTCGGCATGTAGGCGCCGAGCTGGAACAGGAATGCGCGCAGCGGCTCGAGATGGATGGAGAGGCTTTCCATGGACGTTCTCCCGGGGGTGTCTGTGCTCGCGGTCAGCGAACGGCCGTTCGGTCAAGCAGCGCCAGGATTCCCTGCAACGGAACGGGCACCCAGTCGATTCGGTTGTTCAGTTCGTAGCGCAGCTCGTAGAACGCTTTTTCCAGCTCGAACAGTTCCAGCAGTTGCATGTCGACTGGACCTGCCTCCGGCGCCAGGGCCTCTTGGTAGCCGGCGAGGAAGGCGGCGCGCGTGTCGCGCTCCCAGGCCCGTGCGGCGGCGTCCAGGCGCACCAGTTCGTCCGCGTTCTGCGCTGCGCGGCGCAATGCGCTCCAGCGCGCATAGTTGAAGGAGCGCAGCATGCCTGCGACATCGCGCAGCGGCGATTGCTTGCTGCGGCGCTCCTCGATCGGCCGCGCGGGTTCGCCTTCGAAATCGATGATCACGAAGTCGTTTCGCGTCAGCAGCACCTGGCCGAGGTGGTAGTCGCCGTGGAATCGCGTTCGCCATGCCGCCTTGCCTTCGACCGGCACATCGTCGACGAAGGCGTCGACCGTCTTGCCCATGCCGAGAAGCCTCGCGGCATCCTCCTGGCAGCTGTCGGGCAATGCTGTGCGCATGGACTCCTCCAGTTGCCTGAGCGTGCCGGCGGCTTCCGTGCGCACGGTTTCACGGATGCGGCGCAGATCGGCATCCGACATCGGCACTGGGTCGAAGGCTGCGTTGCCCGTTCGCTTGGCCAGCGCGTTGTGCAGCTCGGCGGTGCGGGCGCCGAGGATGCGGATCTGTGCGAGGAAGGCGCCGTGCGGATCGGGGGGCGCTTTGCCGTCGGTGTCGCGCAGTTCGCCCAGCACGCGCTCGAGGTAGGCGAGCGTGTGTTCCCAACCGTCGCCCTGGTTCGGCACGTAGGCCTGCAGCAGCGCGAGCGTCATGACGGTGCCGTCTTCGCCGACGTATTCGAGCGCGCCGGCGATCGGCACGCCGTGCACGAAGCCGGCTTCTTCCGTGAGGAAGCGGCCCATTTCGAGTTCCGGATTGACGCCCGCGCGGAGCTGCCGATAACCCTTGAGGAACAAGGTCTCGCCCAGCGTGACCACGGTGTTGCTGCTGACCGGGCTGGGCGGGCTCACCGGAAGGGTGTCGATGACCTCGACCGGAAATTCCCGTCCCAACGCCGTGGGCCGGAAGTGGAGCTGGCCGTGGTCGGTGCGCAACCGCGTTTCCCGCACGATGGCACGCACCATCTCGCGGCAGAACGCTTCGTCGAAGAATGCATCGCTCATCACGCCGACGTTGGCCTGCTGGCGAGTCTTCGCGATGGCGGCCTGCTGGAGTGACTTGAACCGCTCGCCGTCGCGGTCTTCCCATGCCAGCGCCAGCGGCATGAAGTAGGTGGCGCCGCCGGGCGGTCCTTGCAGCGCCAGCAGCGGCAGCATCCAGCTGTAGCCGTCGATCTGCCAGATCGCCTGATCGCGGAACGCCGCGCGGTCGATGCGCGAACCCTTGGTGGCATACCAGCGCTGGGCCTCGATGTGCGGCGGCAGCGTGTCCGTTTCGATCTGACGGTTCAGCCGGTCGGCGAAGCCGATGCGCCAGGGCACCACGCGGTCCCTGAACATGCTGGTCCAGCCGTCAAACAGCACCAGCACCGGCCGGTCGAGCAATGCCACGCCTTCCTGGTGCCAACTCGGCATGGGCGCCTCGTCGGCGAGCCTGAACCAGTAGAAGCCGTAAGAGGAGAGGGTGAGCAGATAGGGCAGTTCGCCGATGGGCGGAAACGAAGTCCGGCCCAGCATCTCCACCGGCACCCGGCCCTTGAAGGCCGACAGGTCGAGCTCGACAGGTTGCGCGGCGCGCGACAGGTTGAACACCGACAGGATCACGTCGTCGTCGTGCTCACTGATGTAGGCGAGGATTCTGCGGTTTCCGGGCTTGAGGAAGGTGCGGCGTCCGCGGCCGAAGGCGCGGCTGGTCTTGCGCACCGCGAGCATTCGCCGCGTCCAGTGCAGCAGCGAACTCTTGTCGCGCAACTGCGCTTCGACGTTGACGGCCTCGAAACCGTACATCGCATCCATGATCGGCTGCAGGTACAGGCGCTGCGGGTCCGCGCGCGAGAAGCCTGCATTGCGGTCGGGGCTCCATTGCATCGGCGTTCGCACGCCGTTGCGGTCGCCGACGAAGACGTTGTCGCCCATGCCGATCTCGTCGCCGTAATAGATGATGGGCGAGCCCGGCATCGACAGGAGCATGCTGTTCATGAGCTTGATGCGGTCCTTGTCGTTGTCCATCAGCGGCGCGAGCCGGCGGCGGATGCCGAGGTTGATGCGCGCCTGCATGTCGGCCGCGTAGGTGGTGTACATGTAATCGCGTTCGCGGTTGGTCACCATCTCCAGCGTCAGCTCGTCATGGTTGCGCAGGAAGATGGCCCACTGGCAGTTGTCGGGGATGTCGGGCGTCTGCTGCATGATCTCGACGATCGGGTCGCGGTCTTCCTGCGCGATGGCCATGTACATGCGCGGCATCAGCGGGAAGTGATAGCACATGTGGCATTCGTCGCCCTCGCCGAAATAGCCCCGCACGTCCTCGGGCCACATGTTGGCTTCGGCCAGCAGGAAGCGGTCCTTGTAGTTCGCGTCGATGGCCGCGCGCAGTTTCTTGATGACTTCGTGCGTCTCGGGCAGGTTTTCGTTGGTGGTTCCGTCGCGCTCGATCAGGTAGGGAATGGCATCGAGCCGGAAGCCGTCGACGCCCATGTCCAGCCAGAAGCGCATCGTGCGGAACACCGCTTCGAGCACCTCCGGGTTGTCGAAGTTGAGGTCGGGCTGGTGGCTGAAGAAGCGATGCCAGTAGTAGGCCTTGGCCACCGGGTCCCACGTCCAGTTGGACTTCTCGGTGTCGGTGAAGATGATGCGCGTGCCGGCGTAGAGCGTGTCGGTGTCGCTCCACACGTAGAAGTCGCGCTCGGGCGAACCGGGCGGCGCCGCGCGCGCGGTCTTGAACCAGGGATGCTCGCTCGACGTGTGGTTGATGACCAGCTCGATGATCACCCGCAACTCGCGCTTGTGCGCCTCCTCCAGCATCTCGCGGAAATCCTGCAGCGTGCCGTACTGCGGATGCACGTCGTCGTATTCGGCGATGTCGTAGCCGTCGTCGCGCAGGGGCGACGGGTAGAAGGGCATCAGCCAGATGGTGTTGACGCCCAGGTCCTTGACGTAGTCGAGCTTGCTGGTCACGCCCGTGAAGTCGCCGACGCCGTCGCCGTTCGAGTCGACGAAGGCCTTGACATTGAGCTGATAGATCACCGCGTCGCGGTACCAGGTCGGATCACCGGAGGTGTCGATCTCGGTGGTTTCGAGGACGAGAGTCGGCAGCGGCGCGTTCATGGACGCCCTATTGGTAGTAGTCGAACTCGCGCTCGTCCCGCACGCGGTGGCGCACCGCGAGGATGTGCGCGGGCAGGCGGTGCGGATCGAGCAGGATGTAGTGCCACGCGCCATGCCATGTGAATCGCTGGTCGCTCAGCAGGTCGTGCATCTGGAACGGCCGGTCGCCCTCCACGCCGACCAGGGCCGGGTCGAGGTGGACCCAGCCGGTCTGCACATTGTGCGGATCGAGATTCACCACGGTGACGACGATCTGCTTGCCGTCCGGCGAGGTCTTCATGTAGGCGATGAGCTGGTCGTTGTCGATGTCCAGGAAGCGCAGGCTGTCGTCGGACTGCAAGGGCACGTTGCCGCGGCGAATCCGGTTGACGCGCGCGATGAAGGGGCGCAGGCCGCTCTCTGCGCTCCAGTCCCATTGGCGCAACTGGTACTTCTCGGAATCGAGGTACTCCTCGCTCGAAGGCTCGCGTGGTGCGTGCTCCATCAATTCGAAGGCAGGGCCATAGATGCCGTAGTTGGCCGAAAGCGTGGCCGCGAGCACCAGGCGCGACTTGAACACGGGCTCTTCACCCGTCTGCAGCGCAGCGTGAAGGATGTCGGGCGTGTTGGGCCAGACGTTGGGGCGGAAGTAGTCCTTGCCGGGCCCCTGCGTGAGTTCGGTGAAGTAGGCGGTCAACTCTTCCTTGGTGTTGCGCCAGGTGAAGTAGGTGTACGACTGCGTGAAGCCGAGCTTGGCCAGGCGATGCATCACCTTGGGCCGCGTGAAAGCCTCGGCCAGAAAGATGACCTCGGGGTGCTCGCGCTTGACCTCCGTGATCGCCCATTCCCAGAACCCGAAGGCCTTGGTGTGCGGGTTGTCGACGCGAAACACGGTGACGCCTTGCGCGATCCAGTGGTCCAGCACGGACTTCAGTTCGCTCCAGAGCGCGCGCCAGTCCGGACTCTCGAAGTGAAAGGGGTAGATGTCCTGGTATTTCTTCGGCGGGTTCTCCGCGTACTGGACGGTGTTGTCGGGCCGCCACCGGAACCATGTCGGATGCGCCTTGACGTAGGGGTGGTCCGGCGCGCACTGGTAGGCGATGTCCATCGCCACGTCGATGCCCATTTGCGCGGCCTTCGCGACCAGGCGACGGAAATCTTCCGCCGTGCCGAGCGCAGGCAGGATGTCCTTGTGCCCGCCTTCGGCGGCGCCGATGGCCCAGGGGCTGCCGACATCGCCGGTCTCGGTCGTGAGCGTGTTGTTGCGGCCCTTGCGCTGCAGGCGACCGATCGGGTGGATCGGCGGGAAGTACAGAACGTCGAAGCCCATTGCCGCGACCAGCGGCAGGCGCTCCTCGACATCGCGGAAGGTGCCGTGCGCACCCGGCATGCCCGAGGCCGAGCGTGGAAAGAGTTCGTACCAGGTGCTGAAGCGGGCACGCTCCCGGTCGGCCATCAGCGGCAGTTCGGCCGCGAAGCGGGCCTCCAGGCTGCGATCCGGGTGCCGCGAGGCGATCGCGGCCAGATCGTCGTCGAGCGCAAGCGCCTTGATCTCATTGGCGTTCTTTCCGGCGTTGGTCGCGCCTTCGTCGAGAGAGCGGGCCCATTTCGCAAGAGCCTGGCGGTCGTCGCCGTTCGCCCGGCCCGCGGCCGCGGCAATCTCCAGCGCGCCGGTGCGAACGGCAAGCCGAATGTCGTCCGCGTCGACACGCCGAACCAGTTCATGCCGCCATGATTCGAAGAGATCGACCCACGCGACCACCGTATAGATGTAGCGGCCGGGTACGGGCGGCGTGAAGTCGGCATGCCACTCGTCGTTGTAGCGCAGCTTCATGGGCACTTCGTGGCGCGCGTCGTCGCCATCCTTCCACCATTGAAGCATCACGCGCGGCACATCGTGGCCGTCGGTGAAGACGTGCGCAGTGACGCGGACGCTTTCGCCTGCCACGCGCTTGACCGCGAAACGACCGCCGTCGACGATGGGCATGACCGCATCGACGACCGCACGGCGCCGGCCATCCCCTTCGGCGGATTCGAGTGACTGCGGCGGCGACAGCAGGGCGCTAGGCATCGGTCTGCACCTTGAAAAAGAGCGTGGACAGCGGCGGCAGCGTCAGGCACACGGCGTACTTCTGCCCGTGCGAATGCATCGGCGCGGCTTGCACGGCGCCAAGATTCCCCCAGCCCGAGCCGCCGAACGCACGGGCATCGCTGTTGAGAATCTCCCGCCATGTGCCGTCCCGGGGCACGCCCACACAGTAGTTCTGCCGCGGCACCGGTGTCAAGTTGCAGACGACGAGTACCGTGTCGCCCGCGCGCGAGCGCCGCAGGAAGGCCACGACACTCTGCTCGTGATCGTTGGGTTCGAGCCACCGGAAGCCTTCCGAAGAAAAGTCCAGCTCGTGCAGGGCCGGCTCGGTGCGATAGAGGCGGTTCAATTCGCCGACCAGGTGCTGCACGCCGCGGTGCTCGGCCGCGTCCAGCGAAGGCCAGTCGAGCTGACCTTCGTGCGTCCACTCGCGCCGCTGCCCGAATTCGCCGCCCATGAACAGCAGCTTCTTCCCCGGATGCGCCCACATGTAGGCGTACAGCGAGCGCAGGTTGGCGAACTGCCGCCACGGATCGCCCGGCATCTTGCCGATCAGCGAACCCTTGCCGTAGACGACCTCGTCGTGCGAGAGCGGCAGCACGAAGTTCTCGCTGAAGGCATAGACCATCGAGAAGGTCAGTCGATGGTGGTGGTAGCGGCGATGCACCGGGTCCTCATGCATGTAGGCGAGGGTGTCGTGCATCCAGCCCATGTTCCATTTCATGCCGAAGCCGAGGCCGCCCATGTCGGTCGGTCGCGAGACCTGTGGCCAGGCTGTCGATTCCTCGGCGATCGTGAACGTGCCCGGCTGGTCGCGGCAGACCGCACGATTGAGTTCCTGGAGGAACCCGATCGCCTGGAGGTTCTCGCGCCCGCCGCGGGTATTGGGGATCCACTCGCCGCCTTGCCGCGCATAGTCGAGGTAGAGCATCGAAGCCACCGCATCGACGCGCAGGCCGTCGATGTGATAGCGATCCAGCCAGAAGAGCGCCGATGAGATCAGGAAGCTGCGAACCTCGTCGCGGCCGTAGTTGAAGATCGCCGAGTTCCACTCCGGATGAAAGCCCTGACGCGGATCAGCGTGCTCGTACAGATGCGTGCCATCGAAGGAGGCGAGACCATGGGCATCCGTCGGAAAGTGCGACGGCACCCAATCCAGGATCACGCCGATGCCGCGCTGGTGCAGATGATCGACGAAGTACATGAAGTCCTGCGGCGTCCCGTAGCGTGCGGTGGGCGCGAAGTAGCCCGTCGTCTGGTAACCCCACGAGCCGTAGAACGGGTGTTCCGTGATCGGCATCAACTCGATGTGGGTGAAGCCGATGGACACCACGTAGTCGGCCAGTGCGTGTGCGAGTGCGCGGTAATCCATCGGGCGGCCGTCGTCACGGCGCCAGGAGCCCGCATGCACCTCGTAGATGGAGATCGGCGCATCGAGGCTGTTGCGCGCGGCACGCGTTCGCATCCATTCAGCGTCAGACCATGTGTAGTCGAGCGACCAGAGTCTGGACGCAGTCGCCGGCGGCGCCTCCGCGAAGCATGCGAGCGGGTCCGCCTTCTCGATCACCCTCCCGGACTTCGAGAGGATGCGGTACTTGTAGGCATGCCCGTGGCGCGCACCCCCGGCATGGCCGTGCCATACGCCCGTCGAGTCCGGACGCGGCGAAAGCGGTTCGGCGTGGCCGTCCCAGTGGTTCCAGTCGCCGATGACCGCGACCGAACTTGCGTTGGGTGCCCACACCGCAAACGAAGCGCCTGCGTCGTTGTCGCGCAGATGCCCGCCGAGGTGCTCGTACAGCCGCGAGTGCGTTCCTTCGCGAAAGAGGTAGCGTCGGTGTCGCCGAAGGACACGGGGAAATTCACGGGAATGGCTCCAGTGCGAGGAAGAACCCACTGTTGTAGTCCTGCGCGAGAGGGGCTTCACGAGCGATAGCGCCCGATCGCGTGTCGGACGACGCCTGACGAAAGTCCCATCCCCTGGCTACGGTGTGACCTGGTAGGTACCAGCACCGCCCGATGGATGGAGCGGCGCGGGCTTTTCTTCGGCGGATTCGACCGATAGCGAGCCCAGCCGCGCAACCACCATGTCGTGCAGTCCCTGCGCCGCGGCCGACAGGCTGCCGTCGCGCCGTTGCACGAGGTAGATGCGCCGGGTGAGTTGCGGCAGCGGCAACGGGCGGATCGCGATCGTCTCGCGCCTGAACTGGTAGAGCGTGAGGGCCGGCACCACGCTGATGCCGAGCCCGGCTTCGACCATCCCCATCACGGTGGCCAATTGCTCGACTTCGAGCACCGTGTTCATCGCCAGCGGATGCAGGGCGACTTCGAGCGCCTGCCGCACGCTGCTGTTGCGCGTCATGTGAATGAAGGCCCAGGGCTGCAGCTTGCGCAGCGTGAGCTTCGGCTCGGTCGCGAGCGGGTGGTCGGCGCGGCAGATCAGGTGGAAGCGGTCGGTGCACAGCACGCGCATGCGCAGCTCCGAACTGTCGGCGGGGCGCCCGCCGGCCGCCGCGAGCGCGAAATCCGCCTGGCCTCCGCGCACCAGGTCGATGCAGGCATCCGACAACTGATCGCTCAGCATGAGTTCGATGCCAGGCCAGCGCGCGTGGAAGTCCGAGAACATTGCCGGCAGCCAGCCCGCAGCCAGAGAGGGCAGGGCGGCGACATGCACGCGTCCCTTGCGACGCTGCACATGGTCGTCCAGATTGCCGACCGCCCGCTCGATGTCGCCAAGGAGCCGCCGCGCCGAAGCTTCGAACACGCGGCCCTCCGGCGTGAGTTGGACACTGCGCGTATTGCGGTCGAAGAGCCGCGCGCCGACTTCGTTTTCCAGCGTGCGGACAAGCATGCTGAAGGCGGGTTGAGAAAGATGGCAGGCCTGGGCGGCGCGCGTGAAGTTGGGCAGGTCGACCAGCGCGACGAAGGCGCGCAATTGGCGAGTGGATAGTTCAGTGGAGGCCATTGATCTGAAAATCGAATAAGCGGATTTTCAGGCAGGCTGGGGTCGTGCGTCTCACATTCCGTATCGCAGGCGCTTGTGCAACGCACCAAACTGACTAATTCGAGCGGATTTCGTCAGAAACCGGCACCGAAGTTGGGCGAAGCTCAGTATTAAGTGTTACTCTTAATTTCATCGAATGATTTTTTGTAGCACTTTAGGAGCGCTCCGATGAAGATGTACCCTGAACTGCACGATAGCGGGCTTGGCGGGCTTGGCCCTGCGCCTGTGAAATCCACGGTGCGGCAAAAGCAGCCCCCCATCAGGAACGATGGCTCGCTGCGAGCATTGAAGAAGGTCCGGCGCGCGGCTGTCTTCCCCCTTCAGATCCTCGTATGGGGAGCCATGGCCCTCATGATGTACGCGACGCTCGGGCTCGATGTCGTGAGCGCACTGCTCGAACAATGGGAATAGTTGGAAATAGGGCCGGCAGGCCGCCTCAAGTCACCAGTCGCTTGTCGATCATGTGCTTCACGCAGTCCTGCACATGCCTGGTCAGCGTGACCTGCGCACCCTTCCAGTCTCGTTCCAGGGCGCACCTCATCAAGTGCTGGTGCTCGCCGGCCGCGATTTCTCCGCGGTAAACCGCAGCGACCATCTGATAACGCAGATACCGGTCGTAGATGACCGAGTGGGTCTGGAGCAAGACCTGCGAACCGCAAGCCGAGATCAGCGCACGGTGGAATTCACGGTCATAGCGCTTCCACGCCTGTGCGTTGGAACGCTCCTCCACGCTCATGCGGCGCTCCATCGACGCGAGCTTGTGATGGGCCGCGACGACCCTGCCTTCCCATTCCATGTCCCCGGCTTCGAAGGACTCGCGCAAGGCATGCAGTTCGAGGAGGCAACGCATGGCAGCCACTTCGCGCAGGTCGGCCGCCGAGATCGGAGTGACCTGGAAGCCGCGCGAGCCCTCGGCGACGATCAGGCCTTCGGATGACAGGCGATTCAGGTTCTCGCGCAGCGTGCCGACGCTGACCTCGTAGGCATCGCGCATGCGGTCGAGCGTCAGGCGCTCCCCGGGCGCCAGCCGGCCGCTGACGATGTCCGCGCGCAGGCGTTGATAGGTCTTTTCTCCAATGGTTTCTGTCTGCCGCACCTCGTCGAGCATCGCCGTGTCCCGTTTTTGCTCGACGATCATACGCCCGGGCCCGTTTTGCCACCAATCGTTGGAGCCTATTGTTTTTGTTCAATAAAGCTGATTTCGTCGGACGAAATCACAAGAGGACGGGCTCAAGATGTTTCCAGGCCCGATCATCGAACTGTTCACATGCCCCAGCGCAGCGCCGCGGTGTGGACCGGCGCATCCCAGAGCGCCAGGGTCGCGTCGTCCATCGCGCTCACCGTGACTGAGCATCCGGCCATCTCGAGCGAAGTGACATAGGACCCGGTGAGGTAGCGCGCGACCTTGAGCTGGTGGCTGTCGAGCACCTTGCGCATCGCGTGCACCATCAGGTAGAGCTCCATCAGCGGCGTACCGCCAAAACCGTTGACCAGCAGCAGCACCTGCTGCCCGGGCTTGAGCGAAAGATCCTTGAGGATCGCGCCGCCGAGTTCGGCGGCAATGTCGTCGGCCGATGACAGCCTGACCCTGCGCCGGCCGGGTTCGCCGTGGATGCCGACGCCCATCTCCATCTCGTCAGGCCCGATCTGGAAGGTCGGCTTGCCGGCGGCCGGCACCGTGCAGGACGTGAGCGCAACGCCCATCGAGGCGGTGGCCTTGTTGACCGAATCGCCGAGCGCCTTCAGGGCAGCGAGTTTGTCGCCGCGCTCGGCCGCGGCACCGACGATCTTCTCCACGATCAGCGTGCCCGCGACGCCTCGGCGACCGGTGGTGTAGGTCGAGTTCTCGACGGCCACGTCGTCGTTGACGATGACGGTCTCGTTGTCGCAGTCGATCATCTCCGCGGCCATCTGGAAATTCATCATGTCGCCGGAGTAGTTCTTGACGATGAACAGCACGCCCGCGCCGGTGTCCACCGCCTGCGCCGCGGCCAGCATCTGGTCGGGCGTGGGCGAGGTGAACACCTGGCCGGGGCAGGCCGCATCGAGCATGCCGTGGCCGACGAAGCCCGTGTGCAGCGGTTCGTGCCCCGAACCGCCCCCCGAGATCAGCGCGACCTTGCCGGGCTTGGGCGTGCGCCGCCGGACGAAAGGGCCGGTCTCGCCGAGCGCCACGATGTCTGCGTGCGCGGCCGCGAAGCCGTCCAGGGATTCGGACAGCAGGGAATCGACGTCGTTGATGAGCTTCTTCATGATGCGCTTTCAGGCGGAAAGGGAAGACGGTTGCGCCGGCGAGGTCAGGCTGTCGCAGATCGCGCCGATGATCAATGCCACGGAGCGCGAGCCCGGATCGACGTGGCCCAGTGCGCGCTCGCCGAGAAAGGACGCGCGGCCCTTGATCGCGTCCATCGCGGCGGTCGAGTCGGCGCTGGCGAAGGCGCATTCGCGAACCCGGGCGGCCAGGCCGTCGCCGCCTTCGGCGAGCACCTTCTGCACCGGGTCGAGCACATCGAGCAATGTCTTCTGGCCGACTTCGGCCTTGCCCAGACGAGTGAGTGCCTTGATGCCCGCATCGAGCGCGGCCGCCATGGCGCTCGGCGTCGGCGGGTCGGGCAGTTCCTTGCCGAGCGTGACCATCAGCGTGCCGAACACGGGGCCCGACGAGCCGCCGATGGTCGACATGCAGGTCATGCCCATGGTGCGCAATGCCTCGTTGAGCGACTGGCCGGCGAGTTCGTCGAGCTTGCCCTGGATGGCCAGCGCGCCGCGCCGCATGTTGAGTCCGTGGTCGCCGTCGCCGATGGCCTGGTCGAGGGCCGTCAGTTCATCGACGTGGTCGATCAGCGTCTGGGTTGCGTTCCGGATCAGGTCGATGTCGGCCATGTGTGCTCCCAATGATGTTGCCTGGGTCACGCGCTGATGCGCAGACCCTCGGCGTCGAACCAGAGCGGGCGCACCAGTTCCACGTGTACGGCGTCGTTCGGCGCGAAGCTTGCGTTCGCGGGTGCCGAGACGATGAGTTCCTGGTCGCTGCCGTCGAGGCCGACGTGCACAAGGTGCAGGTCGCTCAGGCGCTCGATGCGCCTGACTCTTGCGGCGCGGTGTGCCCGGCTCGCCGGGCTTGTCGTCTGGCCATGCAGCCTCAGATGCTCCGCCCGCACGCCGACGGTGACCGCGCGCGGCGGGCCGTCGAGTTCCGGCACCAGTGCCCGCGCAACGAGGTTGATGCGCGGCGAGCCCAGCCTGGACGCCACATGGGCGCTGCTCGGGTTCTCGTAGATCTGCTGCGGCGTGCCGACCTGCACCAGCACGCCGTTGTCGAGCACGCCGATGCGGGTGGCCATGGTCATGGCCTCGATCTGGTCGTGCGTCACGTAGAGCATGGTGGCGCCGAGGTCCTGCTGGATGCGCTTGAGTTCGAGCCGGAGGTCATTGCGCAGCTTGGCGTCGAGCGAGGACAACGGCTCGTCCATCAGGTAGATCGACGGGTCGCGCACGAGGGCTCGGCCGATCGCCACGCGCTGCATCTGGCCGCCCGAGAGTCGGGTCGCGGGGTTCTTCAGCTTGTCGTGGATGCGCAGCATGCGTGCCACTTCCTCGACCTTCCGGCGCACCTCGTTCTCGGAAATCGGGCGAAGGGGCGAGCGCAGCGGAAAGGCGAGGTTGTCGTAGACGTTCAGGTGCGGATAGAGCGAATACTGCTGGAAGACGAAGGCCACATCACGCAACGCCGGCGCGAGCGCCGTCACGTCGCGCCCGCCGATGGAGACGCGCCCTGCGTCCGGCTTTTCGAGGCCTGCCACCAGCCGCAACGTGGTGGTCTTGCCGGCGCCGCTCGGGCCGAGCAGCACGAAGAACTCGCCGCTGGGCATGTCGAGGCTCAGTCCGTCGATGGCCCGCACTGCGCCGAAGCGCTTCCCGACGTTGGCGAGGCGAAGCTCAGCCATGGCGCGCTCCCTGCCGGGTCCGTTGCGGCGCCTCGTCGCGGGCGGTGCGCAGCGCCCGGCCCGAAGCCGCGTCGAACAGCGAGATCGCCGAGGCGTCGAAGGCCAGTCCGACGTGGTCGCCGCGCGCCACCGGGAGCGTGACGTCGACCTTGGCGCGGACCGTGGCGCCTTGCGCCGTGACCAGCGTGACGACGGTGCGCGTGCCGAGGTATTCGGTCCCGAGCACCTCGGCACGCAACGGCGAGGCTTCTTCGAGACGAAGATGCTCGGGCCGCACGCCGCACAGCAATGCGCGCGGCGGAATGTCTTCGCGCAGGATGGGTACTTCGATCTGCGCCGGGCCGATGCGGATCGCGTGTTCGCCACTCGCGAAGCCCGCTTCGAACGGCAGGAAGTTCATCGATGGTGCGCCGATGAAGTCGGCGACGAAGACGCTCGCCGGCCGCTCATACACCTCCAGCGGCGCACCAAGCTGCTCGATCACGCCTTCGTTCATCACGGCGATCACGTCGGCCATCGCCATCGCTTCCATCTGGTCGTGCGTCACGTACACGGTGGTGGCGTGCAGCCGGTCGTGCAGCGCGCGCAGTTCCTGGCACATCACTTCGCGGAATTCGGCGTCGAGCGCGCCGAGCGGTTCGTCCATCAGGAAAGCCATCGGCTGGCGGACGATGGCGCGCCCGAGCGCCACACGCTGGCGGTCGCCGCTCGACAGCTGCGACACCGGCTTGTCCAGCAGATGCGTGATGCGCAGTGTGCGCGCCGCCTGGTCGACCTGGCGATGGATCTCGGCGCGCGCCATTCCTTGCGAGACCAGCGGGAAGGCGATGTTGTGACGTACGTTCATGTGCGGATAGAGCGCGAACATCTGGAACACGAAGGCGATGTCGCGCGCCGATGCGCGCTTGAAGCTGACGTCCTCGTTGCCGAGGAAGATCTGGCCTGATGTCGGCAGCTCCAACCCCGCGATCATCCGCAGTGTGGTGGTCTTGCCGCAGCCCGAAGGACCGAGCAGGCAGAAGAAATCGCCGTCGCGCACTGTGAAGCTCGAATTCTTCACCGCGGTGAAGTCGGCGAAGGCCTTGTGCAGTTGGTGGACGCGGATCTCGGCCATGGCTCAGTCCGGAAACTTGGAGACGACCATGAACAGCGCAGTGCCGAACAGGGTGGTGATGAACGACCAGGTGAAGAGCGGCATCGCGAGCGGCTGCAGCATCATCACGAGGCCCGCGGTGATCACGATGCAGGCGACGACTTCCATCGGTCCGCGGCGCAGCCAGCGCGGCCATTGGCGTCGGGAGATGGAGGGTGGGGCGGTCGGCATGTCTGGCACTCCTGCACTCCTATTTGCGCACCGCGCCGAAAGTGATGCCGCGCAGCAGGTGCTTTCGCAGCAGGATCGTGAAGACCAGGATCGGCACCAGGAACAACGTGGTTCCGGCGGCGACGGCCGGCCAGTCCTGACCGCCTTCGCCGATGATGATCGGGATGAAGGGCGGCGCCGTCTGCGCGGTGCCCGAGGTCAGCAGCACCGCGAAGGCGTATTCGTTCCACGCAAAGATCAGGCAGAAGATCGAGGTCGCGACGATGCCCGTGGTGGCCTGCGGCAGCACCACCTTGCGGAAGGCCTGCAGCCGCGTGTAGCCGTCGACCATCGCGGCCTCTTCGTATTCGCGCGGGATCTCGTCGATGAAGCCCTTGAGCAGCCACACCGCCAGCGACACGTTGACTGCGCTGTAGAGCAGGATCATGCCGAGTCGCGTATCCGACAGGCCAAGCTCGCGGTACATCAGGAAGATCGGGATCGCCACCGCGATCGGCGGCATCATCCGCGTCGACAGGATGAAGAACAGCAAGTCGTCCTTCAGCGGCACATTGAAGCGCGAGAACGCATAGGCCGCCATCACGCCGATGCCCACCGACAGCACTGTCGAGCCGAAGGCGATGATCAGCGAGTTGACGAAGCGCGGGATGTAGTTCGATCGGCCGGCGACCACCATGTGGTCGTCTCGCGCCACCTTGTCGCAGACGTCGGTCGGTGGCGGCAGTGAGGCGATGTATTCGGGCGTCTGGCGCGAGCGGGTCGTGAAGAGGTTGCAGTAGCCCTGCGGCGAAGGCGTGAACAGGATCTTCGGCGGATAGCTGATCGAATCGGTCGGCGTCTTGAAGCCGGTCAGGATGATCCAGACCAGCGGGATCATCGTGACCAGCGCATACAGCACCACGACCGCGCCGGCGACGAGCCGGGTGCGCGAACTCGGCTCGACGACGGAGTGCGCGGTGCTGATGCCGATACCGATGCTCATGCGGTGCCTCAGCGATTCTTCACGTGGTTGAGGGCCTTGACGTAGATGTTGGCCAGGCCGAACACCGCAACGAAAAGGATGATGGCGAAGGCTGACGAATAGCCGGTGCGCCACTTCTCGAAGGCCTCGCGCTTGAGGGTGATCGAGGCGAGTTCGGTCGCCGAGCCCGGGCCACCCGAAGTCAGCAGGTTGACCATGTCGAACATCTTGAAGTTCTCGATGCCGCGGAAGAGCACCGCCAGCATGATGAACGGCAGCACCATCGGCAGCGTGATCGACCAGAACTGGCGCCACTTCGAGGCGCGGTCGACTTCGGCCGCCTCGTAGATGTAGTCGGGGATCGAGCGCAGGCCCGCGAGGCAGATCAGCATCACATAGGGCGTCCACATCCAGGTGTCGACGATGATGATGGCCCACGGCGCGAGCTTGACCGAGCCGATCATCTCGAACGACGAGGCCGGCACGCCCGAGAGGTACGACACGGCATAGTTGAAGAGGCCGGTCTGAGGCTGGTAGAGGAAGGCCCAGAAATTGCCGACCACGGCGGGCGACAGCATCATCGGGATCAGGATCATCGTCGTCCAGAAGCCGTGGCCGCGGAACTTGCGATCGATGAGGTAGGCCAGCGCGAAGCCGATCAGCACCTGCAGGAAGATGGTCCAGAACAGGAAGTGGGCGGTGGCCTGCATTGCCAGCCAGATGTCAGGGTCGGTCAGCACCGACACGTAGTTGTCGATGCCGACGTCGACCACCGCCGCGTTGGGCCGGTTGGCCCGGTAGTTGGTGAACGACAGCTTGATCGTCCAGATCAGCGGGAAGATGTTGATCGCCAGCAGCAACAGCATCGTCGGGCCGACGAACAGCCATGCGATCGCGCGGTCGGAGAGACCGCGCATCCGCACCGCCACGCTGGGCGGCGTGGCCTGCGCGGCGCGGACGACGATGACGGTCGGGTTCTGCATCGACGATGGATGGCGACTGCGGCCGGGCGCGTTACTTGGCCTTGCCGTCGTCCTTGAAGACCTTCTTCCAGTCCACCACCAGTGCATCGAGCGCCTCCTTGGCGGTGCCCTTGTCGGCGACCACGTAGTCATGCACGCGTTTCTGCATCGCCAGCAGCAACTGAGCATACGAAGGCTCGGCCCAGAAGTCGACCACCATGTCCATCGAGTCGAGGAAGGGCTGCGCGAACGGCGAGCTCTTCGGATAGGCCGGGTCGTTCAGCACCGCCTTGGCCGCCGACGAACCGCCGATGGCCTGCCACTTCTTCTGCACCTCGGGGTTCGCGAACCACTTGATGTATTGCAGCGCCTCGTTCCGGTTCGGCGAATACGAGACCACCGAGATGCCCTGGCCGCCGAGCTGCACGCCCTTGGCCTTGTCCGAGGGATTGACGAAGAAGCCGATCTTGTCGCCGCCGACGTTCGGGTCCTTGTAGAGGCCCGGGAAGAAGGCGAACCAGTTCATCATCATCGCGACCTGGCCCGACTTGAAGGCGTCGAGGCCTTCGGTCATGTAGGCATTGGTCAGCCCGGGCGGTGTGGCGCCCTTGTAGAGCGCCTTGTAGAACTCGAGGCCGCGCACCGCGTCGGGCGAGTTCACGAAGCCGTCCATGGAATACGGCTTCTTCGGGTCCTCGTACTTGAAGCCCATCGGGTAGAGCACGTTGGTGACGCCCATCGTGATGCCTTCGGAGCCCCGCTCGGTGAACAGGTAGGCGCCGTAGACCTTCTTGCCGTCGATCATGCGGCCCTGGAAGAACTCGGCCACTTCCTTGAATTCGGTCCAGGTCTTCGGCGGCGCGAGGTCGCGGTTGTACTTCTTCTTGAACTCGGCCTGCAGCTCGGGCTTGGCGAACCAGTCCTTGCGGTAGGTCCAGCCGACCGCATCGGCCATCGCCGGCAGCGCCCAGTAGTTGGGTGTGTTCTTCGGCCACTCCGCGTAGCCCACCACGGTGGCGGGCGCGAAGTCCGTCATCTTGATGCCTTCCTTGTCGAAGAACTCGTTGAGCTTGACGTACTGGCCTTGCTCGGCCGCGCCGCCGATCCACTGGCTGTCGCCGATGATGAGATCGCACAGCTTGCCCTTGGAGTTGAGCTCGTTGAGCATGCGGTCGGCAAAGCTGGTCCACGGCACGAACTCGAACTTCATCTTGATGCCGGTCTTCGTGGTGAAGTCCTTCGAGAGTTCGACCAGCGCGTTGGCCGGGTCCCAGGCAGCCCAGCAAAGGGTGATGGTCTTGTCCTGAGCGCGCACGTCGGCCGCGGTCATGCTGAGCACGGTGGCAGCGGCGAGGGCGATCACCCCCGGGAGCATCTTGGACATCGATTTCATGGTCTGTCTCCAAAGGTTGGGTTCAGGGGCACATACCGGGCGTCCGCTCAATGAAGGTTCTCGGCCGTCAGGATCTCGATGCGCGGCTGCACCACGTTGAGTGCGCCGCGAACGTTCTCGCACAGCGCGCGCAGCACGCGCGCAGCCGTCAACACGCAGTAATGAATGTCCTGGTGCAGGACATAGGAAAGGGCATCCGCGCCCAGCAGCGAGGCGTGGGCGTCGGTGAAGTCGTGGACGACCACGCCGGCCTGCGGCGCCAGCCCGGCTTCCGCCATGGCGCGCGCAACCCCCGCGCTGCCCGAGCCGACGTTGTAGATGCCAGCCACGCGCGCCGGATCGATCTCGTTCTGCAATGCCTGCAGCAACGCTTTGCAGGCGCCGTCGTCATCGGCCGGCAGGTCGGGCGTGCGCACCAGGCGCAGCTTCGGAAAGCGTTCCTCGATGGCGTGCGCATAGCCGATGCGCCGCTCGATCTCCGCCGACAGACGGGTCGCCTGCGATGACAGCAGCAGCGTGTCGCGTCGGCTGTCGTTGGCCATCCGTCCCAGCAGCAGGCCGGCGGTCCGGCCGGCGGCGCGGTTGTCGGCGCCGATGCAGGTCTCGCGCATCGAACCCGCCACGTCGGAGAAAAGGGTCACCACGTGGACGCCGGCGCGCACCAGTTCGTTGATGGCGCGCTTGATCGGCGGCATGTCGGGCGCCAGCACGGCCACCCCTTCGCAATCGGCGACCTGGGCCAGTTCCTCGGCGAAGCGCGCGGGGTCGGTGGCGTCCATGCGATGCGTGACCTCGGTGATGTGGGCATGCCGGAAATCGCCCGCCGCCTGTGCGATCTGCCGCTCGACCAGATCGAGGAAGGGCGTCGGGTCCGCGGGCAGTACGTAGGCGAACCGCGCATTCGCGCCGCGGCGTGGCCGGCCCGGCTGCTGCGGGGCGCCGAGTTCCTCGACCACCTGCATCACGCGTTGCACCGTTTCGGCATTGACCCCGGGGCGCCCGTTGAGCACGCGGTCGACCGTGGCCGTGCCTACGCCGGCAGTCCGTGCGATGTCGGCGATGGTGGGTGCTGAAGACATGCTTGATGGTGTTCTGATTGTTTGATCGTATTTACATCGTTAATTAAATCAATCAGGGTTTTGGAGCATTCGGCCGGCGCGTGCTCGCGCCGCGAGCGCGGCGTCGTCCTGCACCGAGGGGACCTTTGTTCCGGCAAGCGGCGCGCTGCGATTCGTCACAAAATGAACGCAGTCGAAGCGAAGAAAAGGAGGCGTCGATGATGGCGTTCCGTGCATTGCGTGCGGGCGCGGCGATGGCTGGGGCGATGGCTGGCATCGCGCTCGTATCCGTCACCGCGGCACAGTGGCTGCGGATGCGCCACGCCCTCCGGACGGCCCGCACCACCTGGTCCGTGCACCGTCCCTACGAATGCAAGCCCGAGCAGCCGTTGGCGCGGGTGCTGGTGCTGGGCGACAGCACCGGCGTGGGCTTGGGCGCAAACCTGCCCGGCGAAACCATTCCGGGGATGTTGAGCGCCGAGCATCCGCAGGTCGAGATCACCAACCTGGCGGTGAGCGGCGCGCGGCTCGAAGACGTGCGCAAGCAAGTGAGCGTTTTGGTGGCAGACGAAGCTGCACCGCCCTACGACCTGATTCTGTTGCTGGTCGGAGGCAACGATGTGTTGCGCCTGACGCCCATGGGGCGGCTTGCACTCGAAGCCGATGTCCTGCTGCCGGAACTGACCCGGCTCGGCACGAAAGTGCTTTGGCTGTGCAGCGCCAATCTCGGCCTCGCGCCGGTGTTCATGGCGCCCTGGTCATGGTGGGCGAGTTTGCAGACCTACCGCGCCTGCATGCTGTTCGAACGGATGGCCGCGCGGTACGGAGTGCTTTTCCTCAGCGTCTTCCGGCAGCGCGGCGAGGAGCCGTTCTCGAACGAGCCTTCGATGTACTTCTCGCTCGACGGTGTGCATCCCAGCAGCGCGGCCTATCGCGTTTGCTACGAGCAACTGCGAGAAGCGGCGTGCCTGAATGAGCTGATCAAGGACGCGGAACGCAGAAATGCGGCCGCCCGTGTGGATGCGAGCGTTGCCAGCGCGCGTGCGGCGCCATTGCGCGTAGCGTGCGATGCGATGGGGCGGTGAACTCGCTCCGGTTCCATCAAGCGGCGAGAGCACCCACGGGTTCGAGTTCGATGCCGGTGTCGGGCTCTGGAACCCGCTCGAGGATCGCATGCCGCGCAGCATCGCGCAGTGCGACCGCAGCGCTCCAGTCGTGCTGCGGCGCGACGATCGGCAAGCCGACCTCGATCACGACCTCCGTGCGGCGCGGCAGCCACTGCCCGGGGCGCAGCAGCGACCGCGTACCGATCAACGCGACCGGGATCACCGGCGTCTCGGTATGTGCAGCGACCACGAAGGCGCCGAGTTTGAACGGCAGTACGCCGGGCGCGCGTCTGAATGTTCCCTCGGGGAAGACGACCAGCGGCTCGCCGGCGCGCGCATGCGATTCGAGCGCCGCCGTGTCTTCGACGGCGCCGGCGAGATCGGCACGCTCCACGAACACCGCCCCGAGCCGCTTGAGCATCACGCCGAGCATGGCGGTTGCCTCCAGCTCGCGTTTGGCGACATAGGCGAAACGCGGCGGAAGCGCGGCCGTGAGGATGATCGAATCGGCATAGCTCGAGTGGTTCGCGACCACCAGGGCAGCGCTCGAAGCCGGCAGCCGCTCGATCCCTTCGATGCGCACATGGACGCCGGCAAGCCGGGTCGCCGCTCGTGCCCACGCACGCGCCGCGCGGCGGCGCAGCGCGATGTCCGGCAGAACCATCGTTGTCAGCCAGGCGCCGATGCCGCCGAGCAAGAAAATCACCCCGGCCCAGCATCCCCAGGCGAGTCTCGCGGCGCTGCGTGTGCTTCGCTGCGCCTGCGCGGCCGCGGCGCCGGTGACGAGCCGGATGAGCTGGCGCCAGGGCGCATGCTGCGAACGCCCGAGCGCGCCTTGCTCGTAGAGCTCGCGCGCAGTGGCGCGGCGGATCTTGCCGCTCGAGGTCTTCAGCACCGTTCCCGGCGGCGCGAGGACGATGTCGTCGGGCGGCATCCCGATCTGGTCCACGGTGGTTGCCATGATCGCGGCCTTGATCTCGCGGTGCACCTGCGCGTCGGTGGCGCGCACCTCGGCCAGCACGACGAGCCGCTCGCTGCCGCCCTGTGCATCGGTCGCCGGGAACACCGCGACGCCCCCCTTGCGGACGCCCGGCAGGCTTGCGAGCGCGGATTCGAGGTCGGCCGGGTGGATGTTGGCGCCGCGGCGGACGATCACGTCTTTTGCACGGCCGGTCAGATACAACTCGCCACTGGCGAAGTAGCCGAGGTCGCCGGTGTTGTGCCATCCGCCGTCGATCAGCGTTGCGGTCGCGGCCGGATTGCGGTAGTAGCCGCTGGTCGCCGATGGCCCGCGAAACTGGACCCGGCCTTGCTCTCGTTCGGGCAGTTCCTGCGAGGCCGTGTCGACGATACGCACCTCGACCCCGGGCAGCGGCAATCCACAGGAAACGACTTGCAACGCCTGCGCATCGTCGGTTGCAGCGGGCCGGGCGACGCCGCGTTCGCGCAGCGCGGTGCGGTCGACCCGATCGATGAGCGCACCGCGGCCGAGCGGCGGGAACGTGACGCCGAGCACACCTTCGGCCAGTCCGTAGACGGTGAACATCGCCTCGCGCCGGAATCCGTAGGGTGCGAAGCGCGACGCGAAGCGCTCGATCGTCGTTGCGCTCACCGGCTCGGCGCCATTGAAAGCGAGCCGCCAACTGCTCAGGTCGAGGCCTTCGAGGTCGGCATCCGCGAGCTTGTTCAGGCACAGCTCGTAGGCGAAATTGGGCGCTGCCGAAACGCTGGCGCGATGGCGGTCGATGGCCGACAGCCAGCGCGCCGGCCTTGCCAGGAACTCCAGCGGTGACATCAGCACCAGCCGGTAGCCGACACACAGGCTGCCGATGCAGGCGCCGATCAGCCCGAGGTCGTGGTACAGCGGCAGCCACGACAAGAAGGTATCGCTGCTCGTGATTCGCGCTGCGCGCCGCATCGCCCGAACGTTGGCGAGCAGGTTGGCGTGGCTGACCACGACGCCCTTCGGGCTGCCGGTGCTGCCCGAGGTGTATTGCAGGAACGCGGTGGCATCAGGGCGGATCGCGGGCCGCACGAAAGACTCTGCGGACACGTCCGCCGTGAACAGGTCGGCGATCGTCACCACCTGTCTGAGCGTCTCGCAATGTGCCGTCAGCAGGCGCGAGAGCGGCTTCGCCTGCGCGACCGTGATGAGCAGCGTCGCCTCGGCGTTGCGCAGGATGCCGAACAGGCGCTGCAGGTGATCCTCGAGTTGCGACAGCCGCGCTGGCGGGTACAGCGGCACCGGCACGCAGCCGGCGTACAGCGCCCCGTAGAACGCGGCGAAGAAATCGCTGCCGGTCGGCAACATCACGGCCACCTTGTCGCCGGCGCCGAAGCCTTGCTCGGCCAGCCAGCCGGCAACCGCGAGCGCATCGATCTGCAGGCGCGCGTAGCTGAGCTGGGTGGCCGGGCCCTGATCGGAATCGAGCGTCACGAGCAGCCGATCGCCATGGTGCTCGACGTGCCAGTCGAGCACGTCGACGAGGGTCGCGATCGAGTCCGGCGGGTAGCTGATCTCGGTCGTTTCGGCAGCGGGCTCAGCGGTGGCGACAGATGAGCCGCCGCCAGCGGGCGCGAGGGATAGCGCGCCCAGCAGATCGCGCGGTGTCTCGGCTTCGGCGAACGATGCTTCGGCGAACGTCGTGCCGAACTCGCGTTCGATCCGCACCTGCAACTCGGCGCGTGCCAGGCTGTCGAGCCCGTAGTCGCGCGTGAGCGAATGGTCAAGGCCCAAGCTTGTCGCGGACCCGCTGCCGCGATGCAATTCGTCGGCCAGGTCGCGCACCAGTTGCAATAGTTGGCCAGAGCGATCCGGGAGCACCGGCGCTTCGCTTGCGTTGCTTGCATTGCTTGCGAAAAGGTCGCCTGTCATGGCGTCGACCATTGTGCTCCGAGCGCGCCGATCGCGGGGACGCCGCCGTCATTCAGGCAGCGGCAGCGAACTGGTGCACTTGAACTCATCCAGGCAGACGCTGGAACGCACGCCGTCCACGCCCGGCAGTCGCATCAGCTTGTCGATCAGGAACTGCGACAGCCCCTTGAGGTCGCGCGCAATGACCTTGATGACGAAGTCGTAATCGCCGGTGATCGAGTAGCACTCGAGCACTTCCGGCATGTCGATGACCACGTCGGTGAACTTCGACAGGTCGCGGATATGCCCCTTCTCCATCGCCACGAGGATGAATGCCACCACGTGCAGGTCGAGCCGCGCGGGGGCCAGGCGCGTTTCATAGCGCGAGATGAATCCCGCTTCTTCCAGCCGACGGTGGCGGCGATGGCATTGGGCAGGCGACAGCCCCGCAGCCTCGGCGAGTTCCAGGTTGGACGCGCGCCCATGCTCCTGCAGGAAGGCGAGGATTTTGCGGTCGATGCGATCGAATTCGGGCTCGTACAAGATCGTCTCCTTTTTTGTTCTGAAAGAGAAATTATGTTGCTTGCCTGAGGGTTCGCCCCAACCCTCGATGAAAACAGATTTTCCGTGCGGAAGTTCACACTTCTCTTCCTTGAAGGCGGCTCCGGGACGAGGATCAAACAGGTTCTCGGTCGAGGCAGTTTTCTAAATTGAACCACGCCGACTATTTCTCACAAGGACCTCAACGTGCAACATTCTTTCCTGCGTTCCTCCCTTGCCCTGATCGCCGCCGCCGTCGCCACTGCCGCCGCCGCGCCCAGTTTTGCTGCCGAGAAGTCGGTCGCGGTCACGGCGATCGTCGAGCACAAGGCGCTCGACGCCGTGCGCGACGGCGTCAGGGATGAGCTGAAGGCGGCCGGTTTCGAAGCCGGCAAGAACCTCAAGTACGAATACCAGAGCGCGCAGGGCAACAACGGCACGGCCGCGCAGATCGCCCGCAAGTACGTCGGCGAGCGTCCGGACGTGATCGTCGCGATCGCGACGCCGTCGGCGCAGGCCGTGGTCGCGGCGAGCAAGGACATCCCGGTCGTCTACAGCGCAGTGACCGATCCGGTCGCGGCCAAGCTGGTCAAGGGCTGGGAAGCTTCGGGCACCAACGTCACGGGCGTGTCCGATCTTTCGCCGCTGGACAAGCACCTGGAGTTGATCAAGCGCGTCGTTCCCAACGCGAAGCGCGTCGGCGTGATCTACAGCCCGGGCGAGGCCAATTCGGTGGCGATCATCGAGGCGCTGAAGAAGGCGGTGCCGGCCGCGGGCATGACGCTGGTGGAAGGCGCCGCGGCGCGCACGGTCGACGTGGCGAGTGCGGCGCAGAGCCTGGTCGGCAAGGTCGATGTCATCTACGCGCCCACCGACAACAACGTGATGTCGGCCTTCGAGGGCATCGTCAAGGTGGCCCAGCAAGCGAAGATCCCGGTGGTCGCGGCGGATACCGACGCGGTCAAGCGCGGTGCCGTCGCGGCGCTGGGCCTGAACTACTACGACATCGGCCACCAGACCGGAAAGATCGTGGTGCGCATTCTTCAGGGACAGGCGCCGGGCACGATCGCTTCGCAGACCAGCAACACCTTCGAGTTGCACGTCAATCCGGCTGCTGCGCTGAAGCAGGGCGTGACGCTGTCGGATGAGCTCGTCAAGTCCGCGCAAGTGGTCGTCAAGTAAGAAGGCACTGGCAACATGTCGCTGATTGCTTCACTAGGTGCGATAGAGATCGGCCTGATCTTCGGGCTGGTCGCCCTGGGCGTCTTCCTCTCGTTCCGCATCATCAACTTCCCCGACCTCACGGTCGACGGCAGCTTCCCGCTGGGCGGTGCCGTGGCCGCGGCGCTGATCGTCGCGGGCTGGAATCCGTTTGCCGCCACCGCGGCGGCGATCGTCGCCGGCGCGCTGTCGGGCTACCTCACGGCGTGGCTCAACGTGCGGCTGCGCATCATGCAGTTGCTCGCCAGCATCCTGGTGATGATCGCGCTCTATTCGATCAACCTGCGCGTCATGGGCAAGCCCAACATTGCGCTGATCGACGAGCCGACGGTCTTCACCATGCTCGAATTCGGCGGTCTGCCTGACTACGTGCTCAAGCCGCTGGTGCTGCTGGCGATCGTGGTCGCCGCCAAGGTTCTGATCGACCTGTTCTTTGCGTCGGAAGTCGGCCTGGCCATGCGCGCCACCGGCGGCAATCCGCGCATGGCGCGGGCGCAGGGCATCTCGACAGACCGGCTGACGGTGTGGGGTCTGGCGCTGTCCAACGGGCTGGTCGCGCTGGCCGGGGCCTTGTTCGTGCAGAGCCAGGGCGGCGCCGACATCTCGATGGGCATCGGCACGATCGTGGTCGGCCTGGCCGCGGTGATCATCGGCGAGACCATCCTGCCGGCGCGCAGCCTGGTCATCACGACGCTGGCTTGCGTGCTCGGTGCGGTGCTCTATCGCTTCTTCATCGCGCTGGCGCTCAACAGCGACTTCATCGGCCTCAAGGCCCAGGACCTGAACCTGGTGACTGCCGTACTGGTCGCGTTCGCGCTGCTCGTTCCCACCTACAAGCGCAAGCTGGCCGGCCTGTGGCCCGGTGTGCGCGCCAATCCGACACGCGTCGTCAAGGAGGCCAAGTAATGTTGCGCGCCAAAGGCCTGGAAATCACTTTCAACCCCGGGACGCCGATCGAGAACCGGGTGCTGCGCGGGCTGGACCTGAGCATCCCCACAGGGCAGTTCGTCACCGTGATCGGCTCCAACGGGGCCGGCAAGTCGACCTTCCTGAATGCCGTGAGCGGCGACCTCTCGGTCGATCGCGGCAGCATCCAGATCGACGACAGCGACGTCACGCGCCGCTCTGCATGGCAGCGCTCGGACCTGGTCGCACGCGTCTTCCAGGACCCGATGGCGGGCACCTGCGAGGCGCTCACGATCGAGGAGAACATGGCGCTGGCGTGGAAGCGTGGTGCGCGCCGCGGCTTCGGCTTCTCGCTGACGCGCAAGCTGCGCGAGTTGTTCCGCGAGAAGCTGAGCATTCTCAACCTCGGGCTCGAGAACCGCCTGTCCGACCGCATGGGCCTGCTCTCCGGCGGGCAGCGTCAAGCCGTGAGCCTGTTGATGGCCTCGCTGCAGCCGTCGCGCATTCTCCTGCTCGACGAGCACACGGCCGCGCTCGATCCGAAGACCGCTGCTTTCGTGCTTGAACTCACCGCGAAGATTGTCGAGGCCGGCAAGCTGACGGCCATGATGGTCACGCACAGCATGCGCCAGGCGCTCGACTACGGCACGCGCACGGTGATGCTGCACGAAGGCCGCGTGATCCTCGACGTCAAGGGACCCGAGCGCGCCGGCATGGACGTGCCCGACCTGCTGCACATGTTCGAGAAGACGCGCGGCGAGAAGCTCGACGACGACAAGCTTCTCCTCGCCTGACCGTACCGACTCCAGAGAATCCTGAAAGACCGAGATGAAAGAACTGCTGAACCGTTTCGAGAACAAGGCGCCCGAGATCGTCTTTGAATGGCACGACGCCGAGACGCCCGCCAAGGGCTGGGTTGTCATCAATTCACTGCGCGGTGGTGCCGCCGGCGGCGGCACGCGCATGCGCCCGGGGCTCGACCGGCGTGAGGTGGAGTCGTTGGCGAAGACCATGGAAGTCAAGTTCAGCGTCTCCGGCCCGGCCATCGGTGGCGCGAAGTCGGGCATCGATTTCGATCCCGCCGATCCGCGCAAGAACGAGGTGCTGCGGCGCTGGTACAAGGCGGTGACGCCGCTGCTCAAGACCTATTACGGCACCGGTGGCGACCTGAATGTCGACGAGGTGCACGAGGTGATCCCGATCACCGAGAGCTACGGGCTGTGGCATCCGCAGGAGGGCGTGGTCAACGGGCACTTCGAGCCCAGCGACAGCGAGCGAATCCAGAAGGTCGGCCAGTTGCGCATGGGCGTGGCCAAGGTCGTCGAGGATCCGCGCTACACGCCCGATCCCGCCCGCAAGTACCTGGTGGCGGACCTGATCACCGGCTGGGGTGTGGCCGAATCGGTGCTTCACTACTACAGGCTCTACGGCGGCGAGGTTGCGGGCAAGCGCGTCATCGTGCAGGGCTGGGGCAATGTCGGCTCCGCCGCGGCTTACTACCTTGCGCAGGCCGGCGCACGCGTGGTCGGCATCATCGATCGCGAGGGCGGGTTGCTTAATCCCGATGGCTTCAGCTTCGAACAGATCCGCACGCTGTTCCTGCAGAAGAAGGGCAACCAGTTGGCCGCGAAGGGCATGCTCCCGTTCGACGTGATCCATCGCGCTGTCTGGTGCGCGGGCGCGGAAATCTTCCTGCCTTGCGCCGGATCGCGCCTGGTGACGCAGCAGCAGATCGAGCAGCTGGTCCAGGGCGGTCTCGAAGTCGTGTCAAGCGGCGCCAACGTGCCCTTTGCCGATCGCGAGATCTTCTACGGCCCGATCTACGAGCAGGCCGATTCGAAGGTGGCGGTGATTCCCGACTTCATCGCCAATTGCGGCATGGCGCGCGCGTTCGCGTTCCTGATGCAGGACAACGTGGAGATTTCCGACGAGGCGATCTTCGACGACGTCTCGGCCACTGTGGCCGCAGCGCTTCAACGCTGCCATGCGCGCTCCAGCGACCACACCGGCATTGCCCGGACCGCGTTCGAGAACGCACTGACCGAGCTCGTCTGATGGGCACACCCATGACAGATCTGTTTGAGAATCCCATGGGCCTGATGGGCTTCGAGTTCGTCGAATTCGCCTCGCCCACGGCCAACACGCTCGAGCCCTTCTTCGAGAAGCTGGGCTTCACGCTGGTGGCGAAGCATCGCTCGAAGGACGTGGTGCTCTACCGCCAGGGCGACATCAACTTCATCGTCAATCGCGAGCCGAACAGTCCAGCGGCGTACTTCGCGGCCGAGCACGGTCCTTCAGCCTGCGGCATGGCGTTTCGCGTCAGGGACTCGCACAAGGCCTATGCGCGGGCACTGGCGCTCGGCGCACAGCCGATCGAGATCGCCACCGGTCCGATGGAGTTGCGACTGCCGGCCATCAAAGGCATTGGCGGTGCGCCGCTGTATCTGATCGACCGCTTCGAGGATGGCAAGTCGATCTACGACATCGACTTCGAATTCGTCGAAGGCGTCAACCGCCATCCGATCGGCCACGGGCTGAAGCTGATCGACCATCTGACCCACAACGTCTACCGCGGCCGCATGGCCTTCTGGGCCAACTTCTACGAGAAGCTCTTCAACTTCCGCGAGATCCGCTACTTCGACATCCAGGGCGAGTACACCGGCCTGACGTCGAAGGCGTTGACGGCGCCGGACGGCAAGATCCGAATTCCGTTGAACGAGGAGTCTTCAAAGGGCTCCGGCCAGATCGAAGAGTATTTGATGAAGTTCAACGGCGAAGGCATCCAGCACATCGCACTGCTCAGCGACAACCTGATCGACACCATCGACCAGCTTGGCCTGGCTGGCGTGCCCTTGATGACCGCGCCGAACGACATCTACTACGAGATGCTGGAAACGCGCCTGCCGGGCCACGGCCAGCCGGTGGCCGAACTGCAGGCGCGCGGCATCCTGCTGGATGGCACCACGGAAGGCGGACAGCCGCGCCTGCTGTTGCAGATCTTTTCAGAGACGGCTTTCGGCGGTCCCGTCTTCTTCGAATTCATCCAGCGCAAGGGCGATGACGGCTTCGGCGAAGGCAACTTCAAGGCACTGTTCCAGTCGATCGAGCGCGATCAGCTGCGCCGTGGGGTGCTGAGCGCGGCGTGATCTGACGCGGCGTGAACCTGCGGTTGGCCACGCTCGGATTCCTTTGGTTACGAACACGACGACCGCATCATCGAGGTTCATTCCTATACTTCGCGGCCCGACTGACCCAGGAGTGCACATGCCGGCTGAAAGTGGAAATCAGGAACGCATCAACACAGCGCCGCGCCCGGATCTGACGCTCGAGGCTTTTGCGGCTGCACTCCTGGCCCAAGCCTCAGGAGGATCCGCAGCCCCGCGCTGGCTTTGCATGAATGCGCAAGCTCGACAAGAAGCGCTGGACTCCGTTCGCGACCGACACGCCGATTGGGTCGCCGGGGAGCTTGCTGCGGCGGAGCGGCGCGCGATGGTCGCGGACTCCGTGGCGCTCTGGACGCCACGACGGCAGTCCGGCCACCTGGACGCCAGACATCCCGACTGACCAGATCGGTTGCTCCGCCTTTTGCGTGCCTGGGCCTGCTCCCAGGCGACGCCGTGCTTCGCGCTCTCCCACTACGGCCTGATACCGAGCACCGACAGAATGATTGCGGCCAAAGTCAGCGCTACCGGAAGCTTCTGAGCAGCGAGCGCGCGGGCCCGTTCAGCCGACAGCTTCGACGGCCGTACAAGGTTGAATTCGGAATGAAGCGATGTGGACATGGCAGCTCCTGAATGTGGGCGAGCCCATTGCTCGCATGGCCTCAAAGATATTCCTGTCGGTGGATGCCAGCACGGACCATCCGATGACACGGCGTTTCCGTTTCCGTACCAATCGGCCTTGCCGCGGAACAAGGACCATTGGCGTCCGTGATCGGGCCACGGCCCCAGCGCATGGCGGCGTGAGCAAGGGATCGTTGTCGTTTCTGAAATTCGGCTTTTCAGTCAGGGGCGTTTGTCTTCGCGCACGGCGCCCTTACTCTTGCCTGAACCTCATTTGCCACATCAGAGCGTTCAGATGCCCACCCTTTTCGATCCCCTCCTGCTCGGCAGCGTCCATCTGCCGAACCGCGTCGTCATGGCGCCGCTCACCCGGTTGCGGGCCGGGGCACCAGTGCATGTGCCCAATCGCCTCATGGCCGAGTACTACGCCCAGCGTGCGGATGCGGGACTGATCATCACCGAGGGCGTACCGGTGTCGCCCGAGGCCGTCGGGTATCTGAACGTTCCAGGCATCTGGACTTCGGAGCAGGTGGCCGGTTGGCGACTCGTCACCGACGCGGTACATGCAGCGGGGGGACGCATATTGGCGCAGCTCTGGCACGTCGGGCGCATCTCCGACCCTTCGCACTTGCGAGGGGACTTGCCAGTGGCGCCGAGCCCGTTGGCGGCGCCGGGGCACGTCTCGCTGCTGCGGCCGCAACGCCCGTACGTCGTCCCACGCAGCTTGGGGCTCGAGGAGATCCGGGGAGTCATCGAGGCGTTTCGGACAGGTGCGCAGAACGCGAAGGCGGCGGGGTTCGACGGAGTGACACTTCACGGAGCCAACGGCTACCTGCTCGACCAGTTCCTCCAGGACGGCACCAACCACCGGACCGATGGCTACGGCGGGAGCCTCGAAGGCCGCGCAAGGCTGATGCTCGAGGTGACCGATGCTGTCGTAAGCGTGTGGGGTGCGGACAGGGTCGGAATGCACCTCGCGACGCGTTCTCCGAGCCACGGGGTGTCCGACAGTCATCCCGAGGTCACGTTCCCCTACGTGGCCAGCGAACTCGGCAAGCGCAAGCTTGCCTTTCTCTTCATCCGTGAGACTCGCGGCCCCGGTGCGCTCCTGGGGAGACTCAAGAGGGCATTCGGAGGTGCCGTGATCGCGAATGACGGCTTCGACTTCGCCGCGGCCAACGAGGCCGTGACACAAGGCGTGGCCGACGCTGTCGGCTTCGGCAAGGACTACATCTCCAATCCCGACCTGGTGCGACGGTTGAGGATCGGTGCGCCCTTGAATCCGCTGGTGCCGGAGACGATCTACGACCCGCTCTCGGCCTCAGGAGCGCAAGGGTATACGGACTACCCAGTTCTGACTTCTTGACGACTTCGACCCGCAATCATCCAACCTGACATCAACCCAAGGAACCCTCATGATCACCCGCAAACTCTTCGTCGCTGCCGGCATCGCCTTGGCGGCTCTTTCGGCCCAGGCTGCACCTGTCGAGGTTCACGACTTCGACGTCTTCGTGGACCCTCCAACGGCCTTCACTTTCGTCAAGCTTCCGCAGGGATGGAAGTTCGTCGGCAAGATCGACGCGAAGGCGCTCTCCGAGCTTCCCGCGAAGGTTCATACCTCGCTGCTGCCGCCGAACGATGGCGAGCGCACTGCGGACGCCGAGCGCGCTTCCCGCTCGATCGAGTGACGCGAGTCTGGCGCACGACGGCCGGACCCATTCCCACAGTCATTGGGCTCATGAAGCCCGCCGCAGGGCGGATCAAGGCTGACGGGCCTTCGATGGCCTCTGACCAGTCGTACTGCAGGCGCTCCCAGATGCCGCCCGGCCCTTCCGCTATTCGCGAAAATGCAATTGCTCTTTGCTGCCATGGCCTCGCATGGCCGGAAGGGAATTGCGCGTCTCTGCGGCGGCTTTTAAGCGCTTCTGCGGTACCAGGCAATGCCTTGGGCGTCGATCGACTTGACGGCACGCCCGGCCTGAACGAGGTAGTTAAGGCAAGCGATGCCTTCGCCCGTCGCCATGCCGAACACAGCCATTTGCGATTCGTCGATGGGGCGGCCGAAGAGAGGGGTGAACACATCCACCGCGCGTTGGGGCGATTCAAGGCTCGCTTCGAGCTTGTCGAGCGCCCGATGCTGCGAAGCTTCCAGGTAGTCGAGGCGCGCATGCAAGCCATGGAAGCACTCGTTGTGCGCGGGCAGCACCAGCACGTCGTCCGGCACTTCGCGGCGGATCTTCGCGAGCGAAGCCAGCCAGTCGGCCATCGGATTGGCGTTGGGCTCCGTCGGAATGACGGACACGTTGGACGAAATGCGCGGCAGCACCTGGTCGCCCGAGATGAGCACCTTGAGCGCCGGGCAATATAGACAGGCGTGCTCGGGTGAGTGTCCATTGCCCGTGACGACGCGCCAGATGTTGCCGTTGATGCGCAGCTCCATGCCGTCGCTCAGGCGCTCGAATGCATCGGGCAGGGTGTGGATTTGGTGGCCGAACCTGCCGAACCGTGCACGATAGGACTCGATCGCGTTCTCGCTCCAGCCCGCCTGGCGATAGAAGGCAAGCGCTTCGGGCGGCGCCTCCCGTCCGCTGTCCGAAGCCATCACCCGGCACGTGAGGTACTCCAGGCGTGTCATCCACAGGCGCGCACCCAGCTTGCGCGTGAGCCAACCGGCCATGCCGATATGGTCCGGATGCATGTGCGTGACAAAGATGCGCTTCAGCGCGCCTCGCTTCGGATAGTTGGCAAACAACTCGCGCCAGACACTGGCAGTCTCCTCGTCGCGGATGCCTGTGTCCACCAATGCCCAATCGTCACCGTCGTCGAGCGCCCAGAGATTGATGTGGTCCAGCTTGAAGGGAAGCGGCATGCGGATCCAATGCACCCCCGGTGCCACTTCCAGGATGTTGCCGCGTTCGGGTGCCGACTTGAAGGGGTACTTCAAGACTGGTTTTTCATCGGTCTGCATGTTGCTTGAAGAACTCCTCTGACGGCCGCCCACGTGGGGGATCGACGTGGGTGTCGCATTATCAACTCGGCAGGTGAGCGCTCAGCTTGTCTTGGAGGTGGAAATTTGCCGGTATGCGTTGGTGCCCAGTGCCGTGCCATGCACCGCCAGATGGGCGCCCATCTGGATGGCTTGCAGCAATTCGCCCGGTGCCAGGCCTTGCGACAGTGCCGTGGGCACGATCTGCCGTATCGCGTCCGGATTGAAAGCCGTGAAGCACGCATGCAATGCCAGCTGTACCAGGCTGCGCTCCGCCGGGGTCAACCCCGCGCCGGGGCCGCCTTGCTCGACAAAGTCGAGAAGCACTTCGGCATAGCCGGGGTCGAGACGCGCCACGGAGGTCAGGGAGAGGGCGTGCGCCGCACCGAGCCTGTCGATGCGGGCCTGAAGCCTTTCATCGATGGCCGCCAAACGGGTCAGGTCGGTGAACTCGCCCAGGATGTCGGTGGCCCGGCATACGCTGGCGACGCCTTGCACGGCAACCAGATGCAGCACATCGAAGATGTCGGCCTGTGTCACCCCGACCTCGAGCGCCCGCTTCATATGGGTGTGCAGGCCAGATTCGAAAAGATGCGAAGAAGATGAATCGAGCGCCACATAGATCAACTCCACCATGCGCTCTGTCAGCGGCCCCGAGCGCGCGGGATAGCCGGCGTAGCGCGCGTATTGCTGCACGAAGCCGGGGCAGGCCTCGAGCAAGCGCTGCACCCTCATGCGGAGGAATTCATCCGCATTCGGCGCGACATCCACCAATGCCGAGATTGCGCATTTCAGCCATGTCCATGAATTCATCTCCATTGAAGTTGAGGAAGGAACGCATGGACTGCTTCGCAATCGCCGGGCCAGCGCGTGCCAGGCGATGCAAGTCGTTGTGGCGCAATGGCTTTGCGACCGAAGTGCTCCACAGTGACGTGACCCGATGCGCGGGTCCCCGTGCGGGAGTGGAGCAGGTGTTGCAAATTGAACCAGCGCCGCGATCACCACTTCATCTTCAGCCGGGCGGCATCCCAGGCGCGACCCACGAAACCGGCGCCGGGTGGCGCAGGGTGCCGCGTTCACTCGAAGTTCAGCAGCACCTTCATCGCCTGCGTCCGATCGGCCGCCAGCGCAAAGGCGCGGGCCGAATCGCGGTATGACAGCGTCGCGGAAATCAGCGGCTTCACGTCCACCAGCCCCTTGT
>NZ_JBFTJF010000022.1:0-91970 GCF_056395305.1 Variovorax sp. 10L426 | reverse complement strand
CAAGTCGCCGGGGGCATGAATGACGAGGGCTTCCATGGGCTTTTCTCCTTCTTCCTCAATCTGATGACAGTTCACGAACCCCTTCGCGAAACACCGCGGAACCGGCTCAGCCGGGCCGCTGGTGTTGCCCCCTGCAAGGGGGTGGGCGGCTACACGAAGTGAGCCAACCTGGGGGTGTGCTAAAGGGCTGCGGTGACGCCGCCGTCGACGTAAAGGATGTGGCCGTTGACGAAGCGCGACGCATCGCTCGCGAGGAACACCGCCGCGCCGACGAGGTCCTCCACGTCGCCCCAGCGCCGGGACGGCGTGCGGCCGATGAGCCAGGCGCTGAAGTCCGCATTCTTGACAGCATCGCACTGTGCCTGAACCGGCTGCAACGCATCTGCTCCGACTCAGTTCGGGCAGCGCGCCTCGAGCGCGTCGATGAACGACCGGTCCCAGCGACCTTCCTTCATGGCCCGGATCGTCTCGGCTTCGGTCTCCAGATGCGCAAGCGCCTTCTCGATCAGAAGCTCCGCCTCGTCCGGCGGGAACGCCATCAGGCCGTCCTGGTCGCCGACCACGATGTCGCCAGGATTGACCACCATGCCGCCCACGGAAATCGGCACGTTGATCTCTCCGGGGCCGTCCTTGTAGGGGCCGCGATGGGTGACGCCGCGCGCGTAGACCGGAAACTCGCGGGCGCGGATCTCGGCCACGTCGCGAATCGCTCCGTCGACCACGACGCCCAGGACACCGATGTGGGCGGCGTAGAAGGACAGGATGCCGCCGACCACGGCGTTGTTGAGGATGCCGCCGGCATCGATCACCAGCACATCGCCGGGACGGCAGAACTCGAGGGCGCGGAGGTAGGTCAGGTTGTCGCCGCCGCGAGAGCGCGCCGTGACGGCCGTGCCTGCCATGGTCTGGGTCACAGGACGGTGATAGGGGGTGAGACCCGTGGTGCCGATGTTCCGGTGCATGTTGTCGCTCAGCGCCGCGACGGGTATCTCGCGCAGTGCGGCGAGGATCTTCGGATCGACCTGCGTGGCCGAGGGGTTCTTGCGGATGGCTTTGTAGGGCATGGTGGTTGTTCTTCCTTGAATGGCCGGCAGTGGTTCGCGTGTTCAGCGCAACTCGGCGACGGCACGGGCGATTCGCGAGCAGCCTTCTTCCAGGATGTCGATGGACGTGGCGATGGACAGGCGGAAGTAGGGCGAGAGGCCGTAGGCCGTGCCGGCGACCGTAGCGACGCCGGCGCTTTCAAGCAGGTACATGACCACGTCGCCGTCTTCGCTCAACCGCTTGCCGGCGGGTGTCGTCTTGCCGATCAGCCCGGTGCAATTGATGTACAGATAGAAGGCGCCCGGCGGCGTGGCGCAACTCAGGCCGGGAATCGCGTTGATGAGCGCGAGCGTGCGGTCGCGGCGCTGCTTGTAGACCGCCACGCTCTCGCCAACAAAACGCTGGTCGCCATTGAGCGCTGCCGCTGCGGCGGCCTGGCTGATGGAGCAGCAGTTGCCGGTGGACTGCGACAACAGCGTGTCCATTGCCGTGATCAGGTCCTTCGGCCCTGCCGCGTAGCCGATGCGCCAGCCGGTCATCGCGTAGGTCTTCGAGACGCCGTTGATGACCAGTGCGCGATCGCGCAGGCCGGGCTCGACCGCGACGATGTGCGGCGTCGACTCGCCGTCGAAGCGAATGTGTTCGTAGATGTCATCGGTCATCACCATGACGTGCGGGTGCCGCAACAGCACATCGGCGATTGCGCGATATTCGGCAGCCGCGTAGCTCGCACCCGTGGGATTGCTCGGCGAATTGATCAACAGCCAGCGCGTGCGGGGCGTGATGGCCGCCTCCAGTTGTGCCGGCGTCAGCTTGAAGCCGTTGGCCTCCGGACAAGCGACGACCACCGGCGCGCCTTCGCAGGCCAGCACCATGTCCGGATACGACACCCAGTAAGGGGCCGGGATGATGACTTCGTCGCCCGGTTCCAGCGTGATCGCGAAGGCGTTGTAGATCGCGCTCTTGGCGCCGCTGGTGGCGATGATCTCGGTCATTTCATAGCTCAGGCCGTTCTCGCGCTCCAGCTTCGCGACGATGGCCTGCCGCAGCTCGACCGTTCCGGCCATCAGGGTGTAGCGCGTGGCGCCCTTTTCCATGGCCTCGGCGGCGGCGCGCCGGATGTGCAGCGGCGTGTCGAAGTCGGGTTCGCCCACCACCAGGTTGACGATGGATTTGCCCTGGCGGCGAAGCTCGTTGGCCCGGTCTGCGGCGGAGGTGCTGGGCGATGGCTTGATGCGCCGGACGCGGGCGGCGATGCGGGAGGTGTTCACTGATCTTCCTTGGGGTGGGGAATGCACTGGGGCGTAACGGTACGCAGATCCCCGCGGCTCGGCCAAGACAAGATCGCTCTGGTTCGATAGGCTCAGCTTATGGTGGGGCCCGATAGGCACCCTGGTGGGCCGGTGCTAGGCTTGGCTTTTGCTTGGGGACAGCGCGTGAACCTGCGACGCCTCAAATACTTCGTGAAGATCGTGGACATCGGCAGCCTGACGCAGGCCGCGGAGGTCCTGTTCATTGCCCAGCCTGCCTTGAGCCAGCAACTCGCGACGCTCGAAGGCGAGGTGCGGCAGCAGCTGCTCGTGCGGACCAAGCGCGGCGTCACGCCGACGGAGGCGGGCAAGGTGCTCTACCGCCATGCGCAGATCATCCTGCGGCAGTGCGAGCAGGCACGTGTCGACATGGAAGCGGCCGGCGAGGGCCTGTCGGGGCAGGTGTCGGTAGGCCTCGCGCCCGGGACAGCGGCGTCGGCGCTGTCGCTGCCCTTGCTTCGAACCGTGCGTGCCCGGCATCCAGGCATCCTGCTCTACCTGAACGAGAACTACGGCACCACGCTCAGCGAACTCATCATGAACGGGCGCATGGATCTGGCCGTGCTCTATGGCGACAAGGCGATTCACGGCCTGACCTTCCTGCCGCTGCTCAAGGAACCCCTGTATCTCGTCGGCCCGGCCACCACGCCGGCACCCGCGACGCCGGTGCGACTGGCCGACCTGCGCGACATGGAACTGATGCTGCCGCGACCCTACAACGTCGTGCGCAAGCTGGTCGATGCGGCCTTCGTGCGCGCGGGCATGGTGCCGCACGTGGTCGCCGAGATCGAGTCGGCCTTCACGCTCACCGCCGCGATCGCGGATGGACTGGGCGCGAGCATCCTCCCCGCTTCCATGGCGCGCGAGGTCGTGGCGGCCTGCGGTGCCTGGCAGTTCCAGATCGTCGAGCCAGTGATCGAGGCGCCGCTGGCCCTGTGCCAGTCCGACCATCTGCCGCTTTCCGAGCCGGCGCAGGCGGTCAAGGACATCCTGCTGGAGCTGGTGGTCGACCTCGCCAGCACGGTGGTGTCGACGCCGGAACCCGAGCTCACCGCCTTGTCATAAGCGGGCCTTATCCCGGCACAGCCAATCCGTCTTTGGCTTTGGGCCTGCGGCCCGTTACCTTTCATGCCAGTCGTCACGCGTTCGCGGAATGCGGCGGCCAACAACGATTTCTGTCTCGAAGACGGACCCCCGGCATGAACCAGGAACAGATCAAGACGCTCATCGACGCGCTGGCAGGCTCGGACCTGTCGGAGCTCGAATTCAGCGAAAACGGCTCCACGCTGAGGCTGGTGAAGCAGTCGGCGCTGACAAGCATGCCGCGCCGGCCGACGCAGACGGCAGTCCGCGAGGCGCTCCCTTCCGTCGAAGAGATCGATGAACCCGCCGTGCAGGCGAGCGCGTCGACCGAATGCCTGGCACCGCTGTATGGAGTGGTCCATCTGCAATCGACCCCGGGCGATCCGCCTTTCGTGCAGCCGGGCCAGTCGATCAAGGCGGGCCAGACGCTGTGCGTGATCGAGGCGATGAAGGTGTTCAACGAAGTGCGCGCCGAGCGCGACGCCATCGTGCTCGCAGTCCTGATCGGGTCGGGCGAGGAAGTCGAAGCCGGCCAGCCGCTGTTCCGCTTCGCGCAGGAAGGGTGATGAGCATGTTCGACACCGTGCTGATTGCCAATCGGGGAGAGATCGCACTGCGCATCCAGCGCGCGTGCCGTGGTCTCGGTCTCAAGACCGTCGTGGTGCACTCGGAGGCCGATCGCGATGCGTGCTACGTGTCGCAGGCCGACCGGGCCCTTTGCATCGGACCCGCGGCGCCGGGGCAGAGCTACCTGAACCAGGCGGCGATCCTGTTCGCCGCCGAAGTGAGCGGTGCGCAGGCCATCCATCCCGGCTACGGCTTCTTGTCGGAGAACGCGGGCTTTGCGGAGCGCGTCGAGCAGGCCGGCCTCCGCTTCATCGGCCCCAGCGCGGCCTGCATTCGCACCATGGGCGACAAGGTCGCCGCCAAGCGCGCGATGCGCAACGCCGGCGTGCCTTGCGTGCCCGGGCCAGACGGCGGGTTGCCGGAGGAACCCGAGGCGATCCAGGCCCTGGCGCGCGAAGTCGGCTATCCGGTGATCGTCAAGGCTGCCGGAGGCGGCGGCGGGCGCGGCATGCGTGTGGTGCAAGAGGAGGCGTCGCTGCTCGATGCGATGGCATTGACCCGCGAAGAAGCGCGCCGCGCCTTCGGAAACCCCGAGGTCTATATCGAGAAGTTCCTGCTGCACCCGCGCCATGTCGAGATCCAGGTACTGGCCGACAGCCACGGCCATGCCGTGTGGCTCGGCAGCCGCGACTGTTCGCTCCAGCGCCGTCACCAGAAGGTGATCGAGGAGGCACCGGCGCCGGGCATCGACGAGGCGCTGATCGCCGAGGTCGGCGAACGCTGCGCGGCCGCGTGCCGGCAGATCGGCTATTGCGGCGTCGGCACCTTCGAATTCCTCTACGAGCGGGGCGCGTTCTATTTCATCGAGATGAACACGCGCCTGCAGGTGGAGCATCCCGTGACCGAGATGACCACCGGCATCGACATCGTGCAGCACCAGATCCGGGTGGCACGCGGCGATCGGTTGGCGCTGACGCAGGCTGACGTCCGTTGCCAAGGCCATGCCATCGAGTGCCGCATCAACGCGGAGGATCCCGAGACCTTTGCGCCTTCGCCCGGCCGAATCACCGGTTGGCAGGTGCCTGGCGGCTTCGGCGTGCGTGTGGATTCCCATGCCAACGCAGGCTATCGCGTGCCGCCGTACTACGACTCGATGATCGCCAAGCTCATCGTTCACGGTGGCACGCGCGACGACGCGCTCGATCGCATGCGCCTGGCCCTGGCCGAAATGCAGGTCGAAGGCATTTCGACGAACGTGCCGCTGCATCGCGACATCCTGCGCGACGAAGGCTTTGCCGCCGGTGGCGTGGACATTCACCATCTCGAACGCTGGCTTCAGCAAAGGAGCGCGGCATGAGTTCGCCGGCGACCATTTCCAAGGCGTCCAAGGCCAAGGCGCGCGCAGACGGCAAAGCCCCTGTGGCTGCGCCAGCCGCATCCATCAGCCTGCTGGGCACCACCGCGCTGCTGTTCGAGGCGCCCGGCGAACTGGCGCTCGCCTCGCAGCAGCGCATCTGGGCGCTGGCCCGCGAGACACAGGCGTGGCCCGAAGTGCGCGAGGCCGTGCCGGGCATGAACAACCTCATGCTGACCTTCATGCGACCGCCGCGCGATGCGCAGGCACTCGAAGCGCTGGAGGCGCGCCTGCAGACGGCCTGGGATTCGGCGATTGCGTTGCCCCTGCAAGGCCGCGTGATCGAGCTTCCCGTGATCTATGGCGGCGAAGGGGGACCTCACATGGCGGATGTCGTGTCGCATACCGGGCTGAGCGTGGAGGAGATCGTCGAGTTGCACAGCGCGCCGACCTATGCGGTGTATGCGCTGGGCAGCCATCCCGGCTACTGCTACCTGGGCGGCATGGACCCGCGCATCGCCACGCCGCGCCGCAAGGTGCCTGTGCTGAGCATTCCGGGCGGCGCGGTGTCGATCGGCGGCGCGCAGACCGGCGTGTCGGCCTCCGCGGGCCCCAGTGGCTGGAACACCATCGGGAGCACATCGATGTCCTTCTTCGATCCGACGCAAGACCCGCCCGCCGCGCTTCAGCCAGGCGACATGATCCGTTTCCGGGTCGAGGGGATCGTCCGATGATCGAAGTCCTTTCGTCCGCCGCGCTCGCCACCGTTCAGGACCTCGGGCGCCAGGGCAGCCTGCGCTGGGGCGTCGGCACTTCCGGCGCCATGGACAACCTGGCGCTGGCCGCCGGCAATCTGATGCTGGGCAACGACGCCAACGCAGCCGGCATCGAGGTGCCCGTCTTTCCGTTCAAGGTGCGCTTCGGTGAAGACTGTGCTTTTGCGTTGACCGGCGCCGATTGCGCGGCGCGCCTGGACGAGCAAGCGCTGATGCCCTGGTGGGTTCATCAAGCACGCGCAGGCCAGGTGCTCACGCTGGGCCTGCCACGAGGCGGCGCGCAGCGGGGCAGCCGCGCCATGCTCTGCGTGGCCGGTGGCATCGACGTGCCGGAAATCCTGGGCTCGCGCAGCACCCAGATGCGCGGCGCCTTTGGCGGGCACGAAGGCCGCGCGCTGAAGCGTGGAGACGTCCTGCGCGCTGTGGGCGCGGGGCAGCCGTGCCGGACGGACTTCGGTCTCGTTCCGCCCGCCCTGACGCTGCCTCTGGACATCGACGGCGTGACGGCGGTGCGCGTGATTCCCGCTGCCGAATACATGGGCTTCAAGGAAGCCTCCCGCGCCGCCTTCTGGGCGTGCGAGTGGAAGATCACCGCCCAGAGCGATCGCTACGGCTATCGGCTGGCCGGGGAAACCCTTCGACCTATCGCACCGATGGAAATCCGGTCGCACGGCATCGTGCCGGGCGTGATCCAGGTACCGCACAGCGGACACCCCATCATCCAGATGCGCGATGCGCAACCTTCGGGCGGCTACCCCAAGTTCGGCACGGTGATCGAGGCCGATCTGTGGCGGCTCGGCCAGGCGCCGATCGGGAGCCGCTTCCGCTTCGTCGAAGCCACCTGGGCCGAGGCCGTCGGCGCGTTGGACGAGACCGAGGCCTGGCTCGACAAGGTGCGCCGGGTGGTGGACCTGCATCGCAGTTCGCCGCGAAAGCACTGACATGCCGACGCCGGAACAACTGCGCCAGATGGCCGAATGGCTCGCCGGGACCGACATCGGCCTGCTCGAACTGCGAACCCCGCAAGGCATGGTGCGGCTGGGCCGCAATGGGTCGCCGGCGGGTGAGGTGGTGCAACTGAACGAACCAGCGCCCACCGTCGTGACCGCATCGAGCGTCGGGGCGTTCCTGCACGCGCATCCGCTGCACGAGGCGCCTGTTGTACGTCCTGGCGAACGCGTGACCGCGGGACAGGACCTGGGCCTTCTGCAGATCGGCCCGCTGCTCCTGCCGGTCGACGCGCCGGTCGCGGGCCGGGTGAGCCTCGTGCACGTGGAAACCGGCCGCGCCGTCGGCTATGGCACCGCACTCTTTGACCTGCGCGCCGATTGAATCGAGAAGGACATCGCCATGGACATCGATCTGAACGCCGATCTGGGCGAGGGCTTCGGCCCCTGGCGCATGGGGGAAGACGAGGCGCTGCTGGAAATCGTCTCCTCCGCGAACGTGGCTTGCGGGTTCCACGCCGGCGACCCGGTGATCATGGATCGCACGGTCCGCATGGCGGGCGTCCGGGGCGTCGATGTCGGTGCCCATGTGGGTTTTCCCGATTTGCTGGGTTTCGGGCGCCGCCCGATGCAGATCGACACGGCGGAGCTCACCACCTACGTGACCTACCAGCTCGGCGCGCTCGCCGGCATGGCGCGATCCGCCGGGCATCGCATGACGCACATGAGCTTTCACGGGGCCCTGGGCAACATGGCTGCGGCCGACGCAGCGCTTGCGGGACCGTTGGTGCGTGCCGTGGCGGACTTCGATCCCGCGCTCATCGTCAGCTCGTCCGCAAGCCGTGCCATCGAGGAGGCGGCGGAGCGATGCGGCCTGCGTGTTGCCACCACCTTCCTGGCCGATCGTGCCTGCGACGACGAGGGCCTGCTGGTGTCGCGCAAGCTGCCCGACGCTGTGATCCACGATCGCGACGCGGTGCTGGCGCGTGTTCGCCAGTTGCTCGACGACGGCACTGTCACCAGCTACAGCGGCAAGCGGATCCCGATGAAGGTCCGCTCGATCCTGCTGCACGGTGACACGCCGGGCGCCGTTGCACTGGCGCGAGCAGTGCGCGACGTGGTCGAGGCAGGCGGCCGTGTGGTGCCGATCTCCCGGCAGTTGGCGCAGTGATTCGCGACATAAGGACGGCTTATCTCTCCACAGACATTCCGTCTTGGCGCTGGTTCTCGGTGCTGGATACAGTGAATTTCCTTTAACGAAAGACGCAAAGATGCCGTTTTCTGACTACAAGACCGCGCTGGTGACGGGCGCCTCATCGGGCATCGGGGCCGCGGTCGTCGAGCGCCTGTGCAAGGAAGGCCTGCAAGTCCACGCACTCGCGCGCAGCGCCGACAAGCTGGGCGAACTGGCCGAGCGCACGGGCTGCATTGCGCACGCCATCGACGTGGGCGACCTCGACGGCATCACGCGCCTGGCGCAGGAGGTCTCTTTCGACGTGCTCGTCAACAACGCGGGTGTCGACCGGCCCGGGTCGATCCTCAAGGCGGACGCCGAAGGCATCGACCTGCTGGTCGACGTGAACCTGCGCGCCGTGCTGCACCTGTGCAGGCTCGTCGTGCCGGGCATGGCAACGCGTGACCGGGGCCACGTGGTCAACATCAGTTCGATCGCCGCGGCCTACAACTTCAACGGCAACAGCACCTATCACGCAACAAAGGCCGCAGTGAGCATGCTGTCGCGCCAGCTTCGCATCGACCTCTTCGGCAAGCGTGTGCGGGTCACGGAAATCTGCCCCGGACGTGTCGCCACGGACATCTTTGCCCATGTGCACGGTGACTCCGAGGAAACGCGCAAGCGCTTCGTCGAAGGCTTCGAACTCCCGCAGGCCGAGGACATCGCGAACGCCATCGCCTTCGCCATTGCCGCGCCGATCGCGGTGAACGTCGGCCACATGGAAATCACGCCGACCCTGCAGGTTCCCGGTGGGCTGTCCACCGCCCGGCCGCAAGCGCCGCAGGCCTGAGCTTCGCGGCCGCACGATCTCCACACCCCAGTAACACCACGACGAGGAACGGAGCATGAAAGACTTCGACCTGATGGCGATCCTGCTCAAGCCGGAGTTCGGCGCCATGCTGCTGCACGGCGTGGAAATGACGCTGAAGATCGCGGCCGGATCATGGCTCCTGGCCATGGCGATTGCGATCTTGCTGCTCGTCGTACGGCTGTCGACCAGCCGCATCGCCGAGCGCGCGGTCGCGGCCTATGTCTCGTACCACCGCAATGTGCCGACGCTGGTGCAGCTGATGTTCTGGTACTTCGGCATCTTCAGCGTACTGCCCGATGCGCTGCAGACCTGGCTGTCCGAGCACAACGCGGAGGCGCTTATCTCCATCGTGGCGCTGGGCTTGTGCCAGGCGGCGTATTTCAGCGAGGACATGCGCTCGGGCCTGCGCTCGATCCCCAGCGGGCAGGCCGAGGCCGCGCGGGCGCTGGGCCATGGCTACATCGGATCGATGCGCCATGTCATCTTGCCGCAGGCGATCCGGAACGCGATCCCGGCGCTGGTCAATCACACGGTGTCGCTCTTCAAGAACAGCAGTCTGGCCATGGCCATCGGCGTGGCCGAGCTGACCCACGCGGTCAAGGAAATCGAAAGCCAGAGCTTTCGCGCCTTCGAGGCCTACAGCGTGGCCACCGTGCTCTACCTGGTGCTGTCGCTGGTCATCATGGCCGTCGGCGCGTGGGTGGCGCGGCACTACCGCATCGCGGAAGCGAGGTAAGCCATGTACAGCGTCTTCGAGATCCTGCGCGACAACTGGCTGCTGCTGCTCGTCGGCCAGTATCCGAGCGGTCCGCTGGGCGGCATCTGCGCGACGCTGATCCTCTCGGTGCTGGGGATCACGCTGGCCTTCCCGCTGTCCGTGCTCCTGGCGCTGGCTCGCCTGTCGCCGTGGCGGCTGCTGAGCTGGCCGGCCGCGGTGCTCGTCTACGTGGTGCGCGGCATTCCGCTGCTGATGGTGATCCTGTGGGTCTACTTCCTCGTGCCCGTCCTCATCGGGCGCGAGGTCTCGGGGTTCACGACCATGCTGTGCACGCTGGTGATCTACGAGGGGGCCTACTTGTCGGAGGTCGTTCGCGCCGGCATCCAGGCCTTGCCCAAGGGGCAGGTCGAGGCGGCGCGCGCGCTCGGCCACAGCCATCTCGGAACGATGTGGTACGTGATCCTGCCGCAGGCCCTCTACAACATGCTGCCGAGCATGCTGAGCCAGTTCATCTCCACGATCAAGGAAACGACGCTCGGCTACGTGATCAACGTGCAGGAACTCACTTTTGCCGCGAACCAGATCAACAACCAGTTGCTGACCAAGCCGTTCCAGGTGTTCTTCATCCTCGCGATGACGTTCTACGTGGTGTGCTTCAGCCTGACCCAGCTGGCGCAGTGGGTGGAACGCCGAATCGCCCACAAGCGACGCGGCGTCTCGCCGGGCAAGGCCGCCGACAGCCAGACATCGCTGCCGTCCCCGGTGGCAGCCAATCCCTGAGGCCGCGCACGACGGCACCCCTGACCCAGGAGACAGACCCATGAAGACCGCAACCGGCCCAGGCAGCCCGCAAGTGGCAGCCGAGGACACCCCCATGATTCTGTTTTCCAGGATCAACAAGTGGTACGGCGACTACCAGGCGCTCACCGACGTCAATGCCGAGGTGAAGAAGGGCGAGGTCGTGGTCGTCTGCGGGCCCTCGGGTTCGGGCAAATCGACCCTGATCCGCACCGTCAACAGGCTCGAGGAAATCAAGTCGGGCCAGTTGCTCTTCGACGGGCACGACATCCACGCGCCGATGCGCGGCGTCGCGTTGAACCGGTTGCGCAGCCGCATCGGCTTCGTGTTCCAGAGCTTCAACCTGTTTCCGCACCTCTCGGTGCTGGAGAACATCATGCTTTCGCCGATGCGCGTGCTGGGCGTCAAGCGCGCGGCAGCGCGTGACAAGGCGATGCAACTGCTCGAGCGCGTGGGCCTCGCCAACAAGGCCGGCGCCTATCCCGCGCAGTTGTCGGGCGGCCAGCAGCAGCGCGTGGCCATTGCGCGCGCACTGGCCATGGAGCCGCCCGCCATGCTGTTCGATGAGCCCACCAGCGCACTCGACCCGGAAATGGTGGGCGAGGTGCTGTCGGTCATGCGAAGCCTCGCCCACGAGGGCATGACCATGATGTGCGTCACGCACGAAATGAACTTCGCCCGCGAGGTCGCGGATCGCGTCTGGTTCATGGACGCCGGCCAGATCCTGGAGAAGGCAGAGCCGGAGGCCTTCTTCAGCAGCCCGCAGCATCCGCGCGCGAAGCGCTTCCTGTCCGACCTGCGCGCGCACTGATTCCATCCTTCGTTTCAATCACCATCACCTGGAGCTCATCATGTCGAAGAAGACTGCGATCCGCATGGCCGCCATCGGCTGTGGCCTGTCCACGCTGGCTGTATTGGCGCACGCGGATCAATGGGACGAAATCAGCCAGCGCAAGGAGCTGAAGTGCGGCACCTTTGCCGACGTGCCGCCCTTTGCGGCGCCTGATCCCAAGACGCGCGAGATGGTGGGCTTCGACGTCGATCTCTGCAATGCCCTGGCCAAGCAGCTCGGCCTCGGCGCGAAGATCACGCCGCTGTCGGTGGAAGCACGCGTGCCCGAGGTCAAGCTCGGCCGCGTCGATGTCACCGTGGCCAACCTGGCCTACACCAAGAGCCGCGGCGAGCAGATCCAGTTCAGCGACCCGTACTACATTGCCAAGGAAATGCTCGCGGTCAAGGCCTCCGACCCCGCCACGACCAAGGCCGAGTTCAAGGGCAAGCGTCTCAGTTCCACGAAGGGCTCGACTTCCGAGCTGTCGATCAAGATGAACGGCTCCGAACCTGTGACCTTCCAGGACACCGGGTCGGCCTTCATGGCCGTGCAACAAAACAAGTCGGTCGGCATGGTGGCGAACACGATGACCATCACCAAGCTGGTCAACCAGTCGAAGACTTCCGGCGTCGAACTCAAGATGATCAAGGAGCCGATGGTGTTCCAGCCGATCGGCGTCGGCATGAAGAAGGACGAGCCGGTGCTCCTGGCCAAGGTCAACGCCGCGCTCTACGCGCTCGACAAGAGCGGCGAGATCGACAAGTTATGGGCCAAGTGGCTGGGACCGAACACCGAATACAAGCTCACGCGCGATGAAAAGGTCACCCCGCTCGCGGACCTGAAGTTCGAACTGCTCCCGTAGGTCGCCTGAACGTCTAGGGCGGCCTGTCCAGGCGGCTACGTAGGCCACGTACGTAGGCATGCGACGCAGAAAAGGCGGATGAGGCTCGATCGACATGAGGAGCGAATTCCTTGATGATGGTCACCGGCGCAACCGACCACGTACGTGCAGGTACGTGGTGGCCCGGCTGGATTTGCCGAACAGCCGCTTTCACAATGAATTCGCCGCACCCTCGCGGATGAAGTGAACGACGCACGGCAAGACCCCAGCGTCTTGAAGAATCTTCATGGCGTTGGGATGCTTCAATCCATTGACCAAAGGAAATCGCAATGAGCAAACTACTCGCAGCCCTGATTGCCGGCCTGTTCGCGGCGGGTGCCTATGCGCAGAACCCGCCGGGCGTGTCGTCGCAGGAAGAAGCGGTCACCACCAACAGCAAACCTCAGCAAAAGGCCCAGGCCAAGGCCAATGCGCGCCCGCAGGACAAGGTGAAGAAGGTCGGCGGCGATGAGTTGAAGTCGGGCGAGAACGACGCCATCGGCACCGGCAAGTCCGCGGCGGCCGGAGAGGCAAAGATCGATAAGCGGGACGCGAAGCATCCCAACAGGAAGCAAGCGCCCCAGGGCGGCACGCCCGACATGCCAGGCGCCAAGTAAGCCTGAAGAAAGCCGCTTCTGGCCTCTGCAATGTACCGACGGCGTAACGGGCCGGTCGGAAGGAGATGTCCGTGAAAAGCCGATTTCAGATCCTTGCCAAGGCGGTGCTGCTTGCCGCGAGCCTGACGTTCGTCGTCGGGGCGAATGCACAGGCGGCGCCTGCCAAGGCCTCCGCGTCCAAGAGCAAGGCGGCCAAGCCTGCGCCGGAGCTGGAAGCCAAGGTAATGGACTTGCTGCGCGGGATGAGCAACGCCCTCACGGCATCTTCATCGATGGCGTTCACTGCCATCGCGACTTATGAAAGCCCCACCAGCATCGGCCCGCCCCTGGCGTACACCACAGTCTCCGAAGTCCTGGTGCAGCGGCCGAACAAGCTGCGCGTGATCACGAGCGGCGACGGCAAGGCTTCGGAGTACTACTACGACGGAAAGACCTTCACCGCCTTCGCACCGTCGGAGAACCTCGTTGCCGTGGCGCCCGCACCGCCCACCCTCGATGCCATGCTGGAAGCGGCGTTCAAGGATGCGGCGATCTACTTCCCCTTCGCCGATGTGCTGGGTGCCGATCCCTTCAAGAACATCACCGAGGGCCTGACCAAGGCCTTCTACGTCGGCCCATCGACGGCGGTTGGCGGAACGACGACCGACGTGATTGCGGTGGCCAGCGACGAGATATTCATGCAGATATGGATCGGCGCCGATGACAAGCTGCCACGCAGGTTGCGTGCGACATATCGAGGCGATCCGTTGCTGCTGCGCCACCAGGTGGATCTGTCGAACTGGAAGCTCGATCCCGTCATCGCCGCGGAGGCCTTCGCGTCGGTCAATGCGGCCAATGCGAGGAGGATCCCGTTCGCCGCACCGTCGCCGCCCGCGACTGCCGCGAAGGCGGCCAAGTCAAAGAGCGGCAAGGCAAGCTCAGCCCCGTGAAGCACATGGAAGGACCCTCGAAATGAAACCGATGAAAGCCATCCTTCCCTTGCTCGCCGCGGCGCTTCTGACCACGGGATTCCATACATCCGCATCGGCGTGGGCGCGGGCGAATGGGTGGGGCGGCCGCACGGTGGGCGGAATGGGCGGGTTCACCCACGACAACGCGTTCGGCGGCAGCACCACGCACAGTTGGTACGGCGGAACCAGTCACACCAATCGCTACGGCGGAACCACCACCGGCGCCTACGGCTACGGGGCCGTGCACACCACTGCCGGCGGCTTCACGACCTACCATCCACCAGCCTATGGGTATGGCGGCTATGCGCCGTACGTCCGGCCCGTGGCCGTTCCGTACTATCACCCGGGCTGCTATTACAGCTGCGGCGCTGCTGTCGCCGCGGGCGCCGCCGCCGGACTGGCGGTGGGCGCGGTGGCGGGCGCAGCGATCGCGAATGCGACCGCGATTCCCGCCTACCCGTTGGGCACTCACTTCTCCACGCTGCCGACAGGCGCGGTCTATGTGGACCGCGGGGGCGTCACCTACTACCAGGTCGGCAACGCCTGGTTCAGGCCCGCCTTTGGCGCCAACGGCGTGTACTACAACGTCGTGCCGGCGCCTTGAACGAGCGCGACCGTCGCCGACCGTACGCCTGAGTCAACATGGGGGATTCCTACGACGCGCGGGCCAAGGCGTTCGCCATCTCCGGCGCTGCCGCCTTGTGCGCCAGCCTGCCAGTGCATGCGGAGATGAGCGCCGAAGAGCTCGCGAAGCTTGCGCAGAACCCGGTCGGCAACCTCGTCAGCGTGCCGTTCCAGAACAACACCAACCTGAACTTCGGGCCGGAAAAAGGGACGCAGAACATCCTCAACATCCAGCCGGTGATTCCCATCTCGATCAACAAGGACTGGAACATCATCACCCGCACGATATTGCCGGTCATCTCGATGCCCTCGCTGGGCCCCGGCATCGGCAGTCTCAACGGCGTCGGCGATGTGGTGATGACCGCCTTTCTCTCGCCGGCCAATCCCGGCCAATGGATCTGGGGCGCGGGTCCGGTGGTGCAGATTCCCACCAACAGCAATTCGGAGCTGGGGAACAACAACTGGGGCCTGGGTCCGTCGGCGGTGGTGCTGCACCTCGACCACGGCGATCCGTGGGTCTACGGCGCGCTGTTCAACAACATCTGGTCGGTGAGCAGCAGCGGGAAGGGTGGTTCGTACAACAACTTCCTGCTGCAGCCCTTCATCAACTACAACTTTCCTGGGGGTCTCTACCTCACCACGGCCCCGATCATCACCGCCGACTGGAATGCCACCGGCAGCCAGCGCTGGACCGTGCCGGTCGGTGGCGGCATCGGCAAGATCTTCCACCTGGGCAAGCTGCCGGTGAACACACAGCTGTCTGCCTACTACAACGTGGTCAAGCCGGACAACGGCGCCAATTGGCAGATCCGGGTGCAGGCGCAGTTCATGTTCCCGAAGTGATCGGGGGCAGGAGCGGCTGCGCGCCGCTCCTGGCCTTGTCCAGCGCTTCAGCCCTTTCTCTGCACCGCAGTGGCGAGGGCTTGCGTGATGGTCATCTTCATCTGGTCGCCGACCTTGACGCCATTGAGCATGGACGGGTCCTTCACCTTCACTTCCGTGAAGTGACCGAACGGACCCCGAACCATCACGGTGCCCTTGGCCTGGTCGACCGCCCAGATGTTCGACACCATCGTCGTCTGCTTCATCGCGGCCCCTCCGGGAAGCTGTCCGACCGCGGAACGGTCGGCGGCAACCGTCTGCGTGGCCATGCGGATCCCGTCACCTTTCTGGAAGTCGAGCGCCACCGACTGGATGTAGGTGACGTCCACCATGTCGCCGACCTTGACCTGGCCCAGGTTCCTGACCCGTTGGTCGACCACGACCGCGAATTCATTTCCCTCGGGTCCCTTGATGGTCACGATCCGGTTCTTCTGGTCGATCGCCGTCACCTGCGCGGAGACGGTGACTTCCTTCATCATGTCGCGGACATCCAGCACATGGGGCTTGTCGGAAGGCGTGTTCTTCTGCGCCATCGCAGGCGCGGTGAAAGCCATGGCCGAAGCCAGTACGAGCATTGCGCAGTGGGTTGTTTTCATTTCACGTTTTCCTTTCACTTTCGGGAAGTTCGGGTAGACGGAATGCGTTCGCCACATGGGACGTCGACAAGAACCGGCATCGCGAGCAGTGATCGCTTGCACTCCGGTCGATGATTCTCGCCATTGCCGCGCTGCGCGCCATCCCGACTGCCACGCATGACCACGTACGTGACGGCCCGATGCGCTCAACCGACCGTGACGCGCGACTCGAACAGGTAGCCGGCCAGGGCCTGCTCGACGGCCGGCACCGACATGCGCGCAGCCGCGGGCAGGGTCACGCTGACCGTCATCCCGCGGCGGCCGCCTTCGCTCGCCTGCACCTGCGCATCGGGCAGGCCGTGCTGTTCGCGCAGCAGACGCGCGACCAGGCGCGCCGCCGCGTCGCAGCGCAACTGCGGCTTGTAGATCTTTCCGACCGAGGTGAGCGGGATGGCGTCCACGACGTGAATCTGCTTCGGCCAAGCCGGGCGCTCGCCGATGGTGCGCTCGGCGTGCTGGCGCAGTTCCTCCTCGGTGACGCTCGCACCAGGGCGAAGCGCCACGTAGCACACCGGCAACTCGCCGGCGTAGGCATCGGGAATTCCGACCGCGGCCGCCAGCAGCACCGCGGGGTGCGACGCCATGGCGTTCTCGATCATCTGCGGATCGATGTTGTGACCACTGCGAATGATCAGATCTTTTGCGCGGCCAGCGATGTGGATGCGGCCTTCCTCATCCGTGTAGCCCAGGTCGCCGCTGTTGAGCACACCGCCTTCGAAGACACCCGCATCGTGCGCCGGATCGCGATAGCCCGGCGAGACATGGGGCCCCGAGACGGTGATCACGCCGACCTCGCCGGTATCGCAAGCAGGACCCAGCGCACCGCTGGCCTCCAGCCGCCGCACGACGACGCGGGTATAGGGCAGCGCCCAGCCGACCGAGCCGATGCCGCCGCTGCCGGCCACCGCGTCGATGGCGATCAGGCCCGAGGCTTCGGTCATGCCGTAGACCTCGAACAGGCCGCGGCCGGTGACTTGCCTGAAGCGCTCGCCCACCGCCGCCGGCAGCGACGCGGCACCGCAGAAGCCGGCGCGCACGGCGTGGAGGTCGACACCGGCCAACGGCACGTCCAGCACGGCGCCGACCGAGGTGGGCACCGCGCCCACCAGCGTGGCGCCGTACTGGGCTGACAGGCGCCAGTAGCCCTGCACCATGGCCGGATTGCGCAGCCCGCCCGGCGACATGATCAGCAAGCCCATGCCGGCCATGAAGGCACTCAGGCCGCAGAAGATGGTGCCGCCGACGTGAAACAGCGGCAACGTGGCCGTGAGCGTGTCGCTCGGTCGCATGTCGCCCAGCATGGCCCCGCCCAGCGCGGCCACCAACTGGCCGCGGTGCGTGTGCGCGACCAGCTTGGGCGCGCCCGTGGTGCCGCCGGTGTGGAAGTAGGCTGCCACGTCGCCATTGCGACCCGGTTCGCCGAACACCAGCCGGTCGTCGGGTTGCGCCTTGAGCGCGGTGTGGAAGTCGATCACGCCTTCTTCAGCCGGCGTGCCGGGCGGTGCCACGCGCACCAGGATCAGCCCCGGAATCTCGTCGCGCAAGGCCAGCGCCTTCTGCCAGATGTCCAGCACCGGATGCGGGCCCAGCGCCACCAGCACGCGAGCGCCGGAGGCCTTGAGTAAGCCGGCAATGTGCGCGGGTTGCAGAAGGAAGTTGATCGGCACCGCGTAGCCCGCGGTCTCGGCGCCCCACAGCGTTGCGTGGGTCTCGACCAGGCTGGGCAGCATGTAGGCGACGCCGGGGCGCGGGCCGGCCAGCGTCGAGAACAGGTTGGCGGCGCGCCGGATCAGGCCCAGCAGCTCGCGGAAGCTGACACGGCGGGCCTGCTCGTCGGGCGTGCCCGTCATCAGCATCGTGAGTGCCGTGCGGTCCGGCTGGCGCGCGGCGGCGGCGATGAAGACGTCCAGGACGCTGCGCTCGGGCAGGCGCTCGTCGAGCGTCATCTCCGCCTCGACGCGCGCCATGTCGTCCAGGTTGCGAATTCCGATCTCGGGCAGGAGCGCCATGGCAAGTTCCCTCGGAGGATGAAAGGCGGGGGACATTACCGCGTTCCGCGCAACGCCAACAACGGGGTCTTTCCCGTCCCCGGACGGATCGAAGGGTTGCGTCCCCGGCTGTTTCCGTGGAGGCTGTCGGCACCACATCGAGGAACCCGCGAATGACTGATTCAACGACCTTGCCGCCGCTGGGCCTGCGGCCCACGCAGGAACAGATGCTGCGCCACCTGCGCCGCTCGAACGAAGTGGCGCGCCGCGCCGTCACCCTGGGCCACCACCCCTTCGGCGCCGTTCTGGTCGGCCCCGATCAGGAGACTGTGTTGCTGGAGCAATGCAACATCGACACCGTCAATCACGCGGAGTCGACCCTCGCGCGCGTGGCCGCGACCAATTTCACGCCCGAGTTCCTTTGGGGTTGCACGCTCTACACCGCGGTCGAGCCCTGCTGCATGTGCGCCGGCACTGCCTACTGGGCCAACATCGGGCGCGTGGTGTTCGGCATGACCGAGGCCCAGTTGCTCGCGGAGACCGGCAGCCATGCGGAGAACCCGACCATGAGCGTGTCATCGCGCTACGTCTTCGACCATTGCCAGAAGCCGGTGGAACTGATCGGGCCGGTGGCCGAGATCGCACCGGAAACCATCGCGATGCAGCGGGATTTCTGGGCGAAGCGCTGAGAGCAGGACTGGGCAAGTTGCACCGGCGCATCCACAATAGGTATGGGCCGGCAGTGGAGTCTCGACATGGAATTCTTCGCTTCGCTCTTTCGCCGCGAACACGGCAACGATGCACCGAGCGATCCGCGTCGGATCGAGATGGTGCAGCGCGTGCTCCGGCTGAGCCCGCGCTTGCGCATCGCGCCGCGCTACTGGGCCCGGCTCGAAGCTTCCGTGGGCGAGGGGATCGACTACGTTCGCGGTCTGGTGGCCACGCTTCCCGAGGCGCGGGAAGCCAGCGCGGCATCCTGGGCCGGTGACCCCTGCATCCGCGCTTTCTTCGGCGCGCCCGAAGAGCTTTCGCGGCTGGTCAATCGGACCCCCGAAATGCGGGCCTTGTTCGACAACGATCCCCTCCTGCAGTCCGCGTATGCCGTGCTGGGCGCGGCATGCACCGAGCAGACGACCGTGAAGCTCGGCGATCACAAGCTCAGGATCTGCGCGGCCACGCCCGCCGCACTGACGGACGAGATTCTCCGGAACATGGTCGACCAGTTGCTGCTGGAGACGCTGGCACACATTGCCTCCGACACATCGCGCCGCGGCGTTCTCGAACGGGAGCGTGTGCTGCTGGCGACGCGCCTGCGTTTGCTCGAGCGCGAGGGCATCGGAATGTCCGCGGTGATCGGCGGCGACATCGCCGACGCGTCCGAGACCGCGCGACTTCGCGAGCAGCTGAAGCAGAACGACAGCGAGCTCGACAGCCTGGGTGCCCGCGAGGAACTGCTTGAACATGAACTCGACGCCGTCTGCGAAGTCTTCGCCGATCCCTTGCCGTTGCTGCACGTCACGCCGCGGCGGCTGTGGCTCGGCCCGGCACGCGTTCTGACCGCGGACGCGTCGGACGGGGAAGCGGTGGATCTGCACGTGGCGCGTGTTCCGGGTGTGCCTCCGCAGATGCGTGCGTTCACGCTCGTGCGGCTTCCGCGCGCGCATCTCGACGCGCGGGCCTGATCAACGGACTTCGGTCGCCACCGCGTCGCGGATCTTCTGCAGCAGCCAGGCCATGGCCGGGTCGGCCTCGAAGCGCTTGTGCCATGACAAGTAGAGCGGCGAGGGCGCGAATGGCAGCGGCGGTTCGTGCATGCTGAGATTGAACAGATTCGCGAACATCGGGCCCATGCGGCTCGGCAGGTTGCAGATGTAGCCAGTGCGCTGCGCGATGACCGGCATCACGATGAAGTTCTGCACGACGGCGCCGATCTGACGACGCAGGCCTTGCTGGATCAGTGTCTGGTCGACGATGCTTCCGCGCCGGTCGAGTGTGCGAATGACGATGTGCGGCCGCTTCAGGTAGAGGTCGAGCGGAAAGCGGCGCTTGCCGAGCTTCTCCCGCTTCCAGATCAGCGTGACCAGGCTGATTTCAGCGGTGATCTCATTGCGCACGCCGGCGGCTTTGATGGGTTGTCCGTTCAGCACCACGTCGACGTCGCCTGACTCCAGAAGTTGCTGCGCGAGCTCGCCCTCCGGCACCGGAACCAGCTTGACGAGGATGCCGGGTGCTTCGCGTGCGATCTCCTCGATCAGCTGTGGCGCGATCGAGAACTCCACCAGATCGCCGGCACCGATCTTGAACTCGCGCTGCGCAAGGGAGGGGACGAACGGGACGCCTTTCTGGATCGCCTGGCCGATCTGCGCAAGCGCTTCCTTGACCGGGGTCACCAGCGCCTCCGCGCGCGCCGTCGGGACGAGGCCTTCCTTGGTCGACACGAACAGGTCATCCCCCAGCGCATCGCGCAGTCGGCGCAGCGCATGGCTCACCGCCGGCTGGCTCAACGCCAGCTTGTCGCTCGCCCGCGTGACGCTGCGCGTCTCCCAGAGCTTGAGAAACACCGCCAGCAGGTTGAGGTCGAAGTTATCGATATTCGGCTTGTGCATACGACAAATCAGAAGAGTTCATTTTACTTATGACCCTCGCGGAGATGAAATCGAGTCCTCGAAGACATCCAGCCATTCAGCAAGGAGACATAGATGACAAAGAAAGCCCGACTCTCGATGGGTTGGTTCTGCCCCACGCTCGGCGACACGAGCGCGTTCGCGGATCCCGCACAGAGTATTCCCCAGTCGCTCGAACATTTTGAGCGCGTATCCCTGGCAGCTGAGGCCGCAGGCTTCGACTACATGCTGGTGCCAGTCACGCCCCTGTGCTGGGACGCCTGGGTCACGGCTTCCTTCATGCTGGCGCGCACGAAGCGGCTGAAGGCGCTGGTGGCTATCAAGCCGGGCTACTTCCACCCGGTAGCGCACGCCAAGATGGTGTCGGCCATGGACCAGCTCTCGGGCGGCCGCGTCTACCTGAACTTGATCGCAGGCCTCAGCGAGAAGGATGCTGTTGCAGAAGGCGGCTTCGCCTCGAAGGAACTGCGCTACGAGCAACTCGAGGAGGAAGTGCGCCTCATGAAGCGCCTGTGGACCGAGGAGGGCGTGAAGTTCGACGGCAAGCACTACCGCGTCGACGGCCCGAAGATCGTGCCCCATGTGGTACAGCGGCCGCATCCGCCCTTCTTCCTGGGCGGCGGCTCCGAGCAGGCGGCCGAGATCTCGGCGCAACACTCGGCGGTGCACCTCTTCTGGGGCGACTATCCGGAAAAGATCGGCGAGGAAATCAAGGCGATGCGCCAGCGCGCCGCCAAGTACGGCCGCGAGCACGAGATCCAGTTCTCGATGCGCCTGCAGGTCATCGTGCGCGAGACCGAGGAAGAAGCCTGGGCAGCGGCCGATCGCCTGATCGAAGGCGCGGATACGCCCGCTGCGAAGGCCTTCGTGAAGCACCTGGAAAGCTCCGCCAGCTCGGCGGCCAACAACCGCCAGCGCGAGTTGTCCAAGACGGTGGGCCGAAAGATGACCCCGCACCTGTGGACCGGCATCACCGAGGTGCGTCCCGGCGCCGGCGTCGCGGTGGTGGGCAACCCGCAGCAGGTGGCGGCGCAGCTGCGCGAATTCATCGAGGTGGGCTGCACCGGCTTCTGCCTCTCGGGATACCCCCATCACGAAGAGGCCGAGCGCTTCGGCCGCATGGTCATGCCGCTGCTCATGAACTAGCGCGCCGGATCACCCCACCCAAACAGGAGACAAGACATGACTGCAACGATCGACAAGGCCCAGTTCCGCAAGGCACTCGGCGCATTCACCACCGGCGTCACCGTCGTGACCACGCGCGGCGCCGACGGCAAGGACTATGGCCTGACGGCCAACAGCTTCAACTCGGTGTCGATGGACCCGCCGATGGTGCTGTGGAGTCTGGGCAAGACATCCTCGAGCATCCAGGCCTTCACCGGCTCGGAGCACTTTGCGGTGCACATCCTGTCGGCCGACCAGGAGGCGGTGTCCAACCGCTTCGCCAAGAGCGGCGCGGACAAGTTCGCCGGCATCAAGGCGGCGCGGGGGCACGGGGAGGTGCCGCTGCTGGACGGCTGCTCGGCCCGCTTCGAGTGTCGCGTCGCCTACCAGTACGACGGCGGTGACCACGTGATCTTCGTGGGCGAGGTGCTCAACTTCGACACCTTCGCTCAACCACCCTTGATCTTCCACGGAGGGAACTACGGTTTGCTACTCAAGAAAGCCGATGAAACGGACATCAGCGCCACCTTCGGCGGCGACTGGCTTGGCAACCTGCTGGGGCGTGCCTACTACCAGCTGCTTATGCCTATCAAGGCCAACCTGAAGGACAAGGGACTTCGCGACATCCACTACAACATCCTGAGCGTGCTGAGCATGGGCGATGGCCGCAGCTGCGAGGAGATCGCGCGCCTGGTGGCCATCTCAGGCGATCACGTCGACACGGCCCACGTGCTGGCGCTGGCCGAGCGCGGCCTGGTGCGTCTCGAGAAGGGCGACGGCGGTGCGCAACTCGTGCACTTCATCCCCGAAGGCCGTGCCTACGCGATGGAGCTGCTGGCCTGCTGCAAGGCGGCCGAAGGCGATGCCGAACGCGAACTCGACTACCGCGAGGCGCAGGTGCTGAAGCTGCTGCTCAAGCGCGTCATCCGTTCCACCGCGAACGGCCTGCCCGAGCACTGGCGCAAGGAGAACTTCTGGCGCGAGAACAACATCTGGCGCGAGGAAGCCCAGGCCGCCCAGGCCTGAGCGGCAAGCAAGAACAACGATAGCGGAGACAAACATGCATGCATCAATCATCCGGGGCGGCGAAGACCTCCCCACGGTCAGTACGGGGCGCGCGTGGTACGCCGTCGCTGTGCTCCTGGTCGCCTATATCTTCTCGATCATGGATCGCCAGATCCTGACCCTGCTGGTCGGGCCGATCCAGAAGTCGCTCGGCGTCAACGACACGCTGATAGGGCTGCTCCACGGCTTCACCTTCGCGGCCTTCTATGGCGTGATGGGCCTTCCGATCGCGCGGCTTGTCGACCGTGGCAACCGACGCGTGATCATCGCCATCGGCATTGCCGTCTGGAGCTTGGCGACTGCCGCCAGCGGCCTCGCCAACGACTACTGGCACCTGCTGGCCGCGCGCATCGTGGTGGCGGTGGGGGAAGCGGTGCTGATTCCGGGCACCGTCTCGCTGGTGGCGGATCTGTTCGCGCCGGAAAAGCGCGGCCGTGCGATGGGTGTCTTCGGCGCCGCCGGCCCGGTGGGCTCCGGCGTGGGCCTGTTCGCGGGCAGCCTGATCCTGGGCGCCTACACGGTGTCGCGGCCTGTACTGCCCTTGCTGGGCGTCATTGAGCCGTGGCAGGCCACCTTCATTGCCGTGGGCTTGCCGGGTGTGGTCGTGGCGATCTTCATGCTGGCGGTGCCCGAGCCTCGTGTCGCGAAGAAGGGGGCCAGGGGCAGCAAAGGCGCTGGGCCGAAGATCGTCAACGCGCCTGTGGCGCAGGTCAAGGACTACATCGTCCAGAACGGCCGCACCTTCAATGCCTTCATCGCGGGCGCCGGCATCTTCTACATGTCGGTCTACGGCTTCGCCGGCTGGGCACCGACCTACTTCGTGCGCCACTTCGGCTGGAGCTACCAGGAGATCGGCAAGCTGTTCGGGTTGCTGATGCTGGTCGCCGGCCCCGCGGGCACGCTCTTCGGCTCCTGGCTGGGCGAGCGCTGGATCCGGCGCGGGGTCGTTCACGGCTACCTGCGCGCCGCGATGCTGGGCGCCGCTGGCATCACGGCATCGGGCTGCGCCATGGTGCTGGCGGCCACGGCGACGCCGGCCGCCATCTTCCTGGGCTTCGCCGCTTTCTTCGCGATGTTCCTGTTCGGCATCGGCCCGGCCATCGTCGCGCAAATCACCCCGGCGCCGATGCGCGGCCAGGTGGCGGCCCTGTTCAGCGGCGCCGTGAACCTCCTCGGCGCGGGCCTCGGCCCGGTCGCAATCGGCATCATCACCGACTACGTCCTGCGCGATTCGAAGGCGATCGGCATGTCGATGCTCATCGTGTTCCTGGTGGCCGGCGGTGTGGCGCTGGCGCTCTTCCGCAGCGGTCTTCGGTCCTATGCGGCCACGCTGAAACGGGCGGCCGATTGGCACCCCGCACCGAAGACGCAGGGCCCGCAGCCCACGAGTGCCAGGGCGGCACTCGGCTGAAGCACACGACCCGGGGCGGTTCTTCGTCACCGGGATTCACTGAATTTCCCAGGCGGGCGAGGTGCCCGCAGGGACAACTCACGACACAAGGAACGGATGATGTTCGGTTTGATGATGGACCGCCCGCTGCTGCTTTCGGGCTTGCTCGAACACGCGGAGCGGCAGTTCGGCGACGTCGAGGTGGTTTCGCGCGAAACCCACGGCGCGCTGCTTCGATATACCTATCGCGATCTCGGTCGGCGCGCGCGCCGTCTCGCCAAGGCGTTGACCACGCTCGGCATGAGCCGCGGCTCGCGCATCGCGACGCTGGCGTGGAACAACCACCGTCACCTGGAGGCCTACTTCGCGGTGTCCGGCAGTGGTGCAGTCCTGCATACCTGCAATCCGCGCCTGCATGCGGAGCAGCTTGCGTACATCCTCAATCACGCCGAAGACAAGGTGGTGCTGTTCGACAGCACCTTCCTGCCGCTGGTGGAGGCGGTGGCGCCGATGTGCCCGGGTGTTCGCGCCTACGTGCTGATGACCGACGCCGCGCACATGCCGGCACGGTCGAGCCTGCCTGATCTGCAGTGTTACGAGACGCTGATGGATGCGCAAGACGATGCGTACGCATGGCCCGAGTTCGACGAGCGCACCGCGAGCGCGCTGTGCTTCACCTCGGGGACCACCGGCAACCCCAAGGGGGTCTTGTATTCGCATCGCTCGACGATGCTCCACAGCTTCGCGCTGGGCATGCCCGACACGCTCTCGCTGTCGGTTCGGGATTGCGTCCTGCCGGTCGTGCCCATGTTCCACGTGAACGCCTGGGGCATTCCGTATGCGGCACCCATGACCGGCTGCAAGCTCGTGCTTCCCGGTCCGAAGCTCGACGGCGCCAGCTTGTACGAACTCATGGAGTCCGAAGGCGTGACATGCAGCGCCGGCGTTCCCACGATCTGGCTGGGGCTCGCGCAGCACATGGCACAGCACGGCCTCCGGCCCTCCACGATGCGCCGTTCCGTGGTCGGCGGCTCGGCGATGCCGCAGTCGCTGATCAGGGACTTCGAGGAGAACTTTGGCGTCGAAGTGCGCCACTGCTGGGGCATGACCGAAACCAGTCCGCTCGGCACGCAGGGCGTGCCGCTGGCCAAGCATGCGGGGTTGGATGCCGAGCAGCAATACACCTTGCGAAGCAAGCAAGGCCGCGCTGTGTTCGGCGTGGAGCTCAAGGTGGCCGATGCGGACGGCAACGAACTGCCGCGCGACGGCAAGTCCGCCGGAGAACTGATGGTGCGCGGTCAGTGGATCGTTTCCGAATACTTCAACGGCGAGAAGCCGGCGTTGCGCGATGGTTGGTTCCCGACCGGCGACATCGCCACCATCGACGCCGACGGCTACATGCAGATCACCGACCGCGTGAAGGACGTGATCAAGTCCGGCGGCGAGTGGATCAGCTCGATCGATCTGGAGAACGCGGCGGTCGGTCACCCCGCGCTCGCCATGGCGGCGGTCATCGGCGTGCGGCATCCGAAGTGGGACGAGCGCCCGGTGCTGTGCGCGGTGAAGAAGGCCGGCCAGGCCGTGGAGAAGGAAGACATCCTCGCCTTCCTCGGCGACAAGGTCGCCAAGTGGTGGTTGCCCGACGAGGTGATCTTCGTCGACAGCCTGCCGCTCGGTGCGACCGGCAAGGTCCAGAAGATGGACCTGCGGCAGAAGTACGCCGATGTGCTGATGCCGGCGTCTTCAGTCGGGAGCAACGCATGAATGACGTCCAGGGCGGAGCCGCCGCCTCTTGCGCTTGTGGCGCCAGCCGGTTTCGGTTGAACACCCGTCCTTTCGCGCGCTTCATCTGCCATTGCGCAATCTGCCAGGCCTACACAGGCAAGCCTTGCTCGGACGTGACGGTGCTCCGGGCCCGCGACGTTGCCCTGGCGGACGAGTCACAGGTCGTCTTCAAGAAGTACCGCCTGCCTCCCAACATCGTCCGCGGCAGCTGCCCTTCGTGCGGCAAGCCGGTCGTCGAATTCGGCCTTGCGGGTCCCGCCAGGCTGGCGTTCGTGCCAACAGGCAACTACGCCGACCCTTCGACGCTGCCGCCCGCTTCCATGCACATCTTCTATCACCGCCGCGTGACCGACGCACACGACGACTTGCCCAAGCACAAGGGCTATTTCCCAAGTCAACTGGCCGTGATAGGCCTTCTGTTCCGGGGTTTGCTTTGAACAACACACCATTCCAATCGCCTTCGGCGGTCGCGGCGAACGAACGTGTCGCGCACATCTTCGTCTCGCAGCAAGCCGCATTCCGGGCGGCACCATCGCCCACCGCGAGCGAGCGGCTGGATCGACTCAAGGCGCTCAAGCGGCAACTCTCTCGCTATCAGGACATGCTGGCCGACGCCGCGAGCAAGGACTTCGGGCAGCGCGCGCATGCCGAATCCAAGATGCTCGATGTGCTGGGCCCTATGCTGGAACTCAACCACGCCATCCGGCATGTCAGGCGCTGGATGAAGCCGAGTCGCCGCTCGACCGAGCTTCTGTTCCTCAGCAACAGCATCAAGGTGGTCTACCAGCCGAAGGGTGTCGTCGGCGTGATCACGCCCTGGAACTTCCCGGTCTACCTGGCGCTGGGGCCGGCCATCGCGGCACTCGCCGCAGGCAATCGCGTGATGATCAAGATGCCGGAAGCGACGCCGAACACCAACGCGGTGTGCAAGGCCATGCTCTCGGAGGTCTTCCCGGAAGACCTGGTGGCCGTCGTCGGCGAGGAGTTGATCGACCCGAACGTCTTCACCTCGCAACCCTTCAACCACATCGTCTTCACCGGATCGCCGGGCGTGGGCCGTCTCGTGATGCGCACCGCGGCGGCGAATCTGACGCCGGTCACGCTCGAACTCGGCGGCAAGTCGCCGGCATTGGTCACGCGCAACTACCCGGTCGCCGACGCGGCCAAGCGCATCACCCACGGCAAGACGACGAACGCCGGGCAGATCTGCGTGTCACCCGACTACGCGCTGGTGCCGCATGAACGTGTGACCGATTTCATCGCCGGTGTGCGTCGCACCTTCCAGGGCTTCTATGGCAACAAGACGACGGGCAACCCGGATTTCACCTCGGTGGTGGACGAGCGCCAGTACAGCCGCATTACCGCGCTTCTGGACGACGCGCGCGCCAAGGGCGCCCACATCGAATCCTGCGGACCGGCGCCTGTGGGCAATGCGCGCACGTTGCCGCTGCAGATCGTCACGAAGCTCACGCTCGACATGCGGATCATGTCCGAGGAACTGTTCGGCCCCATCCTGCCGATCGTGCCTTACGACACGATGGACGAAGCCATTGCCTTCATCAACGAACGCGAACGGCCGCTGGCCCTCTACTGCTTCAGCCACGACAGCGCCGAGCGCGACGAACTGCTGCGCCGTACGCACTCGGGCGGCGTGTCGGTCAACGACTGGGGCTGGCACGTGGTCAACCACGATGCGCCGTTCGGTGGCATCGGCAACTCGGGCATGGGCAACTACCACGGCGCGGAAGGCTTCCGGGAGCTGTCGCACGCGAGGACGGTGTTCAAGCGGCACCGCTTCTTTCCTATCGATCTCTTCTATCCGCCCTACGGCACCTTCATCCAGCGCATGGCGTTGAAGTTCTTCCTCGGCAATCCGGACCCCAGCCTCGCAGGGGAAACGCCATGACAACGTCGATCATCATCGGCAATCCAAAGCCGGGCTCGCGCACTGCGCGCGCTGCTTCCATGCTTGCCGAGGCGCTTACGTATAGCGCACCCGAGAACGTGATTGAGGTTTCCGAACTCGGCCCCGCGCTTCTCGGCGACAAGACCTCGGCCATCCAGGCGGCCGTGAGCGCAGTTGCCGAATCGCGCCTCGTGATCGTGGCGAGCCCGACCTACAAGGCCACGTTCACCGGCTTGCTGAAACTCTTTCTCGAACAGTTCGCAGGCGGGACCGGCCTGCAAGGAGTCGTCGCCATCCCACTCATGCTCGGCGCCACGGCCGAACACGGCCTGGCTGCGGAGTACTTGCTCAAACCTTTATTGACGGAACTCGGTGCGACCTGTCCGGCGCCAGGCCTCTTCCTGATGGACAAAGCCTTCGAAGACGGGCTCGCCATCGAGTCCTATGCCAAGCGCTGGGGCCCTGTGGTGCGTGCCTGCTGCAGCGTCCACACCAGTGCCGTGCCGGCCATGGTAGACCTCCCGACCCATGAGGCCAGCCGGTCCGTGCGGTCGCCTTGCCCTGAGGTCACACCATGACCGCCATCGATCCACGTACGCGCCTCCTTCTGGAAGCGCCCATTGCTCCGACCCTGCTGCGCCTGGCGGCACCCAACGTGCTGGTGATGGTCGCGCAGGCCTCCGCCGGGCTCATCGAAACCTATTTCGTCGRCAAGCTCGGCACCGACGCGCTGGCTGCGATGGCGCTCGTGTTTCCGATTGTCATGCTGATGCAGATGACTTCCGCAGGCGCGATCGGCGGCGCTATCGCGTCGTCGATTGCGCGAGCGCTCGGCGCGCGACGCCGGGACGATGCCGATGCGCTGGTGATCCACGCGCTGGTGATCGCGCTCGGCTTCGGGCTTGCTTTCACGTTGGCACTGCTGCTGGGTGGACGCTGGTTGTATGCGCTGATGGGTGGCACCGGCGCGTCGCTCGATGCTGCGCTGGTCTACTCGAACTGGGTGTTTGCCGGCGCGGTGCTCGTGTGGCTTTTCAACTCGCTGGCGGCGGTGATTCGCGGCACCGGCAACATGGCCGTGCCAGCCAACGTGACCGTTGCGGGCGTGGTGGTGCTTGTTCCGCTGTCGCCCTTGCTCATCTTCGGCTGGGGTCCGATTCCTGGCATGGGCATTGCCGGCGGCGCGGCGGCGCTGCTGCTCTACTACCTCGCGGGAACGCTCGCGCTCTGGATGTACCTGCGTTCGCCGCGCAGCCTGCTCAAGCCAAGGCTCGCGGGTGTGCGGCTTCGCTGGCCGCTGTTTCGCGACATATTGCGTGTTGGCCTTGTCGGCGCGATAGCGACGGTGGCCACCAACCTGTCGATCGGCATCGCGACGGCACTGTCGGGGCATTTCGGGCCCGGCGCGATCGCCGGCTACGGCACTGCCGCGCGCCTCGAGTACCTGATGGTGCCGCTGGTGTTCGGCTTTGGCGCACCGCTGGTGGCCATCGTCGGCACCTGCATAGGCGCCGGCCGCGGAGAGCGCGCCCTCAAGGCCGCGTGGATCGGGGCCGCGATGTGCTTTGCCATCACCGAGGCGATCGGCCTGGCGGCGGCGAGCTTCCCTCGCCCCTGGCTGATGCTGTTCGGCAATGATCCTGCCATGCTGGATTCCGGCGCCCAGTACCTGCGGGCGGTTGGCCCGCTGTACGGCTTCTTCGGCGTCGCACAGGTGCTGCATTTCGCGTCGCAAGGGTCGGGGCGCTTGGCGTGGCCTGTGGTTGGCAACCTCGCACGCTTGGCCGTGGCGGGGATCGGAGGATGGCTTGCGTTGCGCTGCGGAGGTGATTTGATACACGTATTCGTTGCACAGGGCCTGGCACTCGTGGTGTATGCCTTCGTCATCGCTGCCGTGATTGCAGGAGGCGCGTGGTTTGGCCGCGTGGGCTGGCCGCGCACGCCAGCCGCCTTGATGCGGCGCATCCAGCTCACCTGAACGGCTCAGTTGGTCATCTCTCCCTTGGACTTGATCTCGCCGGCCTTGTTGGCCCTCGCGGCATCCTCCCGGTATTTGGCACGGGCGGCGGCGCGTTCCGGGCTTCCGAGGGTCGGGCGGGGATCGGGCTTCGGCTTGCCCTCCGCGGGCGCGGTCTTCTTGGCTGCGGTGGCGCCTCCGCCGCGCCGGGCCGCGTGGGCGGCGGCGCGTTCCTCGGGGGTGTACTTGCGGGCGGCTTCGGGGATGGGGTTGCCCTCGCCCAGTTGCGGGCCTCGCGCGGCCTCCTCGCCTGCCTTCATCCGCGCCGCCCGCGCGGCATCCTGGGTGGCCTGGTCCGTCGTCTGGGCGTGAGGCGCCACGGCCAGCAGCACGGATGCCGCGAGCGCCGTCGACACTGCCGGAAGCATTTTCATCATCGATCTCCGTGGGCTAGAAGCTGTGCTTCAGGCCGAAGTCGTAACCGTGAGAACTCTGGTTGGGCGCCGTGATCGCGCCGTTCACTGCGACCGTCGATCCGCCCTTGTTGTTGACGTACGCGAAGGTGGTGTAGACGGCCGTGCGCTTCGAGAAGTTGTAGACGTAGCCGATGGCGTACTTGTACGCACGCGGGTCGCCGATCGCGTTGGTTCCATAGACCGAGTAGCTGAGCTTCAACTGGTCCACCTTGAGCACCGGGATGATGGCGCCCGCGATGTAGCCCGTGCCCGTCACCGGGAGGAACTGGTCGACCTTGTCGTGGAAGTAGCCCCCGGTGACCTTCACGACATCGAAATCCCAGGAGGCCCCGACGTTGACCACCGGAATGTCGCCCGTGGTCAGGCTGCGGGCATACAGCGTCTTGCCGGTCGACACGGCCGCGGCGAACGGACCCGTGGCATAGCCGACGCGCGCTGCGTAGCCGTTGCCATCGCTCACGTGCGGCAATCCGGTCGTGTTGTCGTTCTCGCCCATGAAGTACTGCACTTCGCCGAAGAAGCCGCCCAGGCTGCCCGGCAGGAAATAGCCGACCATGTTCGATGCGCGCGTGGCCGTCACTCCCGCGATCGAGCCCACATAGGGTTGCGATGCACCGACACCATTGGTCGCGAACGGATCGGTCTGGTCGCGATTGCGATAGGTCGCCGTGAAATCTCTTCCGAGCCGCAATTCGCCCCAGAGGTCGATCAGGCTGACCGTGGCGCGACGGTTCATGTTGAAGCCGGAGACATTGCCGTCCGGCTGGTTGTTGATGTTGGTATTGACACCCGTGCCGTTGTCGACGTTGTAGCCGAACTCGAGCCAGAAGCCAGCGGCCAGACCGCCGCCCAGATCCTCGAGGCCGCGGAAGCCCAGGCGTGAAGTCGTGTTGCCGCCGCTCGTCAATTGGGTCAGCGTCCCGATGCTGCCGGTGCCGTAGGCGATGGTTGCATCGGCGACGCCGAACAGCGTGACGCTGTTGCCTGTCACCGGCCCCTGCACCTGGCTCGTCTGTGCGACGGCACCGGTCGCGAAGAATAGACCGGTCAGCACGGCCCCGCCCAGTTTCCCCATGTCGTTTCTCCTCATCGTTCAGAGATCCGTGGAACCGTTCTTCTTCTTGCGCTTTCCGAGCACCTCCGGCTTCAACAGCTTCAGCCCGAGGCTCGCGTTGTAGCCGTGGATTTCCTTCACGTCGAGCTTTCGCATGAACTGAATCGTGTCGGCTGCGATGACCTGGCCCGGCACCATGATCGGAAAGCCCGGAGGGTAGGGGATGACGAAGTTCGCTGCAACCAGGTCCGGGCCTTTCTTCAGGCGGTCGTCGATCGCCTTGTCCGCCAGCTTGATGTGCTCGCAGTCTTCTTCCCGGTAGGCCATGTAGAAGGCCGCGCGCATGTGGCCTTCGGTGGTGGCGCTTTTCGCGTCATCGCGAAACACGTCGTGGAAGTGGCTGAAGTTGGGCAGGTCCGGAACATCGTCCATCAGCGCCTTGACGCGCGCCTCGAAGGCGGCACGCGCGGCCTTGCCGCCTTCCAGCAGGCTGCGCTCCTTGTCGCGCGAGATGTCCGCCAGCACCTTCAGCAAGTGCGCGACGTCGCTGCGCGTGTTGTTGATGTTGATCTGGACGAGGATCGAGTTGCGCGACGTCTTGTTGATCTGCACGTCGTACTTCGAAGCCAGCAGGCCCTTGAACTCGGTCCCGTCATAGCCGGCCCGGCCCGTGACCAGCGTGATGCGTGTCGGATCGAGCGCGAACTCGTCGGTCTCCCAGGCCGCGAGGATTTCGATCCAGGTCGCATGCGGCTTGGCGTAGTCCTCGACGCCCGAGGCGCGGAACTCCTTCGGCACCATCTCGCCCGGCGTGAGGATGTGGAAGTACTTCGAGATGAGCGGGTGCGTGTTGACCTGCCGCCGCAGGTCAATGGAAAGCGCCACCGCCTGCATGACGAGTTCGTAGCCCTCGAGCTCCATCTGCCTGCGCGCGACATCGAGCGACGCGATGATCTGCTGGTTCGGCGAAGTGGAGGTATGCGTGTAGAACGCCTCGTGGAACTGCTCCTCGACCTGATGGAAGTCCTGGTCCCGCACGAGGATCATCGAACCCTGCCGCAGCGCGGACATCGACTTGTGGGTCGAGTTGGTCTGGTAGACGCGCACCCGCGCACGATCGGGGTCCGGCATCAGCCGCATGTCGAGCAATGACGGATCCTTCGGGTCGAGGTCGTCGCCCACCTTGCCCTTGAGCTTCGCTTTCCAGCTTTCGTATTCGACGCGGTACTCGGGCGTCAGGAGCCGGTCTTCCAGATCCTGCGCCGCGCCCATGCCCGTGCGCCGCCTGTGGAACGGCGAGAAGCGCGCGAAGGCGAACCACGCCTCGTCCCACAGGAAGATCAGGTCGGGCTTGATGGCCAGGCATTCCTCCATCACGCGCCGGCAGTTGTACATGTGGCCGTCGAAGGTGCAGTTGGTGAGGTCGACGACCCGGGCCTTGTCGAGCTTGCCCTCCGCCTTGAGCGTCAGCAGCGCCTGCTTGATGGTGCGCAGCGGCACGGCGCCATACATCGAATAGGCCACCATCGGATAGGCCTCGAGATAGAAGGGCTGTGCGCCCGCCAGCACCAGTCCGTAGTGGTGCGACTTGTGGCAGTTGCGATCGATGAGCACGATGTCGCCGGGCCGGCACAGCGCCTGCACGACGATCTTGTTGGAGGTCGATGTGCCGTTGGTGGCGAAGTAGACGTGATCCGCGCCGAAGGCGCGCGCGGTCATGTCCTGCGCTTCCTTGATGTTCCCCGTCGGGTCCAGAAGACTGTCGAGCCCGCCTGTCGTTGCCGACGATTCCGCGAGGAACAGGTTGGCGCCGTAGAACTGGCCCATGTCCTTGATCCAGTGCGACTTGAAGATCGACTTGCCGCGCGCGATGGGCAGCGCGTGGAAGGTCCCGATCGGTCGCGCCGCGTATTTCTTGAGGTTGTCGAAGAAGGGGGTTTCGTAACGGTCGCTGACACCCGCGAGGATGCTCAGATGGATCTCCATCAGCTCCTCGATCTCGTAGAACACACGCCGGACCGCCTTGGCGTCAATGCTCATGGCAGCGGCATCGACGCCGCGTTCGGTCACCAGGTAGATGTCGATCTCCGGCCTGATCTTCTTGAGGAAGTTGGCCAGCGTGAGGCCGTAGTCCCGCGGCATGCCGTCTTCCTCCAGATGGCCGAAGCGCTTGATCAGTTCGTGGAGCGCCGGCAATGCGTGCCTGGACTTGTAGCGGAATCCGTCATAGATGACGACGGCCTGCAGATTGAAGTTGACGATCGTCGCGACGATGGCGTCTTCGAGGCTGAAGGTCTGGACGGCCTCGTAGGTGAACGGGTCCTCGGTCCGCCTCAGCTTGCGCAGCTCGCGCTGCGGATTGGCGGTCTTGGCGATCTCGGGCGCGACGGTGAGGATCTCGAAGTACGGCCGATGGACCGAGTCGGCCACCAGGCCCGGTGGAATGCGATCGCCCAGGTCGACTTCCGTGTCCTCGTCGATGTTCCAGGCCGTCGCGTCGTGACGGTAGGAGCCCGAGAAGATCGAAGCCTTGATGCGATGCGCGGCGTTCGCGAGACCAGCGGCATCGCCGTCGGCGAGGAGATCGCGCAGGGCACGCATGAGCGTTGCGCCCGGGTAGGCCCAATAGCCTTCCAGCGGTTCGATCTGATCGAGCAGCGTCCTGATTTCCGCCGCGAACTTGTCCTTGTGCATGCCGCCGCCTGTGTAGGCTTCGGTGCAGACCTGGAGACGGCTCCAGCGCTCTCGTCTTGCTTCGGCAGCGGAAAAGAAGTCCGCCATCGACATGTCATCTGTATGACTATCGGCCTTGTCTTGGGACATGCTGTGCCTCCAGGCGCGCTTGAGAATCGGTGGAAGATATTCCATTCACGCGCGTTTGCGTGCTCGTACCTTTGGGCAACAGTGGTTGCACTTTGGTGCAGCTTGCCATCCCGGCTGCGCGCGATGCTTAATTGTGCTGGCGCACCCCAGGCGCAACTTGATGGATGTCAATCGCCACGGCGGATTCGCCTGCTAAAAAGCCGAGGGTGGTGTATTCGCGACCCTGGAGCCCCACACGACGACCAGTAAGCATGTGACAGCGCATGCGCGAGTTTGACACCGACAAAAAGGAGTCCCTCATGGATTGGCTTGTGCAAACGCTGAAGCAGTATCCTGAACTCGGCCTGTTCGCCGCTCTGGCTTTCGGCTTCTGGCTGGGGCCCAAGAAGTTCTTCGGATTCAGCCTCGGGGCGGTGACCGCAACTTTGATCGCGGGTGTTGCGATTGGACAGTTGGGCCTGTCGATCCCGGGTCCGATCAAGTCAGCCTTCTTCCTGCTGTTTCTGTTCGCGGTGGGCTACGGGGTCGGGCCGCAGTTCTTTGCGGGACTTGGCAAGGACGGACCCAAGCAGATCGCATTCACGTTGATTGTCATGGTGCTCTGTCTGGTCGTACCGATTGCGTGCGCCTACTTCGCCGGGCTCGATGTGGGCTACGCGGTGGGCCTGTATGCAGGCTCCCAGACGATCTCCGCCTCGATCGGCGTGGCCACCGATCAAATCAACAAGTCCGGCCTCTCGCCGGACGTGGTCAAGAGCATGCTCGGGGCGATTCCGGTCGGCTATGCGGTGACCTATATCTACGGCACCGTCGGTTCGGCGCTGCTGCTGTCCAAGCTGGGCCCCAAGATGATCGGCGCTGACATCGAGCAGGCCTGCAAGGACTACGAGGCCAAGCTCGGCGGTGGCGCCAAATCGGTTCAGCCCGGCATCCTTTCGGCATATCGCAACTTCGGGCTGCGCGGCTATCGCATCACCGAGCAGAGCGGCCTGGCCGGCAAGCGCTGCAAGGACACGTTCCCTGGCGTGCGGGTCTTCTTCGAGCGCATCAAGCGCGGCGGCCAGATCATCGTGGCCCAGGCGGACAGCGTGCTGCAGCTGGGCGATCTCGTGGCGATCTCGGGTGCCCGACATCTCCTCGTGGACGAAGTCGAGAAGATCCTCGAAGAGGTCGATGACCACGAATTGCTGGACATGCCGGCGACCGTGGTCGATGTGTTCATCACGAACAAGGCGATCAACGGCAAGACGATCGCCGAGCTGGCCGAGCTGCCAGAAGCGCGCGGCGTCTATCTCACCAAGATCACTCGCCACCTTGTCGACATCCCGCGGCTTCCGGGCACCGAGATCCTTCGTGGTGACGTGATTCGCATCGGCGGCAGTGTCGATCACGTGAATGCCGTCGTGCGGATACTGGGCTACGCCGATCGACCGACCGATGCGACGGACATCTCCTTCATGGCGGCGGGCATCCTGATCGGTGGCCTGATCGGCGTGTTGAGCGTGAAGATCGGTGGCGTGCCGATCAGCCTTTCAACCTCTGGCGGCGCGCTGCTGGCGGGCTTGTTCCTGGGTTACTACCGCACCATCAAGCCCAAGTTCGGCCAGATCCCGGCGCCTGCGCTGTGGCTTCTCAACAACCTCGGCCTGAACGTGTTCATCGCGATCGTCGGCATCAACGCCGGGCCCGACTTCATCAGCGGCCTGCAGAAGCTGGGCGTGAGCCTGTTCCTCTGGGGCGTGGTCGCGACCTCGGTCCCGCTGCTGATCGCCGTCCTGGTGGCGCGCTTCATCTTCCACTTCGATCCGGCCATCCTGCTCGGTTGCTGCGCCGGTGCGCGCACGACCACGGCGGCGCTCGGCATGGTGCAGGACGCGGCGAAGAGCAACATTCCGGCGCTCGGTTATGGCATGCCTTACGCGGTGGGCAACACCTTTCTCACGATCTGGGGCCTGTTCATCGTGATCGCGATGATGAAGCTCAGCGGCGGAAGCTGACACCGTTCTTCATCGAATCAGCTCGTGGCGACGACCTCGCTATTTCGTTCAAGGAGCAAGTAAATGGATCTTTTGACGTTGCGCAACTACGAGGCCCTCGGCCCTTTCGAGATCAAGAATTTCCTGGCCGAGTCGGCGACCAAGGCGGCCAAGTCATCCGCGATTGCCTATCTCAATGCAGGTCGAGGCAACCCCAACTGGGTCGCGACCGAGCCGCGCGAAGCCTTCTTCACGCTGGGCCAGTTCGCGGTGCAGGAAACCAAGCGCGTCATGGACGTGGCACCGGGCATCGGCGGCATTCCGCGCGCGGAAGGTTGTGCGGACCGCCTGCAGGCGTGGCTGGCCAAGCATGACGACCTGCCGGGTGCCGACTTCCTGAAGCGGATGGTTCCGTGGGCGGTGCTGAAATTCAATTTCAAGCCGGACGCCTTCGTCAACGAACTCGTTGATTCGATCATCGGCGACCACTACCCGGTGCCCGACCGCATGCTGGTGCACAACGAGATCATCGTGCGAGAGTTTCTGCAGTGGGCGATGTGCGGCGAGCCGAGGCCCAAGGGCACCTTCGAGCTCTATGCGGTCGAAGGCGGCACCGCCGCCATGTGCTACACGTTCAAGGCGCTCAAGAACAACCGGTTGCTGAACGCCGGCGACACCATCGCGCTGGGTGTTCCGATCTTCACGCCTTACCTGGAGATGCCGCACCTGGAGGACTACGACCTCAACGTCGTGACCATCCATGCGCCGCAGGAGAACAGGTTCCAGTTCACCGACGAGGAACTGGACAAGCTGCTCGATCCCAAGATCAAGGCCTTCTTCGTGGTCAACCCGGGCAACCCGTCGGCCATGGCCTTGTCCGAATCTGTCATCAAGAAGATCGGGGAGATCCTGAAGAAGCGCCCCGACCTGATGCTGCTCACCGACGATGTCTACGGGACCTTCGTGCCGGGCTTTCGGTCGCTCCTCGGCGCCTACCCGCGCAACACGATCGGGGTGTATTCCTACAGCAAGTATTTCGGCTGCACGGGCTGGCGCCTCGGGGTGATTGCCGTGCATGAGGACAACGTCTTCGATCAGCACATCGCCAAGCACGACGCCGCCACGCTGAAGAAGCTCGACAAGCGCTACGGCACGCTGACGCCGCATCCGCGCGAGGTCCGGTTCATCGACCGCGTGGTGGCCGACAGCCGCGACGTGGCGCTCAACCACACCGCGGGGCTGTCGCTGCCGCAGCAGGTGATGATGTCCCTCTTCTCGCTCTATGAGTTGATGGACGACCAGAAGGTCTACCAGAAGGCGTGCATGGAAATCTGCCATCGGCGCGCGCTGTTGACGCTCGAAGGCCTTGGCGTCGACGTGGCTGCCAATCCGCTTTTTGACTACTACTACGGGTTGATCGATTTCGAGTTCTGGCTGCGCAAGTACGGCACGGAGGAACTGGTGGCGTGGGTCAAGGAAAACGTGCATCCGCTGGACATCGTCTTCAGGCTTGCCGAGGATCACGGCATCGTGCTGCTGAATGGCGGGGGCTTCGAGGCGCCGGACTGGTCGGCGCGGATCTCGTTCGCCAATCTCGACGAAGACGTCTACGAAAAGATCGGCCGCGCGGTGCGGGCGGTGGCTCGCGGCTATGTGGAATCCTTCGAGAGGGAGAAGGGTGTCAAGCTGAAGAGGAAGTCGTAGGCGCCGCAAATCTTCCATCTGCCTTGCTTCGGGCCGAGGTGAGCGGCCGGAGTTCCAAGCGTCGCATGTGACAGAAGCATGTCGACGTTTCACCGACGGGCGCGTGGCACTGCGCCGTCATGGTCACCCAGGATAGTTCTGCCGGTGAGTTCGCGAGTGCGCTCGCGCACTTGCTGGCAGATCAAAACCTGGAGGGCCATTCATGTCGAAATTCCGCTTCTTGCTCGCCTGCGCGCTGACGACAGTCGCCGCGGGCATCGGGCCGATGTCCACCGCGGCGCATGCTGCCGAACCCGATGTCGCCGGGTCTCGTCGCGCCGACGACGGAGACAGGGGCAGGGGAAATGACAACGATCGCAATCGCGACAGGGACCGCGACCACAGCCGCGACAACGATCACGATCATGACAACGACCATGGCAACCATGGCCGACCGCCCGAGCCGATCAAGGTCAAGATCATCGGCTTCAACGACTACCACGGCAATCTGCAGTCGCCCGGCACCTTCGGAGTCAATACGGTGGTCCCCGCCGCGCAGCGCCCGGCAGTGGGCGGCGCCGAATACCTTGCCGCCTATGTGGCGCGGATGAAGGCGCAGAACGTCAACAACGTCGTCGTGGGTGCGGGCGATTTCATCGGCGCGTCGCCCCTGATCTCTGCCTTGTTTTTCGACGAGCCCGCGGTCGAGACGCTCAACAAGATCGGCGTCGAGTTCAATGCCGTCGGCAACCACGAGTTCGACAAGGGCTCCGGCGAACTCAAGCGGCTGCAATCCGGCGGCTGCAAGATCACCGACGGCATGCCCGACCCCAACAGCTGCAAGGGCCTCGGCTCGAACGCCATGGGCACCTTCGACGGTGCCCGTTTCAAGTGGCTGTCGGCCAACGTCTTCGAGACGGCCACGGGCCGCACCTTGTTTCCGGCCTACGGCATCAAGACCTTTGAAGGCGCGAAGGTCGCGTTCATCGGCATGACCCTGAAGGGCACGCCCGGCATCGTCACGCCCACGGGTGTGGCCGGCCTGGAGTTCCGCGATGAAGCGCAGACAGTCAATGCATTGATCCCGCGCCTGCGCGCACAGGGCGTCGATGCGATCGTCGTGCTCGTGCACCAGGGCGGCTTCCAGACCAGCCCGAACGTCGGCGACATCAACGGCTGCGACGGCAACCTGAAGAATGCCGATGGCACCGACTCCGACATCGGCAAGATCGTGAAGGGCCTCGACGACGCGGTCGATCTTGTCATCAGCGGCCACACGCATGCCGCCTACAACTGCTCGGCGAACACTGTGGACGTGAAGAACGTGAACGGAGCCGCCGTCAGCACGCCGCGTTCGACCGGCCTGCCCAACCGCAAGGGGCGGCTGGTTCCCGTCACCAGCGCGAGCGCCTTCGGTCGCTTGCTCACCGACATCGATCTCACGCTGGATCCTCGATCGCACAAGGTGCTCAAGGTGTCGGCCACGAACCGCCTGGTGGACCGCACCGACGTCGCGATCAACAACGCCATCGTCACCGACCCAAGCGTCAAGAACATCGTCGATGGCTACAACGCCCTGGTATCGCCGCTGGCCAACCAGGTCATCGGCACGATCACCACGGGGCTGTCGAACACGGCGAACGAAACTGGTGAAATGCCGGCTGGAAGCCTGATCGCAGATGCCCAATTGCAGGCCACACAGCCGGCCGCTCTCGGCGGCGCAGTGATGGCGTTCATGAACGCCGGTGGCGTGCGCAATCCTGGTTTCGTGAGCCCGACGGCCGCCTATCCTTACAACGTGACCTACGGCGATGCCTTCACCGTGCAGCCCTTCGGCAACAGCCTGGTGACGATGACGCTGACCGCGCAACAACTCAAGGATGTGCTCGAGCAGCAGTTCACCGGATGCAACGGACAGACGGCACAGAGGGTGATGCAAATCTCGAACGGGTTGAAGTATTCGTGGAGCGCCTCGGCTCCCGCCTGCTCGAAGATCGTGAACGTTGTGCTCACGCCCATCGATGTGACCGTGACGCCCCCGGTCGCGACCGGCGCACCCGAGAACATCGTGGTCGACGGCGTGGTGCAGAACCCGACCAGGACCTACCGGGTGACCGTCAACAACTTCATGGCGACCGGCGGTGACGGCTTCACCGTCCTGGTCGGTGGCACCAATACGCTCGGCGGCGCGCAGGACATCGACGCACTGACGGCCTACCTGAACGGCGGCTACAAGGCGCCGAAGGCCGCCTACGATCCGACGCTGCCCGCGCTGGCGATTCCGCGGATCACGCGGCTTCCCTGAAGGCGATCGCGCTTGATATCGAGAGCCCGGGCCGTATCGCTGGCGCTGCTCATGCTGGGCCCGCCAGCCGTGTATTGCGGCGCGCAGGAGGCTGCGGTGAAGCCTGCGCTGCGCTCCGCGGCCGCGATCACCGACATGCGCGTGAACGACCCGGTGCTGATGGATCAACGCTCGGCGCTGCTGAGCCGCGGCGAGGCAGAACTGGCGCGCGGCGATGTCGCGGCTGCCACCGACACATTCGAACGCGCGGCCATGATGCTGCATGCGCCCGACACGGAGATGGGCCTGGTGCGCGCCTACATGCAGGCCGGGCAATACCGGCGCGCGCTGGCGTTCTGCGCGCACGTGGCCGGCGCACACCTTGAATCAGCGCCCGCAGGCGCGTTGTATGCGTGGCTCTTGCGCGCGGGCGGGCAGGGAGCGGTGGCCGACCGCGTGCTCCGGGAAACCATCGAGCGCCTGCCGCAGGATCCGGTGGCGCTCGACGTGCGCCGGGCCTTTGCGTCCCCGGCACCCGTCGCGAGCGGACTCATGCTGCAAACGCCGCACAGGATGGCGCCCCAGGCGGTTCAGGAAGGTGGCAAGTCCGCGGTCCCCGACGCGGCCCGTGTGGCGTCGGGTGGCGTGCTGATCGGCAATGGAACGATGGCGCTGGTGCCGAGTGCCGTGGTCCGGCCCGAGACCACGAAGGCGATCTGGCTGCGCAACGGCATGGGGCGGACCACGCTTGCGCATGCAGACCTCGGGGCGCAGCCCCTCGGTTCGCTGGGCGTCACGATACTGCGCCTGGACGCGCCGCTCGCCGCCGAAGGAATGCCGGCCGTGGCTGCGCGCGATCCGTTTGCGGGGAGCGCCGGCTTCGCGTTCGAGTACGCCGCGATGGAGAACGCGGCGCCGGCCTGGCCGTGGCTGACCCAAGGCTTCTTCGGTGCGTTCCAAGGCGAAGCTGGGCTTCGGAAGCTGGGCATCGGGATTGCCGGCAGCACCGATGGAGGTCCGGTGCTCGATGCCGCCGGCCGCCTTGCCGGCATGGTGCTGCAGAACAGTGGCGGCGGCGAAGCGGTGATGCTGCCTGCTTCGCGATGGGCGGATGTCTTGCCGGATGCGGTTCCTGTTCCGGCGCCGAGCTTGCCCCGTCAGGGCGTCGTCGCGCGGCCCGGTGGCGCCATACCCGCTGACGAAGCCTACGAAAACGGATTGCGTGTCGCGTTGCAGGTCATCGTGCTGCGTTGAGTCGGCACGACGATGCGAGTCACCTCGAAATGCGCGCCACCCATCTGGCCCGCGATATCGCCCGCCAGATCAGCATAGCCGGGCTCGATATAGACAAGCTCCTGCTCGCCATCCAGCTTTGCGACTTCACGCCAGTCCATCTGATGCTGGGGCAGGATGTCCGCGGGCTTCTGGTTCGGGCCCATCGGATAAGGCATGGCGTACACCCTGCACTGAGGGTGGCCGGGGGCGATGTAGATGGTTTCCACCCAGGCTTGGGATGTCATGGCTCTTCCTTGAAGATTCAGGTGGCGGGGCGGGTGGGGGAATGATTCAAGGCGTATTTCATATGGCATCAAGGCCACCGCGGCTCTCGTCGAGAGCTTGGTTGGCGCAATATTCCCATGCGACCGTGAAACTCTCGTGAAAGCGATGGAGGCCACAACTTGCTGAATCAGAGCAGCGCGATTGACGCACACGTGACCCAGTGTTACGAAGCACCCATGCTGAGCATTCGTGGCCTCCGTTCTGCGCATGGCGGCCCCTTCGACCTCGATCTCGCGCGCGGCGAGTGCCTGACCATCGTCGGACCCTCGGGCGTGGGCAAGAGCCTGTTCATGCGGCTGGTCGCCGACCTCGATCCCGGTAGCGGCACCGTGACCTTGAACGGCCGTCCGCGGGAGTCATGGCGCCCGACCGAATGGCGGCAGCAAGTCGTCTATCAGGCGGCCGAACCCGCGTGGTGGCAGCCGACCGTCGGGCCGCACTTCCCGGCGGAGTCCATGGAGCCGACGCGGGCTGCTCTCCCTTTGCTTCACCTGCCCGACGACATCCTTGAAGCAGAAGTGGTGCGCCTGTCGACTGGCGAACGGCAAAGGCTTGCACTGCTGCGTTCGCTGTCGCGCCGCCCTGTGGTGCTCTTGCTGGACGAGCCGACCGCATCGCTCGACGGTGCATCGTCGCTGGCGATGGAGGCCACGCTGCAGGGCCGCATCCATGACGGCCTGTCGATCCTCTGGGTAACGCACTCCACGGACCAGGCCGAGCGCGTGAGCCAGCGGCGCTATGCCATGACGCGTGAAGGACTGCACCCGCTGTGAACACTGTGGTCCATCTCGGCGCGGTCGACGTGGCGCTGGCCTCAGTCCTGGTTCTCGCGAGCGCGGTTGCCTCTCTGTTTCTGCGGCTCGATCTACACCGACAGGTGTTGTGGGCCGCAGCGCGCATGGTCGTGCAGTTGCTGCTGGTCGGCTTGCTGTTGCGCGTGGTCTTCAGGGCCGCATCGCCGGGCGTCACGCTCGTCATCGTGCTGCTGATGATCGCGGCCGCGGCGCGCGAGGTGGCGGTACGTCCCACGCGAAGGCTGCAATCGGCAGGCAACTACCGGATCAGCGCCGCAGTGGTCGGCATCTCGAGCGTCGCCACGGTCGCGCTGGCGCTGATGACGGCCATCCGCCCGCAGCCTTGGTACGACCCGCGCTACGCGATCCCGCTGATGGGCATCGTGCTCGGCAGCGTGCTCAATTCGGCGAGCCTTGGACTCGACAGCTTTCTGGAAGGCGTGGTGCTGCGGCGTCCGGCGATCGAGGCCCAGCTCGCACTGGGTGCGTCCATCCACGAGGCGCTCGCCGAACTGCTTCGGTCGTCGATCCGTCGGGCGATGATCCCCATCGTCAACCAGATGTCGGCTGCGGGGATCATCACGCTGCCGGGCATCATGACCGGCCAGTTGCTCGCGGGCATGGATCCGATCGAGGCGGTGAAGTATCAGATCCTGCTGCTCTTCCTGCTGACAGGCGCGGGCGGCCTGGCTGCCGCCGGAGCGGTGTACCTCGCCGCGCGCGCCATCACCGATGAGCGGCAACGCCTCCGGCTGGATCGATTGGCAAAGCCACCGGAGCGCGGCATCACCCCTTCACGAAAGCGAGCAGATCGGCGTTGATGACATCCGCATGGGTCGTCGGCATGCCGTGCGGAAAGCCCTTGTAGGTTTTCAGCGTTCCGTTTTTCAGAAGCTTTGCGGACAGCGGCGCCGAATCGGCATACGGCACGATCTGGTCGTCGTCGCCATGCATCACCAGCACCGGCAGGTTGAGCTTCTTCAGGTCTTCGGTGAAGTCCGTCTGGGAAAAGGCGACGATGCCGTCATGGTGCGCCTTGGCGCCTCCCATCATTCCCTGGCGCCACCAGTTCAGGATCACGCCCGGCGCCGGCTTCGCGCCCGGCCGGTTGTAGCCATAGAACGGTCCTGCGGCGATGTCGTGGAAGAACTGGGCGCGGTTGCTTGCGGTTTGCGCCTGGAAGTCGTCGAACACTTCCTTGGGAAGTCCGCCCGGATTGGATTCCGTCTTCACCATCAACGGGGGTACGGCGCTGATGATCACGGCCTTGGCCGCCCGGCTCTCTCCGTGGCGCGCCAAATAGTGCACCACTTCGCCGCCGCCGGTCGAGTGGCCGACATGCACCGCATTCTTGAGGTCGAGGTGCGCGGTCAGCGCCGCCAGGTCGTCGGCGTAGTGGTTCATGTCGTGGCCGCTGTCGACCTGGCTGGAGCGGCCGTGGCCGCGGCGGTCGTGGGCGATGACGCGATAGCCGTTCTTCAGAAAGAACATCATCTGCGCATCCCAGTCGTCGGAAGAGAGCGGCCAGCCGTGGCTGAACACGATGGGCTGGCCTTGGCCCCAGTCCTTGTAGAAGATCTCGACGCCGTCCTTGGTGGTGATTAAGCTCACGGATGGGTTCCTTCCAGAGGTTGATCGGTTGATGAGGGCCGCAACTGCGGCGGAGTGCATTCTTCTCCGATTCGGCGATGCCGCGCACGTGATGTACCCGGTGGGTTCCAACGGCGCAAGCCAGGCCATCGTCGACGCGCGGGTGCTCGGCGCGGCGATCGTCGAGCATGGCGTGAGCCCCGCCGCGTTGCAGGCGTACAACAACAAGCTGTGCGCCGATATTTCGGCGCTGGTGCTCGCAGCCGAGCGCGAGGCCTTCACGGCGCGTTACAAGGCTGCGGCGGGCTTCGCCATCGAGACGCTCAACGCGGCGCCGCAGACGATTGCGGCAGGGGCGCGGTGTCGCCTATGAGTCAGCGGCCAGGACTTTCGACGCTGCCGTAAGGTAATCCGCGTGGCGCGTTGGAGACAATCCACGCCAATGCAAACTTATGACCTCACCAGGCTGCGCAAGAAAAATGCGCCCCTCGGTCGTGCGCCGGCGCTGCGCACACGCAGCCGCTATCTCCTGATTCGCCGCAGCCTGCTCGACAGGCTCGCCGATGCGCGTCACAGGTACGTGGTCCTGCGAGCGCCGGCCGGCTTCGGCAAGAGCAGCCTCCTGGCCTCCTGGCGGGGTGAACTGGTGCCGGCCGGTGTGGACGTCGCCTGGCTGGACCTCGCCGAGCGACACGCGGACGTTTCGGGCTTCCTGGCCGACCTGGTGGCGTCGCTGGCGCTCACGGATCTCCCGATCGCTCGCGAGCCTGCACGGCTTGCCGGCCTCGAACCCGATGACGAAAGCATCGAGCGCGTGATCATCGCGCTGGTGCGAGGTATTGCTGCGCACAGTGGCGAAGTCGTGCTGGTCATTGACGACGCTCATCTCGCCCGCGACCCAGGCGTGCAATTGGCAATCCAGCTTCTCGTCGACTACGCCCCGACGAACCTTCGATGCGTGTTTGCGACCCGGCAGCCGCTTCCGATTTCGCTGGCGCGAGCGCAGGCTGCGCGAACGGTGCTGGACCTGGGTATCGAGGACTTGCGCTTTTCCCGCATCGAAACGCTCGAATATCTGGCGGCCATGGGCTCAGGCGTCGATCCCCGCCTGGCACAAGGGGTGCATCGCCAGACGGAAGGATGGGCAGCGTTGCTCAATCTGGCGAGTGCAGACCTGCGTCGCCGGCGCGGCGTGTTTCCGCCCCCGGTGGACGGCATGGCCGATCCGGCGCCCTTCGCGGACTTTTTCGAGACGGAAGTGCTCTCGCGGTTTTCCGAAGGCGAGTTGCATGTTCTGGTCTGCTGCGCGGTACCTGCCATGTTCGACGAAACGCTTTGTGCCGGCCTCGTCGGGGTTCCGGCGGCGCTTTCGGGCTGCAAGGGGTTGTTCGACCGTCTCGCCGGCGAAGGCCTCCTCGGTGCGCAGTCCGCCGCGTTGCCGGGCGAACGGTGGTGGCTCATGCATCCGTTGCTTCGCAGCACGCTTGCTGCTCACGCAAGAGCGTGGCCGGAGCACGACCGCCGGCAGATCCATGCGACGTTGTGGCAGTTCTTCGCAGACCGCGGCATCCATCACGAAGCCGTCAGGCACGCCCTGCTGGCGGGTGATGAGGGGGCGGCCGCCGAGCTCGCGGACCGTGGCGCCATGGTTCTGTTCGCCAAGGGCGATGTGCGCCCGCTGATCGCGCTGCTGCGCCAGCTTCCGCAAACTCTTTTGCGCGCCAATGTCGCCCTTCGCCTGTGGGCGGCCTGGATCGAATTGTGCGAATACCGCCTGGAGGACTGTGCGGCCAGCATCGGCCGCTTGCAGGTGGAACTGGTGGATGCCGAACCCGCGATTCGCTTCCGGCTCACGCTGCTGCGCTGCCTCCTTGCCATTCGCCTCGACGACTCCGATACGGTGAAGGCGATGCAGTCCGAATTGCTGCAACCGCCTGCGGAGGCCGATGCCATTGCGCTGGCCGGGCGTCGCAACATCCTGACCTGGCTCTTCATCCATGTCGGAGAGTTCGAACGTGCGCGTCGCATCCAGTCCGAAGAGCCGGCCCCGACTCTGGACGGCGAGCCGATCGTCGGTTCCATTTTTGGATCGCTGGCGGGGCGATGTCTTGTCGGACTCTCGCATGTTGTCCAGGGTCACATGCGTCTCGGGGAGCAGGTCTACCGCGAAGTGCTTCGCGAAGCCGAGGAGCGCGGCGCTCAATGCGCCGAAGCAGCCCGTCTCGCGGCGCTGTTGCTGGTCGAGGTTCTCTACGAGCAGGAGGGCCCCGAGGCCGCCATCCGGTTCATCGAGGAGCACGGTGGAGCCAATGACACCCTGATGCCGGACACCACGTTGCGAATCATGGCGGCATTGAATCGTGCGCATCAGGCCGCCGGCCGCACGGAAGAAGCGCTGGCCTGCATCGCACGCATGAGGACTCTCGCGCAACGCTTTCGGATAGACCGAATGCAGGCCCTGGCATTGATCGATCAACTGAAAATTCAGCTCGCGCGCGGCGATGTCGAATTCGCGCGTGGAAGCATGGAAGCGATCGGGGCGTTGGCCGGGCGTCACACGGGCGCGCAAGGTGGGGCGCCGCGCCGTATCCGCCGGTTGGCGGAAGAGGCCCGGGTACGCATGGCGATGCATGAAGGCGATTTGCACGTTGCGCTCGCGAAAATCGAAGGGCTCGTGGCCGAGTCCGCGCAAAGCGGAGAGCTGCGGCACGTGGTCTATTTTTCGCTGCAGGCTGCGGAGGTCGAAAGAAGGCTCGGGCGTGCGGAGCAGTGCAGAACCCGGGTTCGAAGTGCGCTTCGCCTGGGCCATGCCCTCGGCCTCAAGCAGACCATCCTGTGGTCACACGATGGCGCGTTGGCGCTGATCCGTGAAGCTTGCGCGGAGCCCGATGTCGATCCGCTGCTTTCCTTCTATGTGGAGCGCATCGAGGCGCTGGCGCGCGCCCAGGTCACAGGCATCCAGGGCGCTTTGCCGGAGACGGGTCGGGCAAGAGGCGCGCGGTGGGCCGACTTGCTCACGCCGCGTGAGGGGGAGGTCGCCGAACTGCTCGCGCAATCGATGCCGAACAAGAAGATCGCGCATGCGCTGGGGCTCTCGCTCGACACCGTCAAGTGGCATCTCAGGAACATCTACATGAAGCTCGACGCACCCGGACGCGACGCTGTCGTCAGGAAGGTGCGTGCCGAGGCGACCTGCACGTCACCCAGGTTCTGACTTACCAAGTGCCGTGGACCACCTGCTTCATCAGATTCAACAGTTGCCTGGCGTCCCAGAACAGATCTGCGATCTGGTAGGTGATGAGAATCATCGCGGGGTAGAAGATGTCGGGGCGGCGGGATTGCATCGTCATCGCGTGCTGGGAAAAGACTCTCAGGCCCGGTCTGGTGTTGCCGATCCATGCAAGCGCCACGCCGATGGCCCCGCCTGCCGCGAGATCTGAGACGTAGTGCAAGCCCAGGTAGGCGCGCGGCACCGCGATGAACAGCAGCACGAACAGCAGCGCCAGTCCGCCCCACAGGCGCGACACGAACCACATGCCGGCAGCCAGGGCGAAGAACATTGCCGCATGGTCGCTCGGCAGCGAACTGCTGCGATCCCAACCTTCGGGGTGCATCCCGTAGGGCAGCACGAAGCCGAGTTGCGGATCGATGATCGGCCGGGGCCGGGACGGCAGGATATGCGTCAGCCCGACGGAAATGACCGCGGCGAAGCAACTGGCGACAACGGCCGACACAAGGCGCGCGTGGCGCTGCTGTGGGTCGGTGGGATTGGGCGCAAACCAAAGCGCCCAGAATGAAATCAGCAGGGGGCCGACCTTGAGCAGTCCGTTGTACGCAAACGCCATCTCGAATGTGTCGAAGCCGCGCGAGACTCCCGCATAGGCGTTCATGAAATGGATGGCGGCTACGTCGATTTGAAGCATCGGATGATTTCGTGGTGGTCGCGACGATCTGTCAGTAGGCGACGTACGGCCCCGTTCCTGCAGGCGTCGAAGCGCCTTCGATGGCCGAGAAGACATTGCGACCGAAGAAGAAAGGCAGGCCCCAGTCGAATCCGGTGCCCCCCGGGAACGTCCCGGCGACGTTGCTGAACGCGGTCGCTGCCGTATTGCTCGTGAACTGGGTGTGGGCGTTCGCGACGCTGAAGGTGACCGAGCCGCTCGTGCCGTTGGTCCCCAGGTTGACGGCGGTGAGCGATTGCGTCGATGCCGGGCAATAGAAACCGCTCTCGCCCATGTTGGGGCAGGTCGGCAGCGCGGTGGTACCGAAGAAGAAGAAATTCGAGCCGCTGTCGATGAAGCTGTGAAGGTAGGTTTGCCCGTTGAACACGGTCGTGAAATCCCCGGAGCTGTCGACACCGTAGGCCTGGGCGCTGCCCAGCGCATTGTTGGCGCGCGTGCCGATGCCGAGCACCAGCGAGCCGATCACGTTCGTCGCGCCGCGGGGATCGATCGCGGGGAGCTGGATCAGCACGCCGTTGTTGTCCGACGGGAGAAGCGCCACCGGATTGGTCACCTGCTTGCCCAGGGGAAGGGCGGTGGCCGAGCACCCGTTGCCGCCGGGGCAGGCGTAGTAGGTTCCGGGAATGGCCTTGGCCACGCAGGCGTCGCCGCAGTCCTGGCGGAACGAACCCACGCCGAGCAGGCCATTGCCGCCCAGGCTTGCGACCGTGTTGTTCGCTGCGCCGGCGTTCGAGCAGGTGGCGGGGACGCTGGCGAAATCGGGGTCCGCGATGATCTGCACCGGCACCGATGCGGCCGTCAAGCTTCCCATGGTGACATCGGCCACCTTGACCGAGCCCCAGGAATAGCTGCTGACGAACTGCGCGCATTCGGCGATGGGGTTGTTCGAGGCGTCGGCCTGTTGCAGCAGGGCCGAACGGTTGTTCACTGCCGAGGCCATCAAGCGCAGGCCGCTCGATCCGGTGTCGAGGATGATGTGGTCGATGGTCTGGCAGGACGAGGTGCCCGGTGCACACACCGTGAGGCTGACATAGGGCGCATTGACGATGCCGGTGGCGCCGGCGGGCCCGGCATCGAGAATGATGGCCGTGACGTTGGGGCCGGCGACCGTTGCCCCACCGCCGGAAGGCGGGCTGGTGCCCCCGGTCCCCGGGGTCGAGCCGGTCGCCGGGAGGGAAGCCGGCAAGCCGGCACCGCCTCCGCCGCCTCCGCCCCCGCATCCTGTCATGACCAAGGCACAGACGGCCATCGCGAGCGCAAGCTGCACGCTGCGCATGCCGAGTCCGAGTCGGCTAGCGAATGTCTTCAAGGCGTACTCCCTCCGGCAACTGGCCGGGCAGATAGGCCTTGCCTTCAAAGGCACGCATGTGTCCGCCCGAATGGATGACCACTTCCGGCCGGCTCACCAGGGCGTTGCCGCGGCCGATGCGTCCCTTGCCGGCAGCCTCCGCGAAGGTGGCGAAGTGATCGCCCAGCACCTGCTTCAGGTCGGGCATGAAGGGGCCCTGCCATGTCACCGCGAAGACTTGGCCCGAGGCGGGAGAGACGAACTCCCGGACCACGGTGCCGGCGGGGGTGGTGATTTCATGCACGGTGTAGGCCGGGCCGGCCTTCACTTCGCGCGTGGCTTTCATGTGCGTCTGGTCCGTTGCCACGGACGACGCAGAGCCGCCGAGCGCGGCGACTGCTTCGAACGGCAACAAGGCCGCGAGCCAAAGTACGAACCCGATTCGACAAACGATCGGCATGCTGACCCCCCTTGCGCAATTCATCCGATGCACTTTCGAATTTCATTGTGGCATCGCGACGCTGCCGCATCCATAGGGTCCGATCGGTGTGGCGAGGGCCAGCGGCTCTGGCACGTCGAGTCTTTTTTCACGGTCGGCTCACCTATCTTGAAGAACGGGTGGACGGGTATTTCCGTCAGGTTAGCATAGTCGTAACAATTTGAAAGCGACCCTATGCCCTCTCCGGTTTCGCACGTCATCCGAATTGCCGTCGTTCTCGCGATCGGCGCCATTGGCGCCTCGGCGTCGGCAGAGATTCACCGATGCAAGGACGACAGGGGGCAAACCGTGCTCTCCGATCGGCCATGCGGGGCGGCGTATGTCGGTGATCCCCTTCGGTCCAATGCATTGGGGACAGGCGCCGACAAGGTCGCTGCCGGCGAGATGCACACCGGCCAGAGCAAAGACCTGTCGGCTCAATACTCGTTCATTGCAGACCGCACTTCGCACTCCGCGAGAAGGTCCTCTGACAGGTAGCCACCGCCGGCTTTGCCGACGGGCTTGCGCACTGCCCTATATACTCCGCGCCGCTTGCAGCTTGTATCGAATGCTGCGCCGCCATCGGCAACATGGCGAAATCAATCCTAAGGAAAACCTCGTGAACCGTATCGAACTGGTCGAAAAGATCGCCACCGCCCACAACGTCAGCAAGGCCGAAGCCGCCCGCATCCTGGAAACAGTGACGGGTTCCATCGTCGCCGCAGTGAAGAAGGGCGACCCCGTCCAGCTCATCGGCTTCGGCACCTTCAAGCAAGTGGCGCGCGCCGCTCGCACGGGCTTCAACCCCCAGGCTGGTGCCAAGATCAAGATCGCCGCACAAAAGGTGCCGAAGTTCGTTCCGGGCGCTGCTTTCAAGGCGGCCATCGATCCCAAGGCCGCCAAGCGCAAGGCCGAGAAGGCCGCAGCCAAGCCTGCAGCGAAGAAGGCTGCTCCCGCCGAGAAGGCTGCCAAGAAGTAAATTCTTCTTCTCGCAGCCGATGGCTGCGTCCCAAAGAAAACGGCCCCTCGGGGCCGTTTTCTTTTTGGGGGGTTTGCGGTCGCGTCAGGCTTCGACGCGTCGCAGCAATCGCAGGCCATTGCCCACGACCAGCAGGCTCGCGCCCATGTCCGCGAAAACCGCCATCCACATCGTCGCACCGCCGAAGACCGCCAGCACGAAGAACACGGCCTTGATGGCGAGCGCCAGGCCGATGTTCTGCCACAGCACGGTGTGCGTGCGCCGGGACAGGCGGATCGTCTCCGCGATGCGGCCGAGATCGTCGTTCATGATCACGACGTCCGCCGCTTCCATCGCCGTGTCCGTTCCCGCCGCACCCATGGCGAATCCGATGTCGGCGCGGGCCAGCGCCGGCGCGTCGTTGATGCCGTCGCCGGTCATCGCGGTGGGGCCGTAGCGCTCGCGCATCTGATCGATGGCGCCGAGCTTGTCTTGCGGCAGCAACCCACCGCGCGCATCGCCGATGCCCGCCTCGCGTGCCACCGCCTGCGCCGTGGCTTCGTTGTCGCCGGTCAGCATCACGGGCATCACGCCGAGGCGCTTGAGTTGGGCGATGGCTTCGATGGAGCTGGACTTGACGGTGTCGGCCACGGCGAAAAGTCCGAGCACGCCGCGCTCGCTCGCGAGGAGGGTCACCGTGCGTCCTTCGGCCTCGTGCGCGAGGAGCGCCGCGTCGAGCGCCGGATCGCCTTGGCCGCGTTCGCGGATGAGCCGATGGTTGCCGAGCACCAGACGCTCGCCGTGGATCACGCCCTCGACGCCGCGCCCCAGCAGCGCGGCGAATGCATCGACGTCGGAGACGGGGCCCTCCAGGCCTTCCGCGATGGCCTTGGAGACGGGGTGATCGGATCGTGCCGCCAGGCTCCTCGCGTGTTGAAAGGCAACGGCTCCGTCGGTGTTCCCCCATGAGCGGAAGGCCACCAACCGAGGCTTGCCTTCGGTGATGGTGCCGGTCTTGTCCAGCGCAACGGCCCTGAGCCGGCGCGCTTCTTCGAGGTAGGTGCCGCCCTTGATCAGGATGCCGCGCCGCGCAGCAGAGGCAAGGCCGCTCACGACCGTGACCGGCGTCGAGATCACCAGCGCGCAGGGGCAGGCGATCACCAGCAGAACCAGCGCCTTGTAGATTGCAGCCAGCCACTCCCAGCCTAGAAAAAGCGGCGGCAGCACGGCCACCGCCACGGCCAGGACAAACACTGTCGGCGTGTAGACGGCCGCAAAGCGATCCACGAAACGCTGCGTTGGCGCGCGGGAGCCTTGTGCTTCCTCGACCGCGTGGATGATGCGCGCCAGCGTCGTGTCGTTGGCGGCCGCCGTGACGCGGAACTCGATCTCGCCGTTTCCGTTGATGGTGCCCGCGAAGACCGACTCGCCCGGCTCCTTGTCGACCGGGATGCTTTCACCGGTGACGGGCGCCTGGTTGATGCTGCTGTTGCCGCGCGTGACGATGCCGTCCAGCGCAACGCGTTCGCCGGGCTTCACCCGTGCGACGGCGCCCAGCGGAATGTCGCTGGCCGGAATGCGCACCCAGCTTCCGTCGGCCTGCCGCACCTCGGCATCGTTCGGCGCGAGGTCGACGAGGCCCTTGATGGCATTGCGCGCACGGTCCACCGCGCGTGCCTCGATCAATTCTGCAATCGCATAGAGCGCCATCACCATCGCCGCCTCGGGCCATTGGCCGATGACGAAGGCGCCTGTGACGGCCACCGACATGAGCGCGTTGATGTTGAGCCTCGCGTGTCGGAGGGCCTGCAGACCCTTCGCATAGGTTTCGAGGCCGGCCAGGCCGATGGCCGCCACGGCGACTGCCATGCCGGCCACCTTCCAGGGCATGGTGTCCGGCGCGAAATAGGAGACACCTTCGGCCACGAGCGCCAGCGCGAGGGCGGCGGCGAGTCGCAGGTAGCCGCCGCTGTGCCCGTGATCATCGTTCAATGCAACTTCGGCGCCTGCCGAGCCTTGTGGCGCAAGCGGTTCGGGTACATAGCCAGCCTTTCGAATGGCCGCCAGGGCGTGTGGAATCGCGCCCGGAGCGCCGTCGATCCTCAGCGTTCGCTGGCCCAACTGGAAATGCAGTCCGCGAATCCCCGCGATCGGTTCGACGACGCGGCGAATGTCCGATTCTTCCGCGCTGCAATCCATGGTTGGAATGCGAAAGGTATTGGCGGCGACCGGCCCGTCTTGCGCGGGCTCGGGGACGTCGTGGTGGTCGGCCGAACAGCAGTCTGAGTGGGCGACATGGCCATGCGCGCCGCTGTCCGTCCGGTGAGCGGCGGCGATCGATGTTTCCGGGGTTGTTGTTCTTGCCATGTCGTCATTGGAAACCCTCAAGTGACTGCAAGGTCAAGCCGGCTTGAAGCATTCGGCGCCGTGTGGCAATCTGCATCGCCGTCGATCTGCCCGGCCTCCCTGGCCGGGTTCCGATGCAAGGAGTTTCGAATGCCTGTCATCACCGTGATCGTCAACGGCACCTCCAGGGACGTGGAGGCCTGGGACCCGGACATGCCATTGCTCTATGCCCTGCGCAACGACCTGGCCCTCCATGCGACCAAGTTCGGCTGCGGCCTCGGGCAATGCGGCGCCTGTACCGTGCTGCTCGACGACGCACCGGTGCGTTCGTGCACCGTGCGGGTCGGTGATGCGGCGGGGCGGCGCATCATCACCGCCGAGGGGCTTGGCTCGCCCGACAAGCCGCATGCGGTGCAGGCGGCCTTCATTGCCGAGCAGGCCGCGCAATGCGGCTACTGCACCAACGGCATGGTCATGAGCACGGTGGCGCTCCTGAAGCGCGTGCCGCGGCCGACGCGCGAAGAGGCGCAGCAGGCGCTGGCCGGCAACTTGTGCCGATGTGGATCCCACGACCGGGTGCTGCGCGCCGTCGAGCGCGCTGCCGGCACCGCGAGGGCCTGACGTCATGACCACGATGCACATCGACGAGCCCCGTACCGGCACGCTGACGCGGCGCGCCATGCTCCAGGCCGGGGCGCTGGTCGTGGGTTTGGGCCTGGCGCCGGCCACCTCCGCGTTGGCGCAAACCGCCGGCGCCGCCGCCGGGCAGCGGACGCTGTCGCTCGACCAGGTCGATGCCTTCCTCGCCGTGCGCGCCGACGGCACGGTGGTCATCTATTCAGGCAAGGTCGATCTGGGCACAGGTCACCGCATCGCCATGCGGCAGATGGTGGGCGAGGAACTCGGCGTGCCGGTCGAACACATCGAATTGATCGAAGGCGACACCGCGCTGACACCCAACCAAGGCCCCACCGCCGGCAGCAGCGGCATCATGCGCGGCGGCGTGGAACTCCGGCAGGCGGCGGCGACGGCGCGCGAAGCGCTGGTCGCCATGGCGTCGCAGAAGCTTCAGGTGCCGGCCGATCAGCTCCGGCTGGCCGACGGCGCGGTGCGTACCCCCGACGGCCGAGGCGTGGAAGTCGCGGCGCTGGTCGGCGGCCGCACCTTCGACGTCAAGATGAATCCCAAGGCGCCGCTCAAGCGACCGGCCGATTACGTGCTGGTCGGCAAGCCGCTCCCGCGCCCTGACGTGCCTGCGAAGGTGACCGGGCGCCATGTCTACGTCCATGACCTGGTCATGCCCGGCATGCTGCACGGGCGCGTTGTGCGGCCGCCCTCGGTGGGTGCGCGGGTGCTGGCGGTCGACGAGGCGTCGGTGTCGCGTCTGCCGGGCGTGCGCGTCGTGCGCATCGCCGATTTCGTCGGTGTCGTCAGTCCCGACGAATGGGCGGCCGTGCGCGCCGCGCGCGAACTCAAGGTGGAATGGAGCGATAGCGCGCCGCTCATCGGCCATGAAGCACTCGTCGAATGGGCTCGGAGCGGCCCCTTCGTCGCCGACGAGGTAATCAGTTCCAAGGGCGATGCACAGCGCATCGCCGATCTGCGCAATGCGACGGACATCGCCAAGGCGACCTATGCGTGGCCCATTCAGTCGCACGGCTCCATCGGCCCGTCCTGCGCGGTGGCGGACGTCAAGCACGACGGCGGCACGGTCTGGACGGCATCGCAAGCCAGCCATCGTTTCCTGAGCGTCTTCGCGGGGCTCGTCGATCTGCCGCGCGACAAGTTGCGCGTCATCTACCTCGATGGCGCCGGCTGCTACGGCATGAACGGGCACGACGATGCAGCCGCGGATGCGGTGCTGCTGTCCAAGGCGGTCGAAAAGCCCGTGCGCGTGCAGTGGAGCCGGCAGGACGAACTCGGCTGGGATCCCAAGGGCCCGCCCCAGTTGCTCGAACTCAAGGCCACGCAGATGCCCGACGGTCGCATCGATGCCTGGGAGACCGAGATGTGGGTGCCGCGCGCCACGGCCAACCTGGAATGGATTCCGCTGCTGTCTCCGCTGGCCGCGGGTATCCGACAGCCGGTGGGTCAGTCCGTGGGTCTCGTGTCGCAGAACGGCGATCCGCCTTACTCCGCGAATGCGGTGAAGGTCTCCGCGCACTGGTTGGGGCCGGCGCCATTGCGGCCCTCGAACATCCGCGCGCCGGGCAAGGTGGCGAACTGTTTCGCCGTGGAAAGCTTCGTCGACGAACTCGCGGCCAAGGCGCACGTGGATCCGTTGGCCTATCGGCTTCGGGATGTGTCGAACCCGCGTGGCGCGGAGGTGATCCGGCGCGTCGGGCAGATGATCGGCTGGAAGCCCAGGCCGTCGCCGGCCTCATCTTCGGCGCAGGGCAATGTGGCCGTGGGACGCGGCATGGCGTACGTCCACTACAAGAACAACGAGACTTTCGTGGCCATGGCGATGGAGGTGGAGGTCGATCGCTCGACGGGCAACATCTCGGTGCGCCGCGTGTGCTGCGCGCACGATTGCGGCCTGATGATCAACCCCGATACGGTGCGTGCGCAGGTCGAGGGAAACATCCTGCAGACGCTGTCGCGCACCTTGTATGAGGAGACCACCTTCGACCGCTCGCGCGTCACGAGCGTCGACTGGGCCAGCTATCCGCTGTTGCGCTTCACGGCGGTGCCGCGCCTGGAGATTGCCCTGATCGACCGCCGTGACGATCCGCCGCTCGGCGCGGGCGAAGCCGCTTCCAGCCCGGTGCCGGCCGCGCTGGCGAACGCGGTGTTCGATGCCACCGGCGTGCGCCTGCGCAGCGTGCCCTTCACGAGCGGCAAGGTGAAAGCCCTGATGGCGTGAGCGACGGCGCTTCCGCCCTCAGGTCAGAAGTCGTTGCTGTGCAGGCAGATGGCGACGGTCGGATTTTCCCGGTAGCGCGCCGTGGCCAGCGCGTCGATCGAATCGGCGTTGCGGGCGTAGGCTTCCACCAGTTCCGAATCCTCGCCTTCCCGTGCGTGGAAGCGGGTGTGGAGCGCTTCCTCGTCAATCCGGGCAATGATGCGTGCGCCGTCGTATCCGTCCGGGTAAATGGCGAACTGGACTGTGCCAGCTGCGGGGATGAAGATCGCTTCGGAGGCCATGGTGATCTCGAATGTCAGAATTCGTTTCAATCAGTATCCGGTGTTAACAGTGCTCGGAATATAGGTCCGAAGTGCTATGCCCCCGAGCAAATTGCGGACCATTTCACGGCTGTCGTCACAAATCGATGCCAATCGGCGCGGCAGGCCGACCCAAGTTCGCTTGTCGGGTTGGTCACAATTCGCCTTTGCCTCGCCGCTCGCCATCCGACCCATGAAACCAATCCGCACGCTGCTCGCCTCGACCCTTCTCCTTGCGGTCACCGCGCTGCACGCCCAAGCGCTGCCGGCCGGCGTGCGGTTCGGGATGTCGGCCGAAGAACTCCATGCGGCGCTGCCGGATCTGGAACGCGTGCAGCGGCCCCAGCGTCTGGCGGGCGGACTCGCCGGCACTTGGCATGCGACGCCGACAAAATTTGCGGGCGTCGTCTTCGAGCCTGTCTTTTTCTTCGCCGGCGGCGAGTTGCGGCGGGTCGAATGGGTGGCGGCGGCGGACGCATTGCCCGACCTGGGTGCAGCCGCCTTCGCCGAAATCGTCGCGTGGGGCCGCGGCAGCTATGGCCCCGAACTGAGCTCGAACGATCCCGGCAGTGCCTACGCGGCTTGGGTGAGCGGCGATATGGACGTCTATGCCCAGCGCACCAGCGATCCGCGGCACGCCAGCGTCCGCCTGGTCTACAAGGCCAGACAACTCAAGGACGCCAGCGAGCTTTGACTCGCCCCCAGGTTGGCTCACTTCGTGTAGCCGCCCACCCCCTGCCGGGGGCAACACCAGCGGCCCGGCAAAGCCGGTTCCGCGGTGTTTCGCGAATGGGCTTGGTATCGCTCAGGTGTGGGTGAGCATGCCGCGTTCCTCGATGAACGACACCACTTCGGCCAAGCCGGCATGCGTTTTCAGGTTCGTCATCACGAAGGGGCGCTGCTTGCGCATGCGCTTCGTGTCGGCTTCCATCACACCGAGATCCGCACCGACATAGGGCGCCAGATCGGTCTTGTTGATCACGAAGAGGTCGCTCTTGGTGATGCCGGGACCGCCCTTGCGAGGGATCTTCTCGCCCGCCGCCACGTCGATCACGTAGATCGTGAGATCGGACAGTTCGGGGCTGAAGGTCGCTGCGAGGTTGTCGCCGCCTGATTCGACGAACACCACGTCGGCATCCGGAAACTGGTCGAGCATCCGGTCGATCGCCTCGAGATTGATCGATGCATCCTCGCGAATGGCGGTGTGCGGGCAGCCGCCTGTTTCCACACCCATGATGCGTTCGGCCGGCAGCGCGCCGGCGACCGTCAGCAGGCGCTGGTCTTCCTTCGTGTAGATGTCGTTGGTGATGGCGATGAGGTCGTACTTGTCGCGCATCGCCTTGCAGAGCATCTCGAGCAGCGTGGTCTTGCCGGAGCCGACCGGGCCGCCGATGCCCACGCGAAGCGGCGGCAGTCTCTTGGTGCGGTGGGCGATGTGGTGGAGGGCGGAGGACATGGTGCTTGAACAGGCTTAGCTTCTGAAAAGACGCGAGTACTGGGTTTCGTGGCGGGCCGACAGCACGGCAAGCATGGGGGAAAAGGCCTGGCGGTCATCATCCTCCAGCACGCTCGCATGCGCGACCGCCGTGGGGATTTCCGCGGCCAGCCGGGCGAGCATGCGCTGCCCCGCGCTCTGGCCGAGCGGCACGGCCTTGACCGCGGCAGCGACCATGTTCTCGGCCCAGCCGAAGGCGAAGGCCAGGCAGGCGTCGCGCGCGGCCGCGTCGGTGCGACTCGCCGCGAAGGCGAAGGCGATCGGGTAGCTGGCCGGCAAGGTGTTGAAGACGTCGGCGGCATCGGCGTGGTGCAGCTTCAGCCACTCGACGAAGGAACGGCCCATCTGCTCGGTCTGCAGCAGGAATTCCGCGGACTCGCGCGTATGGAAGACCCAGTCGTTGAGCGAATGGATGCGCGGCAAGTCGCCGCTTCGCCATGCCCCGATCGCCTCGGCCACGACAGCCAGATCGGCGCGCGCCAGGCTCAGGTGCAACTGGTCGACCAGCCAGTCGGCGGCGGCCTGCTCGGTGCCGATGCCGGCCCATTCGATGGCCGCTTCCAACCCTTCGGAGTAGGAGAAGCCGCCGACAGGGAGCGCGGGCGATGCCAGCCAGATCAGCTGAAGCAGGCTCGAAGCGGGGAGGGCGGCTGGCGCGTCATCCATCAGTGAGAGTGGCCGTGGGAATGGTCGTGGTCATGATCGTGCGCATGATCGTGATCGTGCGAACCCGCGTACGCATCTGGATGCAGCACCGGCCCGACGGGGCCGGCACCGTGCGAATGGCCGTGCGATCCATACGCGCCGCCTTCGGGCTCGAAGGCTTCCGCGGCTTCGCGCACGATCAAGTGCATCGATCGCAGCATGCCGGCCAGCACATGGTCGGGCTCGATCTTCAGGTGGTCGGGCTTGAGTTCGATCGGCACATGCCGGTTGCCGAGGTGGTAGGCGGCCCGCAGCAAGTCGAAAGGCGTGCCGTGCTCGCTGCAATGCGTGATGACCAGCACGGGCTGCGGCGCCGCGATCACCTTGATGAGCGAGCCATCTTCCGCGACCAGCACGTCGCCGCCGCGCACTGCGGTGCCGCGCGGCAGGAAGACGCCGATCTGGCGACCCTGCGAATCGGTGGTGTCGAAACGGCTTTTCTGGCGGACGTCCCAGTCGAGTTCGACGGTGGCGGCGCGCTTCAGCAGGACGGGCGCGAGGCCGCCGCCCTGGGGCATGAGTTTGTTGGCGGTGAGCATGGGAATCGGTAGAAGGCCTCTCATTGAGGCCGCTCGATAATGGCACGTCCCGAGAGAGGCTGTAGAGCAATGACTATTTTGAAACTCACTCAGTTCGACGAAGACTCCGTGGGCGTTGTTTTGCCCGCCGAGTTGGTCGTACGTCTCAATTGGAAAGCTGGCGACTTTGTGTTTCTTACCGAAGCTCCTGGTGGTATTTCATTGTCGAGCCCACCTCCCGAGTTCAATCAACAGATGAAAGTCGGACGCGAGATCATGCGCAAGCGTTCGGGCGTGTTGCGGGCCTTGGCTGACAGTGATGCTTTAGATCAGAACTAAAACAGAAAGTACCGCTGCGTCATCGGCAACGAAACCGCCGGATCGCAGGTCAGCAACTGCCCGTCGGCACGCACAGCGTAGGTCTGGGCATCGATCTCCATCGCAGGGGTATAGGCGTTGTGCACCATGTGCTGCTTGCGCACGCCGCGGATGTTCTTCACCGCGCTCAGGTTCTTCGCAAGACCGTAGCGGCGTCCGATGTCCGCTGCGAGTCCTGCCTGCGAAACGAAGGTCAGCGAGCTTTTCGCGAGCGATCCGCCGAAGGCGCCGAACATCGGGCGGTAGTGCACGGGCTGCGGTGTCGGGATCGATGCGTTCGGGTCGCCCATCGCGGCCATGGCGATGGTGCCGCCCTTGAGGATCGCGAAGGGCTTGACGCCGAAGAAGGCCGGCTTCCACACGACCAGGTCGGCCCATTTGCCGACTTCGATGCTGCCCACCTCGTGCGCGATGCCGTGTGCAATGGCAGGGTTGATCGTGTACTTGGCCACGTAGCGCTTGGCGCGGAAGTTGTCGCTGCGCGCCGGGTCTTCCGGCAGCTTGCCGCGCTGCGCCTTCATCTTGTGGGCCGTCTGCCAGCAGCGGATGACGACCTCGCCGACCCGGCCCATCGCCTGGCTGTCGGAGCTGAACATGCTGATGGCGCCCATGTCGTGCAGGATGTCCTCCGCCGCGATGGTTTCCTTGCGGATGCGGCTTTCGGCAAAGGCAAGGTCCTCGGCGATGCCCGCATCGAGGTGATGGCAGACCATGAGCATGTCGACGTGCTCGTCGAGCGTGTTCACGGTGTAGGGCATCGTCGGGTTGGTCGACGAGGGCAGGAAGTTCGCCTCGCCCACCACGCGCAGGATGTCGGGCGCATGGCCGCCGCCCGCGCCTTCGGTGTGGAAGGCGCAGATCGCGCGGCCCTTCACGGCCGCGATGGTGTTCTCGACGAAGCCCGATTCGTTGAGTGTGTCGCTGTGGATCGCCACCTGCGTGTCGGTGGCGTCGGCCACGTCGAGGCAGTTGCTGATCGCGGCCGGGGTTGTGCCCCAGTCCTCGTGCAGCTTGAGGCCGATGACGCCCGCGTCGATCTGCTCGTGCAGCGCCGCCGGCAGGCTCGCGTTGCCCTTGCCGAGGAAGCCGAGGTTCATCGGGAATGCGTCTGCAGCCTGGAGCATGCGCTCGATGTGCCAAGGCCCCGGTGTCGCGGTCGTCGCGAAGGTGCCGGTGGCGGGCCCGGTGCCGCCGCCGAGCATGGTGGTCACGCCCGAGGCCAGCGCTTCCTCGATTTGCTGCGGGCAGATGAAATGGATGTGACTGTCGATGCCGCCGGCGGTGACGATGTTGCCTTCGCAGCTGATCACCTCGGTGCCCGCGCCGATGACGATATCCACGCCCGGCTGCACGTCGGGATTGCCCGCCTTGCCGATGGCGACGATGCGACCGTCCTTCAGGCCGATGTCCGCCTTCACGATGCCCCAGTGATCGAGGATGAGCGCATTGGTCATCACCGTGTCGACCGAGCCTTCGGCGCGGGTGCGCTGGCCTTGCGCCATGCCGTCGCGGATGGTCTTGCCGCCGCCGAACTTGACCTCCTCGCCGTAGCCGCCGGCATGCAGCGTGTAGTCCTCTTCGACTTCGATCACGAGATCGGTGTCGGCGAGGCGGATGCGGTCGCCCACGGTAGGGCCGAAGATTTCTGCGTAGGCGCGGCGCCCGATGGTTGCCATGTTCAGAGCTTTCCTTGCACGAGGCCGCGAAACCCGTAGATCACGCGGTCACCCGAGAAATCCACCAGTTCGACGGTGCGTTGCTGTCCGGGCTCGAAACGCACGGCCGTGCCCGATGCGATGTTCAATCGCATGCCGCGCGCGGCTTCGCGGTCGAAGCCCAACGCGCCGTTGGTCTCGGCGAAGTGGTAGTGCGAGCCGACCTGAATCGGCCGATCCGCGGTGTTCTTGACGACCAGCGTCAGCGTGCGGCGTCCAGGGTTGAGGACGTGATCGCCCTCGTCGGTGATGAGTTCGCCAGGAATCATCGAAATGCCTCAGGCAAGCCCGCCGAGCAGCGCGACGCCGAATGCCGCCACGGCGGCGCCCGCAAGACGAGGCAGCCAGCGGTGACCGTTGCGCAGCGACCAGCCGATGGCGATACCGGCGATGTGCAACAGCACGGTCGCGGCGAGCATGCCAGCCAGCGTCAGCGCGGCACCGGATTCGCCCGCCAGTTCCTGCCCGTGTGCCACGCCGTGGAAGACGGCGAACACCCCGACGAGCATCGCAGCAGCCAACCCGGGAAGGCGCCGTTGCGTGACGACCAGCAGACCGATCACCAGCAGCGACGCGGCAATCATCGGCTCGACGGCTGGAAGCCGCAAACCATAGAGGCCCGCCAGCGCGCCGATCAGCAGCATCGCGGCGAAACCCAAGGGTGCCCACAGCAGATCAGGCCACGCACGACGCGCGGTGAGCGCGCTCCAGAGTCCCACCGCCACCATCGCGGCCAGATGGTCCGCACCGGTCAGCGGATGAAGAAAGCCGGTGAAGAGTCCGTGATGAAGCCCACCATCGACCCCGGTGTGGGCGCTGGCGGCCAAGGGCAATGCTGCGAGCAAAGCAAGTGCAGGTGCAAATCGAGAAAGACGCATGGACAAGTCCTTGGTTTGTTATTCAGTCCCGGAAACACCGCGGAACCGGCTCTGCCGGGCCGCCGGTGTTGCCCCTGGTAGGGGGTGGGCGGCTACACGAAGTGAGCCAACCTGGGGGCGAGTCATAGTATGGGTTGGTGCACCGTGACGAGTTTGGTGCCGTCGGGGAAGGTGGCCTCCACCTGGATGTCCGGGATCATTTCCGGAACCCCTTCCATCACATCGGCGCGGGTCAGCACCGTGCGCCCCTCGCTCATGAGCGATGCAACGCTCTTGCCGTCGCGTGCACCTTCCATCACCGCCGCCGAGATCAGCGCGACAGCCTCGGGGTAATTGAGCTTCAGCCCGCGGGCGCGGCGACGTTCGGCCAGCAGGGCCGCCGTGAAGATCAGCAGCTTGTCTTTTTCGCGCGGTGTCAGTTCCATGGGTGCGAGGGTTGGCGTCTAGGGGCGAGTCATTATGGGCAAGCAATGTGCGTTGCAACAGTCGTGCCTCCCGGTGTGCGCGGCCACGTGCGGGCATGAAAGGTGCACCGTTGACGCGTGGACTCCACCGCCGTTCCCCCCGCCCCGAGCGACGAAGCACCGCAGCGCATCGTCAAGGTCCGGCGCGACTACAACAGCTGGGTCGCCAGCGAAACCCTCGAAGACTACGCACTGCGCTTCACGCCGCAGCGCTTTCGCCGCATGGCGGAATGGCGCGTGGCGAGCACGGCTTTCGGCGGCGCGGCCTCGTTCCTGATCCTGGAGGCGGTCGGCGCCACGCTGCTGGTGCAGTACGGATTCGTCAATGCCTTCTGGGCCATCCTGGGCACGGGGCTCATCATCTTCCTTGCGGGTCTGCCGATCAGCGTCTATGCGGCGCGCTACGGCGTTGACATGGATCTGCTCACGCGCGGTGCCGGCTTCGGCTACATCGGCTCGACGCTGACGTCGCTGATCTACGCGTCGTTCACCTTCATCTTCTTCGCGCTTGAAGCCGCAGTCATGGCCTATGCGCTGGAGCTTGCGCTGGGCGTGCCACCGGTCTGGGGCTACCTGGTCTGTGCGCTGGTGGTGATCCCGCTTGTGACGCACGGCATCTCCGCGATCAGTCGGTTGCAGGTGTGGACGCAGCCGATCTGGCTGCTGATGCTGGTCGTGCCATTCGTCTATGTGCTGGCGCGCGATCCTGGTGCGTTTTCGGGCATTGCGCACTATGTCGGTGTCAGGTCGACGTCGAGCGGATTCGATCTGCACCTGTTCGGTGCCGCGCTGACCGTGGGAATCGCACTGATCACGCAGATGGGCGAACAGGCCGACTACCTGCGATTCATGCCGGCGCGCTCGGCAGCCAATCGCCGGCGCTGGTGGGCCGGCGTGCTGGTCGGTGGGCCGGGCTGGGTCGTGCTCGGAGTGCTCAAGATGCTCGGCGGCGCGCTGCTCGCCTACCTCGCGATCAGCCACATGGTGCCGCCCGAGCGCGCGATCGACCCGAACCAGATGTACCTCGCCGCGTACGAATACGTGTTCCCGAACTACGGCTGGGCAGTGCTGGCGACGGCCATCTTCGTCGTGATCTCGCAGCTCAAGATCAACGTCACCAACGCCTACGCGGGCTCGCTGGCGTGGAGCAACTTCTTCTCCCGCGTCACGCACAGCCATCCGGGCCGCGTCGTGTGGGTGGTGTTCAACGCGCTCATCGCTTTCATGCTGATGGAGATGAACGTGTTCGAGGCCCTGGGCGACGTGCTCGGTCTCTACGCCAACATTGCCATCGCCTGGATGATGGCGGTGGTGGCCGACCTGGTCATCAACAAGCCGCTGGGGCTCTCGCCGCCGGGCATCGAGTTCAAGCGCGCGCACCTGTGGGACATCAATCCGGTCGGCGTCGGCGCGATGGCGCTGGCTTCGGCGGTGTCGATCACGGCGCATCTGGGCGTGTTCGGGCCGCTGGCGCAGGCTTTCTCGGCATTGATCGCGCTGGGCACGGCCTTTGTCGCGTCGCCGGTCATTGCCTGGGCGACACGCGGCAAGTACTACATCGCGCGAATCTCCGACGAAGGCGGCGCCGCGCCGTTCGTGCCGTCCGCGCGTCGCTCGGCAGTGCGCTGGGCGCGCGTCGAGTCCGATGCCGGCAGTTATCGGCGCCTTGCCGTGCAACGCTGCGCCATCTGCGAGCGCGAATACGAGGGGCCGGACATGGCGCACTGCCCGGCCTACCAAGGTCCGATCTGCTCGCTGTGCTGCACGCTCGATGCGCGCTGCGGCGACTTGTGCAAGCCTCAGGCGAGCCTGTCGGCCCAATGGTCCGGCGCGTTGCGCTGGCTGTTGCCGCGCCGGGTGTGGCCCTATCTCGACACCGGACTCGGCCATTTCCTGCTGCTGATGCTGATCGTCGTGCCGCTGCTCGCGGCGGTCTTCGGCGTGCTCTATCAGCAGGAACTGCGCGCGCTCAGCGAGGGTGCGCTGAACGGCCCAATGCTCGATATGGAGCTTGCATCGCTGCGTTCCGGTTTTCTCAAGGCCTACATGGCACTCATGCTGATCTCCGGCATCGTGGCCTGGTGGCTCGTGCTCGCGCAGCAGAGCCGCAAGGTCGCGCAGGAAGAATCGAACCGCCAGACGCACCTGCTGGTGCGCGAGATCGAGCTTCACCGCGAAACCGACCGCGCGCTGCAGGCCGCCAAACAGACGGCCGACCAGGCCAACCAGGCCAAGAGCCGTTACATCAGCGCCATCAGCCACGAGCTGCGTACGCCGCTCAACAGCATCCTGGGCTATGCGCAACTGATGGGCGAGGACGCCGCCGTGCCGCCGCATCGCCGGCAGGCCGTCGCGGTGATCAAGCGCGGCGGCGAGCATCTGTTGTCGCTGATCGAAGGAACGCTCGACATCGCGCACATCGAGGCCGGCAAGCTCACGCTGCACGCGAAGCCGATGCAGTTTGCCCAAGTGATGAGCGAACTGGCCGACATGTTCGAGTTGCAGGCGGTCGAAAAAGGCCTGGCGTTTCGCTTCGAGACCACGGGCGCGTTGCCGGAACTGGTGCGCGCCGATGAAAAGCGCGTGCGGCAAATCCTCATCAACCTGCTGGGCAATGCCATCAAGTTCACGATGACGGGACAGGTCACGCTGCGCCTTCGGTACGCACGCGAATTCGCCGCGATCGAGATCGAGGATACGGGGCCGGGCATGTCGGCCGAAGAGCTGGGCCGCATCTTCGAGCCCTTCGCGCGTGGCAGCACTGCCGGATCGGCAGCGCCCGGCGCGGGGCTCGGACTCACGATCGCGAAGATGCTGATCGACCTGATGGGCGGCGAGATGACGGTGCAGAGCACCCCCGGCGCGGGTTCGGTGTTCCGGTTGCGCCTCTTCCTGCCGCACGTGCACGCGTTACCGCCCGGGCAGCACGTGCGCCGCGTGCCGGCGCCGCGCGCTCGGCGTGGCTACGAAGGCCGACGCCGGCGCTTGATGGTCGTCGACAACGAGGAAGCCGACCGCGAGCTGCTCGCGCAAGTGCTTGCGCCGCTCGGCTTCGAATTGCGCACCGCGGCGAGCGGCCACGATGCGCTCGACCTGATCGCGGCGGGCTGGCGGCCCGACGCGATGTTCATCGACCTTGCCATGCCCGGTATCGACGGCTGGGAGACCATCCGCCGTTCGCATGCGCTGGGGCTGGCGCACGCGGCTGTCGCCATCGTGTCGGCCAACGCCTTCGACAAGCGGTTGGACAACGACGTCGGCATCACGCCCGAGGACTTCTTCGTCAAGCCGGTTCGGCACAGCGAGTTGCTCGACTGGCTGGAGCGGCGGCTCGAACTTCGGTGGACAGACAGCGCCGTGGCCGCGGAGCCGCCTTCACAACCCGCGGCCGCGGCCACGATGCCTTCGCCCGACAGGCTGCGCGCACTCGAGGAAGCGGTGAGCCTGGGCTACTTTCGCGGAATCATGAATCAGCTCGACGACATCGATGCGGCCCATCCCGAATGCGTGGCATGGACCGCCGCCCAACGCGCCCTGGCGCGGCAATTCCAGTTCGACAAGATGTGTTCTCTCCCCGTGGGGAGCAGTCCATGAGCACGTCCGCACGCGATTTCGCGGGCAACAGCGATCTCGTTCTCATCGTCGACGACGTGCCGGACAACCTCGCCGTGCTGCACGATGCGCTCGATGAATCGGGCTACACCGTGCTCGTCGCGACCAACGGGGAGCAGGCGCTGCAGCGTGCCGCTCAGGCGCGACCCGACATCGTGCTGCTCGACGCGATGATGCCGGGCATCGACGGCTTCGAGGTCGCGCGCAGGCTCAAGGCCGATGCCGCGACTGCGCACATTCCGATCGTCTTCATGACCGGGCTGACCGAGACCGAGCATCTCGTTGCCGCCCTGGAAGCCGGTGGCGTGGACTACGTGACCAAGCCCATCAAGCCCAAGGAAGTGCTGGCGCGGATGAATGTGCATCTGCAGGGCGCCCGCCGCGCGCGGCAGGAAGCGCAGCAGGCAGGGCAGGCGCGCAATGCGCTCGATGCCTTCGGCTACGCGAGCATCACCGTGCGCATGCCTGACGGCAAGCTGATCTGGCAGACCGTGCTGGCGCGCGACCTGCTGCTGCGCTATTGCGGCACCAGCGCGCCGATGACGCCGCCCGTGGTGCTCGAATGGCTGCAACGGCATCTGCCCGACGCGTCGCAGCGGCAGATCGAGCCGCCTGTGCTGTCGATCGAACAAGGCCCTACCCGCCTCGACCTGCGCCTGCATCAGCAGACTGGCCACGACGACGACGGCGACGACTGGCTGATCATCATGCGCGAGGTGTCCGACACCTCGGTGATCGAGGCCATGAGCCTGAGCCTGAAGCTCACCACGCGCGAGGCCGAGGTGCTCTATTGGGTGGTCAAGGGCAAGACCAACAAGGACATCGGTGAGATTTTGGGCAGCAGCCCGGCGACCGCCAAGAAGCACCTGGAACGCGTGTATGTCAAGCTGGGCGTCGAGACACGGACCGCGGCAGCGGGCGTTGCGATGAAGCGCATCCGCGAATTGCAGCCGCAGTTCGAACTCTGAAGCGGGGCCCGGCGCCCCCGGCGTGGAGGCGCGGCGGGGCTGCCATGAGCTGCCATGGGGCTTGCATCTGCGGCTCCTAGAATCCGCCGCCATGGTCCGGCGTGTTCTCTTCCTGGTTTTATGGTGGTCGGCCGCGGCAGTGCACGCCGGCGGTCATTTCGACGTCGACGACGCCGGGACGCTGGATCCTGGCCAATGCCAGTACGAGGTCTGGGCGGGGCGATTCGGCGTGGACCGGATCACGGACTACCACCTCGGGCCGGCCTGCCGCGTCGGACCCGTCGAACTGGGCCTGAACATTGATCGCTATTCGGCGGAGGACGCGCATGGATATGTCGTGGGCCCGCAGGTCAAGTGGACCTACCTGGGTCAGGCGCCCGATGCGCGACTCGCCGCGGCGATATCGGCCGGCCTGAGCTACGACGTGACGCACGGCGGGCACACCGGCGGGCAACTGGTGTTTCCCGTGAGTTGGCGAGCGCTCGACAGCCTGTGGATCCACGCGAACCTCGGGGCCGACTGGGACACGGTGAACGGCGAACGCAGCGGCCGCGGCGGGCTCCAGGCCGAATGGGCGCTGAACGACCGGGTTTCCCTGATGTTCGAGCGCTTCCGCGCGTTCGGTGTCTGGACTTCGAGGGGTGGATTGCGATACACGGTCAGGCCTCTGCTCAGCATCGACCTGACCGGCTCGCGCAGCGGAACGGATGGGGTCTGGGGCTACGTGATCGGGGTCAATCAGGAGTTTCGGGGCTTTTGACAGGCGGCTTCTCTCAGGGGAGGACACCCGTCAGCGCCTGGTCGGCCGTGTGCTTCTGCTCGGGCGTCAGCCCTGCATACAGCTTGTCGAGCGCATCGGCAAGTTCCTGCAGGCGCGCGGCGCGGTCCTTCGCGTCGGCCGCCCGCCGCTGAAACAACTCGACGGCCGTGACGTCCTCGGTCGTCGCCGGCCGGCTCATGGTGCCCTTCGCCGCGATATCCCACATCTTGCTGTAGAAGGCGTCCCACAGAGCAGTCTGTTCCGGCGTGATCATCAGGCGCAATCGCAGGTCGTAGAGCTTGTCCCTGAGCGCGTTCGCCTGTGCCTGCGGGTTGGTCGGCTGTTCGTTGGCGCGCGATGCGGGTGGCGTGTCGGCGCTGCGCCCGCGCCTGCCACCACCCATGCCCCCGCCCATGCCACCACCGCCGCCGAACTGGGCAAAGCTGTGGCAGCTGACGACCGCCAGTAGGACGCCCCACGCGAGTTTCTGCCTGATTCCTGCCATTCGAGTTCCTTGCATGCCGATGCCTTGCGCGGCCGCCGACGCATTAGAGGCGGCACGCCTCAAAGGCGCGTTGAGCACGGGTAAAGCCTGCGTAAAGAGGCAGGGGGCCACCCCCTATGCCGATGGGCATCCTCCGTAAGGCGGATGCGCAAGCCGCGCAGGCCATGCAGACTCGCGCCGCATGTCATCCATGCTTCACGCGACCGTGATGTAGTTCACGTTTCGGACGAGTGAGGCCCCACTAGCCCATGCCACGAAACGACGCATCCCTGCACACTGGTTCGCAGTCGAACGCCCCCCGCGAAAGGCTCGCCATGCGAATCGTGCGGACCCCTTCGAACAAGGTCGAAGGACCGATCTCGGACTACCACGTACTCACCTACGCCGACTCTGGTTATGGGCCCTTGCCCCACTACACGAAGCGGCGCGTGCCGCGTGAACAGGTGGAGGAACTCGTCACCCGGATCAACGAGCGTGGCGAGGCGGCAAGCTTCTTTCCCCTCGCGCTGAGCGCGGTGCCCAGGGCGGTGATCTGGGACAAGCTCCATTGGCCGGAGCTTCGGGCACACCTTGCGGATTTCCTTCGGGCCAACGCCCGCGGCTTCGGCGCCCGCCGCATCCTCATCGACCTTCAGTCGCCGCACGGCACGGCGCACGTGATGGAGGCGGTGCGCGGCGCGGTGGAAGACGCGCCACCCATCTGCGTGGACGAGATCGTCGTCGTCGCACCGGCAGAGGCGGACGAAGAGGACGCGCTGCCCAAGCGCCAACGCTCGGACGCTCCAGAAGTTGTTGCGAAAGAAGACGTCGTGAGCACCACCCCGAAAGGCCGGATGGAGCGCATTCGTCCCCCCGCTTCCTGAGCGCGCGCCCGGCGCCTCAGATCTCGGCGCCTTCCACCAGGAACCTGACCCGGCGCACGCCCTGCCATTCGTCGGCGTCGAGCCGGTAGGCAATGACCACGCGAGGCGGAAGCGGCTCGGTATGGCCGAACCAGATGCCGTCCACCGGCTTGCCCCGGTGCTTGAGCTTGAGCGCCAGGTGCTTTTCGCCCACAAGCCGCTGCGAAATCACTTCCACCTCTTCGCTGAAGGTCGGCGGCGCGAAGCCCTGGCCCCACACTTCGCGGTGCAGGGTGTCGACGAGATCCACACGGAGGTATTCCGGCGCAAGCGGCCCGTCGGTGTCCAGCCTGCGCGTCAGGGTGGCTGCATCGAGCCATTCCTGCGCGACTTCGGCCAGTGCCTGCTCGAAAGCCGGGAACTGCTCACGCGCGACGGTGCATCCCGCCGCCATCGCGTGGCCGCCAAACCGCAGCAGCACACCGGGATGGCGCTTGGCGACGAGATCGAGCGCATCGCGCAGATGAAACCCGGGGATGGATCGCCCGGACCCCTTGAGTTCGTGCGACTTGCCGTCGGCGCCGCTCGCCGCGAAGACGAAGGTCGGCCGATGGAAGCGCTCCTTGATGCGCGACGCGACGATGCCGACCACGCCCTCGTGGAAGTCTGCTCCGAACACGCTGATGGCCGCCGGCGGCGCCTGCACATCGTCGAACAGCGATTCCGCCAGCAACAGCGCCTTGTCGCGCATGCCGCCTTCGATGTCGCGCCGCTCGCGGTTGATGCCGTCGAGCATGCGCGCGAGTTCTTCGGCGCGCCCGGCGTCGTCGGTCAGCAGGCATTCGATGCCGAGCGTCATGTCGGCGAGCCGACCGGCTGCGTTGATGCGCGGGCCGAGCGCGAAGCCGAAGTCGAATGTTGTCGCTGCTGCGGCGTTGCGGCCTGCGGCCTTGAAGAGTGCCGCAATCCCGGCGGGCATCGCACCGGCGCGGATGCGCCGCAGGCCCTGCGCCACCAGCCGCCGGTTGTTCGCATCGAGCCGGACCACGTCCGCCACCGTGCCCAGCGCGACCAAGGGCAGCAAGGCATCGAGCTTGGGCTGGTTCCTGACGTCGAACACGCCCCGCGTGCGCAACTCCGACCGCAGTGCGAGCAGCACGTAGAACATCACGCCGACGCCGGCGATGCTCTTGCTTTCGAATGTGCAACTCGGCTGGTTGGGATTCACGAGCACATCGGCCTCCGGCAGCGCGGGGCCCGGCAGGTGGTGATCGGTCACGAGCACGGCCAGTCCGCGCGCCTTGGCGGCAGCCACGCCTTCGACACTCGCGATGCCGTTGTCCACCGTGATCAGCACGTCGGCGCCGCTGTCGGCCACGCGCTCGGCAATGGGCGGTGTGAGGCCGTAGCCGTCGGTCACGCGGTCGGGCACGAGGTAACTCGCGTGCTTCGCGCCCAGCAGCCGCAAGCCGCGCACGGCGACGGCGCAGGCGGTCGCGCCATCGCAGTCGTAGTCGGCCACGACGCAGAGTCGCTTGTCGTCGCGGATGGCGTCCGCCAGCAGCACTGCTGCCTCGCGCGCGCCGCGCAGCGTGTCCGGCGCGAGCAGGAGCGCGAGGCCGTCATCGAGTTCGTCCTTGCCCAGCACGCCGCGCGCCGCATAGAGCCGCGCCAGCAGCGGATGCACGCCGGCTTGTTCGAGCACCCAGGCGCTGCGCGGAGGAATGTCCCTGGCGATGATCTTCATGATCACAGCGCCCCGAGCACAGTCGCTGCGCCCTGCCGGTTGAAGAGGCTGCGGGCCCAGCCGACGAGGCCGCGTGGCTGCACGCCGTAGCTGCAGGCTCCACGGTCGCCGCACAGCGTGAGCGTGACGTCGGCGCCACCCGCGGCATCGGCCAGCAGCGCGGCCACCGGGCCGGCGTCGAGCGCCTGCCAGGCCGATGCCCAGGCGGCACCGTCGTCGCGCAGTGCTGGGGGGCGCAGTGCGTCGGCGACCGTTGGCGTGGTGCCATTCGGGCTCGCCGCGGCCGGCAGGCTGCCGGTGCCGCTGAGCCAGAATGAATTGATCGGCGGAACGCCGCGCGCGGTGCGCTCGTCGTTCACACGCTCGGTATAGAGCAGCATCTGCATCTCGTTCTGGAGCTTGCGCATGGGGCGTGCCGCGTCGGTCAGCGGCGACCACTCGGAGATCGGATAGCCGACAGCGCGATCGATCGATGCCGTGGCGAGTCCGTCGAAGACCTTGCCGCGGGCGAGCCAGCGGCCGGGCGTCGCCGATGCATGCAGTGCGATGCCGTCCTCCGCGAAGAAGGGCTGCGCCGCTGCCAGCAACGCGGCCGACTCCGCCGCATCGATCTCGATGGCGGCCGGATCGCCCAGAACCACGTCGTCGATGCCGACCTGCCAATGGCACAACGTCGCCAGACCCCAGCTTTCGCCGCCGTCGGTGGGCCCCAGGCCGGATTGCTTCGCTTCGAGCGCCGCCCAGGGAATGCAGCCATCGGGCGCCGGGATGCCCAGCGCAGCCGCCAATGCGCGTTCGTGCGGTGGAGAGAGGGTGCTTTCGTCCTGCGCGTCTTCGTGGATGAGCGAAAGCCGGCCAAGAAGGGCTTCGAGCTTCGGCAGGCGAAGACCCGCCAATGCTTCGCGGCAGGCGGGCGAGCCGCGGCCGGCGAAGGGAATCAGCAAATGGCGGGGAGTGGGAGACACAGGCATAGGCCTATTGTCCGGGATGCCACAATGGCCGCGATGTATTGCCCCCACGCTCATCACTTCGTGCATTCGCTGCCCCCCGAGGGGGCGCAGGCCTCCCTTGGGGCGGCCCGGCGGGAGGCCTGAATGCGACTCCCCTACGAACTGCAACTCGGCTGGCGTTACACACGCGCAGGCCGGGCGACGCGGCGCAACGGCTTCATTTCCTTCATCTCCGGCGTCTCCATGTTCGGCATTGCGCTCGGCGTGGCCGCGCTGATCATCGTGCTGAGCGTGATGAACGGCTTCCAGAAGGAAGTGACCGATCGAATGCTCGGCGTGATCTCCCATATCGAGATCTTCTCGCGCGACGGCCAGGCGCTCGGCGACATCGACGCGATCATGGCCGAAGCGCGCAAGAACCCGCAGGTGATCGGCGTGGCGCCGTTCATTTCGGCGCAGGCGCTGATCGCGCGCGGCGAAGACATGAAGGGCGCGCTGGTGCGCGGCATCCAGCCCGAGCTGGAAACGCAGGTGACCGATCTTTCGAGCGACATGCAGCACGGCTCGCTGTCGAAGCTGGTGCCGGGGCAGTTCGGCATCGTGCTCGGCGTCGAGCTCGCGCGCTCGCTGTATGTGCGCGAAGGGGACCAGGTCACGCTGATCGCGCCCGGAGGCCAGGTCACGCCGGCCGGCGTGGTGCCGCGGCTCAAGCAGTTCACCGTGGTCGGCACTTTCGATTCGGGCCACTACGAATACGACTCGACGCTCGCGATGATCCACGAGGAAGACGCCGCGCGCGTGTTCCGCCTCGAAGGGCCAAGCGGCGTGCGCCTCAAGCTCAAGGACCTGCACCAGGCCCGCGAGGTGGCCGACGAACTGGCTGCCACGCTGCCGGGACAGTTCCTCATCCGCGACTGGACGCGCGCGAACAGGACCTGGTTCGCCGCCGTGCAGGTCGAAAAACGCATGATGTTCATCATCCTGACGCTGATCGTCGCGGTCGCGGCCTTCAATCTCGTCTCCACGCTGGTGATGACGGTGACCGATAAGCGCGCCGACATCGCGATCCTGCGCACACTGGGTTCCAGCCCGCGAAGCATCATGGGCATCTTCGTGGTGCAGGGCGCGATGGTGGGCGTCATCGGCACGCTCGGCGGGCTGCTGCTGGGCCTGGGCATCGCCTACAACATCGACGTGATCGTCCCGGCGCTGGAGCGGTTGTTCCATGCGAGCTTCCTGCCGAAGGACATCTATCTCATCAGCCAGATGCCGAGCGACCCGCAGCGGGGCGACATCGTGCCCATCACGGTGATCTCGCTCATCCTTGCCTTCGTTGCGACCCTCTACCCGAGCTGGCGCGCGAGCCGCGTCAATCCCGCCGAGGCGCTGCGCTATGAGTAAGCCGATGAATGACGTGGTGCTGAAGGTCCGCGGACTGACCAAGCGTTTCCACGAAGGCCGGATTGATCTCACCGTGCTCCATGGCGTCGACCTCGACGTGCATGCCGGCGAGACGCTGGCGATCGTCGGCGCTTCGGGTTCGGGCAAGAGCACGTTGCTGCACCTGATGGGCGGTCTCGACGCGCCGACAGCCGGCAGCGTCGAACTGCACGGCGAAAACATCGCGCACGTCGACGCGGCCGAGCAGGGGCGCCTGCGCAATCGCCATCTGGGTTTCGTCTACCAGTTCCATCATCTGCTGCCGGAATTCAGCGCGCTCGACAACGTCGCGATGCCGCTGAAGATCCGTCGCATGCCGCCCGCCGAGGCGAACGAAGCGGCGGTGGCGATGCTCACGGCGGTGGGGCTCGGGGAGCGCGTCCAGCACCGCCCCGCCGAACTCTCGGGGGGAGAACGCCAGCGCGTCGCCATCGCGCGCGCACTGGTCACGCAACCCGATTGCGTGCTGGCCGATGAACCCACCGGCAACCTCGACCGGGCGACCGCGGACAGCGTGTTCGCACTCATGCTGCGGCTGGCGCATGAGCGAAATACGGCCTTCGTGATGGTCACGCACGATGAGAGCCTGGCCGCGCGATGCGACCGCGTGTTGCGCCTCACAGCGGGGCGGCTCGCGAACGGACCGCCGCCCGCCGCGTGAGCGCACCGCGGACCAGCCGCCCGAACAGCACCAGCGAGAGACAGGCCGCAGCCACCAGCGCCACGCCATGAAAATAGTCGAGCGCGGCCATGAAGGTCGCTTCCTGCGTGGCCTGCAGCCCAAGCTGCGCCATCGCCAGACGAGGCGCGTCGAAGGCGGCCTGTGTGCCTGAAAAATGACGCGTCATCTGTTCGAGCGCCTGCTGCACGGCGGGATTGGACGGCGACAGGCTTTCGTTCAAGCGCTCGAAGTGCACGCTGCTGCGCCACTGCATGCACAGGGTGGCGAGCGCCGTGCCAGCAGCCACGCCGAATTGGCCCAGCATGTTCTTCACCTGGTTGGCGTTCGAGAACGTCGCTTCGTCGCGCTGCAGCGTCTGGAAGGTCTGCATCGCCGTCGTCGCCAGGACGACGATCACGAAGGCGCCGTTGCACAGCAGCGCCGGCATGGCACCGAGCATCGGATTGGCCGCTTCGCTCAGGCGAGAGAGCTGCCAGCCGCACAACAGCAGTGCAGTGAAACCCGCAACGTAATAGCGCGTCGGACCTTGGCTGCGCGGCAGCAGCCGTGACAGGACGATCCAGCTCACGACGCCGGCCAGCGCTCCCATCCCCAGGTAGCGGCCGATGACTTCCAGCGGCAGGCCGAGCGCCCTTTGCAGCAGCACCGGCAGCATCATGTTGTTGGCGCCGAGCACGACGTAGCAAAGGCCGAACATCGCAAGTCCGGCGATGTAGCGCCGCTGCCCGAGCGCCCCGAATCGGATGAGCGGCTTCGCGCGCCGCATGTCCAGCCACACGAAGATCCATAGCGCCGGCAGAGCAAGCGCTGCCGCGGCGGCGACAGTGGCGGCGCCGGCGAAGAAATCGAAGCTCGAGCGCTGCAATGCATGCAGAAGCAGGAAGCTGCCGCCCATGAGCGCGAGCAGGCCGATGGGATGCGGCTGGGAGGCTGTTTCGGCGAGGTCCCGCCGATCGTCCAGGGCGCAGTGGGCCAATGTCGCCACCAAGGCTGCGGGCACGAGAAGCACAACGAATGCCGTGCGCCAGCCCTGCAGCGCGAGCGCCGTCGACGCCACCACGGGCCCAGCGACGATGCCCCACGCAAGTCCGGAAGCAAAGAACTTGATGCCGGTGAAGCGACGCGGCGAGGGCGGTATGTGGTTCACCAGCACGCGGCCGGCGGTCATGAAGGATGAGCAACCCAGCGCCATCGATGCGCGGCCCAGGCCGAACTGGACGAGGTTGCCGCTCAACGCGCAGGCCATCGCGCCCAGGGCGAACAGGGCGCTGGCAATCAGCAGCAGGCGACGCCAGCCCAGGCGCTCGATCAGCCACCGATGCATCATGATCGCGCCGATCGCGATCACGGCGTAGAGCGTGGCGACGAGGCTGTATTCCTCCGGGCTCGCCCCGATGCCGCCCATCACCGGCGCGGCGTTGAAAGCCATGATGCCGGTCTGCAGGAAGTCGCTGAAAGGCAGTGCCGCGATCAGGGCGTACAGCGGCAGTTTCTGCGACCAGGGCGGGACGGATGGCGAGGCCATGGCGTTTCAGGCTCAGGCCGTCAACGTCTTGCGGAAGCCGATCGAGAGACGGTTCCAGGTGTTGATCACGCCGATTGCGAGGGTGAGGTTCACCATCTCGCTCTCGCTGAACTCGGCGCGAAGGCTGTCGTAGTCGGCATCGGGCGCGCGGCTGGTCGCAATGTTGGTGATGGCCTCGGTCCAGGCCAGCGCGGCGCGTTCGCGCGGCGTGAAGAAGGGCGTTTCGCGCCAGACGGAAACGGCGTAGATGCGGCGTTCCGTCTCGCCCTTCTTGCGCAGGTCGCTGGCATGCAGGTCGACGCAGAATGCGCAGCCGTTGATCTGCGATGCACGCAGCTTCACGAGGTCGAGCAGTGCCGGTTCGAGGCCGAGCTTGCCGACGGCGACCTCGAGTGCGATCAGGCCCTTGAGGGCGTCGGGAGAGGCCTTGTAAAAATCGATCCTTTGTTCCATGGTGTCGCTCCGGTGGTTGGTTGGTTGTTGCGAGTGCCTCCATGCTAAAAACCGCAGCCCCCTTCACGGGCGGCCAATTCCAGCCATTTGCAGGAGGCCAATCGCATGGAGCTGCACGTCGTCATCGACGGTGACAAGGACCTGACCGGGCAGCTTTACCGGCAGCTGAAGGAGGCCATCCGTTCGGGCCGCCTGGCGGCGGGCGAACGACTGCCACCCTCGCGCCTGTTGGCCGAACAACTCGGCCTGTCGCGCAAGACGGTCGGCGAGGCCTATGCCAGGCTCACCTACGACAAACTCCTGGTCGGCCGCGTCGGCAGCGGGACCTTTGTCGCCGGCGACGTCAGGCCCAGGGTGGCGCCGGAGGCCGGTGTGCGTTTTGCCGGCGCCGCGACGGTCGAGCGCTGGCGAAGCATGGACACGCCCTTGCGGCACCCCGCGCCCGCCGGCAATTCGCGCTACGAGTACATCGGAGGCGCACCGGCCCGCAGCCTGTTTCCGCACGCCGACTGGCGCCGTTGCGTTCTGCATGCGCTGCGCGAAGGCGCCCGTTCGCGCGGGATGTATGGGCCGGTGGAAGGCCTGCCGGCATTGCGTGATGCGATCGCGCGGCATGCGGCTTTCTCGAGGGGCGTGCACTGCGGGGTGGACGACATCCTCGTCACCAACGGCGCGCAGCAGGCACTGGACCTGGTGGCGCGGGTGCTCGTCGAGCCCGGCAGCACGGTCGCCGTCGAGGAGCCTGGCTATCCGCCCGCGCGTCTGCTGTTCAGCGCGCAGGGCGCCCAGGTGGCCGGCATTCCGGTCGATGCCGAAGGAATGAGGGTGGATCGGATACCCGACGGCACGCGGCTCATCTACGTGACGCCCGCGCACCAGTTTCCGCTCGGCATGCCGATGAGTGCGCGGCGCCGCGAGGCGCTGCTGGCGTGCGCCCACGAACTCGGCGCCATCGTCATCGAGGATGACTACGACTGCGAATTCCGCTACGAGGGCCGGCCGACCGACTCACTCCAGAGCATGGACACGCAGGGCTGCGTCGCATTTGTCGGCACCTTCTCCAAGACGCTGTCGCCGGAGTTGCGCCTGGGCTACCTCATCGCGCCGCAGGCGATCCTGCAGGCGGTCTGCGTCGCCAAGCACCTGAGCGACTGGCACACGTCGACACCGGCCCAGTCGGCACTCGCGAAGTTCATCGCCGACGGCGATCTGCTCAGGCACATCCGTCGCTGCCATGCGGTCTACGCCGAGCGGCGCGAACGCATCATCCGGCGCTTCGAAGGCGACCTTTCTTCCTGGTTCGAACTCGTGCCGGCCACGGCGGGCATCCACCTTGCGGCGCTGTGCCGGCGGCCGATCGACATGGACATGCTGTTGCGACTGGCGCGGCGCGTCGATGTCGGGCTCTACAGCCTCGACGGGTTCCACCACGCCGGCCCGGCGCGACAGGGCCTGATGATGGGCTTCGGCGCCATCGAGACAGAGGACATCGATCCGTCGCTCGACAGGCTGCGCGACATCCTCGCGCAGATGGCCTGAGGCTGTGATTCAGGCCGCGATTGAATAGCCGCCGTCGACCGGAATGGCCGTTCCGGTCACGAAGTTCGACGCCGCGCTCGCGAGGAACACCGCGATGCCGGCGAGATCCTCGGGCTGGCCCCAGCGTCCCGCCGCGGTGCGCGCAATCACGCGCTCGTTGAGTCCCGGCACCTGGGCGCGCGCGCCGTCGGTCAGCTCCGTCTGGATCCAGCCCGGCAGCACCGCATTGACCTGTATGTCGTCCTTCGCCCACGATGCGGCCATCGCGCGGGTCAGCTGCACGATCCCGCCCTTGCTGGCGCCATAGGCCGGCGCATAGGGCGCGCCGAAGATCGACATCATCGAGCCGATGTTGATGATCTTGCCGCGGCCGGCCGCCTTCAGATGCGGATGCGCGGCGCGGCAGCAGAGAAAGGCGCTGGTGAGGTTGGTGTCCATCACCTGGTTCCACTCGGCCAGCGCGAGTTGGTCCACCGGCTTGCGCACCGTCGTGCCGGCGTTGTTGACGAGGATATCCAGCCGTCCGCAGCGCGCCGCGAGCTGATCGAACAAGGCCCGCACCGATTCCTCATCGGTCACGTCGGCCGCGAGCGCGAAGCTGTCGCTGCCCAGCGCCTTCAACGCCTCGACCGCGGCCGCCGACTTCTGCGCATTGCGCGCCGCGATCACGACGCGCGCGCCGGCCTTGGCCAACCCCTGCGCCATGCCGAGGCCGATGCCGCCGTTGCCGCCCGTCACGAGCGCTACTTTTCCCGTCAGATCAAACATCCTGATTCACTCCTTGGTGCATGTGTCTTACGCCAGCGCAATGATGAGCGGACCGAGCAGCGTGAGAAACACGTTGGCCAGTGCGTACGTGATCGCGAATGGCACGGTCGGGATCGAATTCTCCGCCTTGTCCAGGACCTCGCCGAAGGCCGGATTGGCGCTGCGCGAACCCGACAGCGCGCCCGCGAAGGTCGCCGCGTTGTCGTAACGCAGAACGTAGCGGCCGATCAGCATCGTGATGATCATCGGCACGATCGTGACCACGACGCCGACCCCGAAGATCGTCAGCCCGAGCTGCTTGATGGTCTCGACCGCCTGAAGGCCGGACGAGAGCCCCACGACCACCACGAAGCCCGCGAGCCCGAAATCCTTGAGCAACTGCACCGCGCCCCCGGGCAGGGCGCCAAAAGTCTGCCGCCTGGCCCGATACCAGCCGAAGAGCAGGCCCGACAGCAACGCGCCGCCGCCGCTGCCGAGCGTCAGCGGAATGCCGCCGATCCTGACGCTCAGCAGGCCGACCAGCAAGCCGACCACGAGCCCCGCGCCGAGGTAGACGAAATCGGTCTTCGTGCTCGGAACGATGACCTCGCCGATGCGCGTCGACACGCGCTTGACGTCCTGCTCCGCGCCGAAGATCGTCACCATGTCGCCGACCTGCACGACGGTGGCGGACTCCATCGGCAGGTCCTTGCCCATGCGGCTGATCCTGATGACGAAGATGCCGTGGCGCGCGCCGCCCGCGGTCTCGTCGCGAATCTGGCCGATCGTCTTGTGATCCAACTCCTTGTTGGTCAGCACAATCTCGCGCTTCTGCATGGTGAGCTCCATGCCGTCGACGTCGTAGAGCTCCTTGCCCACCTTGGAGGCGCCTTCCACCACCGCCGCGCGCCGCCCGACCACGAGAACCACATCGCCCTTGCGCAGCTTCAGTTGTGGGCCGACCTCGATGAACTTGCCGTCGCGCTTGACCTTTTCGACGGTGATGGTCGCGGTGGGATTCGCGTATTCGATCTCGGCCACCGTTCGCTGGAGATCGGTCGTGAGTTCATAGATGCGGCCCACCAGCGCGGGGGCTGCGGCGTCCTGGTCGGGCCCGAGCGCCGCGGCGCCGGCCTGCATGGCGGTCTCGGCCGCGATGGCGTCGTCCCGGATCGACCGGCCCATGAACTTCGGCAGGATGTTGACGCAGATGATGATCGCGCCGAAAGAGCCGAAGACGTAGGTGACTGCATAGCCGATGGCCACGTTGCCTTGAAGGCGCGTCATCTCGTCCGGGGCAAGCCCCAGCTTGGCAATGGCGTCGCCGGCCGTACCGATGATGGCGGACTGCGTCAGGCCGCCCGCCGCAACCCCCGCTGCGAGGCCTTTGTCGAGGCTGTACAGCTTTGCCATGACGATCACGGTGGCGAGGCCAGTGACGGCCATCACGACGGCGAGCACGATTTCCTTGACCGAGCGCTTGCCGAGCGAGCTGAAGAACTGCGGTCCGCTTTCGAAGCCGACTGCGTAGATGAAGAGCGCGAAAAGCACCGCCTTGACGCCGTCGTCGATCTTCACGCCAACCTGGCTGACAACCACCGCGACCAGCAGCGAACCGGCCACGCCGCCCAGCTGGAACTTGCCGAATTTCAGCTTGCCGATGTAGTAGCCCAGCGCCAGGGAAAGGAAGAGCGCCATCTCCGGTGATCTCTTGAAGAGATCGTGCAACCATTCCATGAGCGATCCTTCTGCGTCTTCAGGTTGATGGAGTCACTTCGCCTGCAGCACGCCGACGATGCCCACGATCAGCGGGCCCATCAACGGCAGAACCACATTCGAAATGGCGTAGGTGATCGTGTAGCCCAGCAGCGGCGTCGTGTTGCCAGCCACGTTCTGGATGGCGCTCAGCGCGGGCGTGCTGCACTGCTGCCCGGCGATCGCGCCGAGCAGCACCGGTGTCTCGATCTTGAGCAGGCGGCGACCGATGAAGAGCGAAATGCATGCCGGAAGCACCGCGATGGCAATCCCGAGCAGCGGCAGCGCGACGCCGAACTTGCGGATGAGCGTGAGCGCCTGAGGTCCCGAGGCAAGTCCGACGCAGGCGATGAAGGTGGCCAGGCCGATGTCCTTCATCAGCGCGAGCGCGTCTTCGGGAATGCTCAGCCGGTGCGGATTTCTCGCCTGGAACCAGCCGAAGGCAAGCCCGGTGAGCAGTGCGCCGCCGCCGGTGCCGAGTGCGAAGGGAATGCCGCCGATCTTGACGCTGAAGCCGCCGATGAAGACGCCCAGGAGGATGCCCGCCGCCATGTAGCTGATGTTGCTCTTGGTCGACCGGACGACGCGGACGCCGAAGATCGGCACGACCTTCGGCATGTCGGCGGCGGGACCGAAGACCTTCAGCACATCGCGCTTCTTCAGTTTGAGATCCGGCAGGAGCGGCATCGTGTGGCCGTCGCGGATCACGCCGACGACGTGGACGTTCTGCGGCAGGCGCGGGAGATGGCTGATCTCGCCGATGCGATCGGCCTTCAGGTCGCGCAACTCGCGGTCGACCCACTCGGGCTGGCTGAGCATCACCTCGGCGGTTTCGACAACCACGTCGAAGGCGGCGGTGTCCGCGAACTCCGGGCCCAACTGGCTCGCGAGCGTGACCATCGCAGGGCGTTGGCCGAGCACCAGCACCTGGTCGCCGGCCTCGAGGCGCAGCGACGACGTGATCTCCAGGATCCGGTCGCCGCGCATCACCCGCTCGATGCCGGCGCGCCGCTGCAGGGGCGCCATCAATTCCCCCACCGTTCGCCCGTGCGCAGCGGTGACCTGGAACACCCGGCCGACCATCTCCGGTGTTGCCAGCGTGGCTGCATCGTCTTCCCCGCCGCCCATCGCGCGCCAGAGCTTGTCCGCTTCTTCGCGAAGGTTGATGCGCAGCACCAGCGGAAAGATCTGGCTCGTGGTCACCACGATCGCGATCAGGCCGAACACGTAGGTGATCGAATAGGCCGTCACCACGTTGGCCTGCAACTGACGGATCTCGTCAGGTGGAAGCGCCAGCTTGGAGATCGCATCGGTGGCCGTGCCGACCACGGCCGATTCGGTCGCGGCGCCGGCCATCAGGCCGGCGGCCGTGCCCTGGTCGAAGCCGAAGAAGCGGCTCGCGCTGACGACCAGCCCGATGACGACGGCGACTTCGACGAGACAGAGCAGTCCCATGCGAAGCCCCTTGGCATCGAGGTTGGCAAAGAACTGCGGGCCGCCGGCATAGCCGAGCGCGAAGATGAAGAGCATGAAGAAGGTGTTCTTCACGCTGTCCGCGAGGGTGATGCCGAGTTGGCCCACGAGCAGCGCAACGATCAGCGTGCCGCACACCCCGCCGAGCTGGATGGGGCCGAAGCGGATCTGGCCGAAGGCATAGCCGAGGGCGAGCACCAGGAAGAGTGCGATCTCCGGATGTGCGCGCAGGATGTCGACGAACTCACTGATCACGAACCTGATCCTCTGGTGCCGCCGCTGTCTCGCGGATGAGACTCCCCTGTCCCGGATTCGCCGCCGGGGCTGCGGGAATTATTGCGGGAGGCAGGCCCGGCGCCTACGTGCTCCAAGGGGCATTTCTCGATGCACCAAGGTGCAAAGGGCGCCAGCGATGTCAGAGGATGCGGTTGAACCAGAGCAGCGAAAGCCCCGCCGAAAGCAGCGCCAGGGCAGCGGCACCCATCGCGAAGAGCGCGGAGATTTCGGTCTCCTTCTTCTCGACGGTGAGGCGCGAACTGAGCGAGCTGTAGACCTTCTTGAGATCGGTCGCCGTGCCCGCGTAGAAGTACTCGGCCGACGTCTTGTTGGCGATCGCCTTGAGCGTTTCCTCGTCGAGCCGCACGCGCATCGACCAGCCCTCGAAGCCGATGGTCTCGCCGTCGACCGTGCCGATGCCCACCGTGTAGACGCGCACGCCCCGATCCGCCGCGGCCTTGGCGGCATCGAGCGGATCGACGCCGGTGGTGCGCTGGCCGTCCGTCAGCATGATGATCGCGGCCGATGTGTAGGAACCCGGCGCGACCGGCGTGAAGTCTTTCGGTTGCGGCTTGCCAGCGCGGTCGAGCGACACGCCGCGCTCGCGGGGTTGCGGGCCGAAGTCGGAGATGTCGATGCCCGCGTCCGGGAACAGCGTGGCCAGTGAGACGACGATGGCATTGCCGGTCGCGGTCGCCCGCTGCAGCTGGAAGGAGTCGATCGCCGTCACCAGGTCCTCGCGGTTGGTGGTTGGCAACTGCGCCACCTGCGCGCTGCCGGCGAAAGCGACGACGCCGACCTTCACGGTGCGCGGCAACTCCTTCAGGAAGCTCTTGGCCGCCTCTTGCGCGGCCACCAGCCGGTTGGGCTGAACGTCGGCCGCGCGCATGCTGCCGGACACGTCCATCGCGAGGATGATGGTCTGCTGGTTCGACGGCAGCACCACCACCGCCATCGGCCGCGCGGCGGCGATCAGCATGGCGGCCAGCGCCAGCATGAACAGGAGGGGAGGAACGTGACGGCGAAAAGTCTGGCCGGTGCTCATGGCCTCGCGCACGATCGACAGGCTGGCATAGCGCAGCGCCAGCTTTTTCTTGCGGCGTATCAGCCACAGGTACAGCAGCACCAGCAGCGGCAGTGCCAGCAGCAGCCAGAGGAATTGGGGCCACAGGAAATTCATGCTGCCACCGCCTTGGAGTTGGACGGCCCGGTACGCACGCGGCGCTTGCGCATGTCGGCGAAACGCACGATGGCTTCCACCAGGTCGTCGTCGGTCGAGAGTTCGAGCGTATCGACGCCGATCTTCGCCAGCGCCGCGCGCAGTGTGGCTTCGCGTTCCGAGGCGATGCGTGCGAAGCGCTTGCGGAAGCCCGCGTCATGCGTGTCGACCCAGAGCTGCTCGCCGGTTTCGGCGTCGCGCAAAGGCACCAGTCCGAGGTCGGGCAGTTCGAGTTCGAGCGGATCGAAGAGGCGCACTGCCACGACGTCATGGCGCTGGACCAGATGCGCGAGCGGCTTTTCCCAGCCGGGCTCGCTCATGAAGTCGGACACCACGAAGACGGTCGAACGGCGCGGCGTCAGCACGGCGGCGGACCGGAGCAACTCGGCGAGGCGGGTCATGCCCTTCTGATCGGGCGCGACCTTGGCCGCGCGCCGCTCCATGGCGTGCAGCAGGTGCAGCACATGCCGCCGGCCGCAGCGTGGAGGAATCACCGCCTCCACGTCGTTGCCGTAGACCATCGCGCCGACGCGATTGCCGTGGCGCGTGAGCAGCCGGGCGATGACCCCGACAAAGCCAGCCGAGATCTCGCGCTTGGCCCGGAGGCCCGAGCCGAAATCGACCGAGCGGCTCAAGTCGAGAACGAACCATGCGGCCATCTCGCGGTCTTCGGTGAAGACGCGCACGTGCGGGGTCTGCAGGCGCGCGGTCACGTTCCAGTCGATGTGCCGGACGTCGTCGTGGTGCTGGTATTCACGCAGGTCGGCCAGATCGAGGCCGGCGCCGCGCATCAGCGTGCGGTAGTCGCCCTGCAACAGACCGTCGAGCCGGCGGATCACCGTCCATTCGAGTCGGCGAAGCGCGCGCTCGACGCCGCTCGCCGCGACATCGGCCGCCGCGAGCGCCTCGTCATTGGCCGCTTTCGCGCGCCTAGGCCACCAGCTTTTCATGTTCGAGCGGTTTGGCGGGTGCAGGCACTGCCCTCATGATCCTGTCGATCAGGCTGTCGGGCGTCAGCCCTTCGGAGAGTCCTTCGTAGGACATCGTCACGCGATGGCGCAGCACGTCGGGCACCAGCGCGGTCATGTCCTCGGGCAGCGCATAACTCCGGCCTCGCAAGAGGGCCAAGGCGCGCGCGCCTTCAGTCAGGTTGATGCTGGCGCGGGGACTGGCGCCGAAAGTGATGAAGCGGCGCATGTCCTTCAGTCCATGCCGCTCGGGCGTGCGGGTGGCTGACACGAGCCTGACCGCGTACTGGATCAGCGAAGGGTCGACGTACACGCGGCGGGCTTCGGCCTGCAGGGCCGCCAGCTGGTCGGTGGTCGCGACCGCGGCCGCCTCGACAGGCGGTCCGATCACGCGCTCGACGATCACGAACTCTTCCTCGTCGCTCGGGTAGTCGACCAGCACCTTCATCATGAACCGGTCGACCTGCGCTTCCGGCAGCGGGTAGGTGCCTTCGGTCTCGATCGGGTTCTGCGTCGCCATCACGAGGAAAGGACGCGGCACCTTGTGCGATTCGCCGGCAATGGTGACTTGGCGTTCCTGCATCACTTCGAGCAGCGCGCTTTGCACCTTGGCCGGCGCACGGTTGATTTCGTCGGCCAGCAGCAGGTTGGCGAAGACCGGGCCGAGCGAGGTGCTGAAGTCGCCGGTCTTCTGGTTGTAGATGCGCGTGCCCACCAGGTCCGCCGGGACCAGGTCGGGCGTGAACTGGATGCGCTTGAACCGCCCGCGCACGGTGTCGGCCAGCGTCCGGACCGTGAGCGTCTTGGCCAGGCCCGGCACGCCCTCGACCAGCAGGTGCCCCCCCGCCAGCATGGCGACCATCACGCGTTCGAGGAATCGGTCCTGCCCGACGACGACGCGCTTGACCTGATAGAGGATCTGCTCCATCAGCTCGGCCGTGGCAGCGGAAGTCGGTTCGGTCTCTGTGGTCATGCCTTTTGCTTTCTTCGAGTGATCTGAATCAGAAGGGCTCAGAAGGGTGGTGAGCCGGCGGCGGTTGCGGCGTTCTCGATCGGCACTGCAAAACCGATGCCGATGAAAGTGCGCTGCTGGGTCGGATTGAGGATGGCCGTCACGATGCCGAGCACTTCGCCGTTCATGTTCACGAGCGGGCCGCCAGAGTTGCCGGGATTGGCCGCGGCATCGAACTGGATGAGGTTGCCCAGCTCCTGCTTGCCCTCCGGCGAGCGGAACGAGCGATTCAGTCCCGACACCACGCCCGCGGAGACCGAGGGTCCGATGCCGAACGGGAATCCGACCGCCGCGACCTGATCGCCGGGCTGGAGGTCCGCAGTCGAGCGCATCGTGGCCGGAATGAGGTCGTCGGGCAGCTTCTGCGCCTGCAGCACCGCGAGGTCGTTCTCGGGCTGCACGCCGGTGATGGTGGCAGGCGACTCCAGCCCGTCGGCGAAGGTGACGTGGATGGATTCCGCGCCGGCCACCACGTGCAGGTTGGTGAGGATGATGCCCTTGTCGACGATCACGACGCCGGTGCCCACACCGCGCTCCACGAGCTGTCCCGGGCCCTCGTCGGGAGGGGCTTCCGGCGGCTTGCCCTTGGCGAGATTGCGCCCGCGCTTCTCGGTCTTGGCGTCGGGCGTGGTCTTCTCGGTGCCGTAGCCCACCACGCGCACCACCGACGGCCGGATGATGTCCGCTGCCTTGGCGGCAGGCGAGGGGAGCGTCGTGGTCTGCAGCGTGCGCAGCACCGCTGCGTCGATGTCTTTCTGCGTGAGCGTGCGCGTGGCCTGGTGCGGCCACAGCATCGCACCGCCGGCGCCGAGGCCCACGCAGAGCACGAGCAGCGCTGCGAAGCTCCGGCGCCCGGGTTGCCAGCGCCTGGCGACAACGCGTGCGGGCGGCATCGGGACCGACGTGCCTGCCCCGTCGTGCGAATCGGACGTGTCGGAAGTCTCCGGTGTTTCAGGCGCGCCGGGCACGGCCGCATCCTGCGGCCCACGGGGCGAGCGGCTGTAGAAAGCTGGCCTGCGCATCGGGCACCTCCGGCAAAAGAGAACGCTTGAGGAGGCACGGTAGCACGCTTTCCGCGGCTGTGCATCCGTTCGGGCATCATCGCAAGATGGTCGCCTTTGTCGATACCCATTGCCATCTGGACGCGCCCGAGTTCGGCGCCGAAATGCCCCGGATCCGGGCGCGCGCGGCGAGCGCGAACGTGGCACTTTGCGTCATTCCCGCGGTGGCAGCGTTCAATTTCGAGACGGTGCGCGAACTGGCGCATCTTCAGGGCGACGCCTATGCGCTCGGCATCCACCCGATGTGCACCGGCCAGGCCCTGGACGAACACCTGGCGCTGCTCGATGCCGAACTCGAACGGCGGCGCGACGATCCCCGGCTGGTGGCGGTCGGCGAAATCGGGCTCGACTTCTTCGTCGAAGGACTGGACCCCGACAGGCAGGCGCATTTTTTTCACACTCAGTTGCAACTCGCACGCAAGCACGATCTGCCGGTGATCATTCACGTGCGCCGTTCCGTGGACAAGGTGCTCAAGCACCTTCGTCAGGTGGCGCCGGGGCAGGGGCAGAAGTGGAAGGGGATCGCGCACGCCTTCAACGGCAGCGAGCAGCAGGCGCAGGCCTGCATCGAACTGGGCCTCAAGCTGGGCTTCGGCGGTGCGGTGACTTTCGAACGCGCGCTCCAACTGCGCCGCCTCGCGGCCACGCTGCCGCTGGACGCGATCGTGATGGAAACCGATGCACCCGACATCCAGCCGCACTGGCTCTACCGCACGCAGGCCCAGCGCGACGCCGGCGAGCCCCAGGGACGCAACGAACCGGGCGAGCTGCCGCGCATCGCCGCAGTCGTGGCGGAACTGCGCGGCATCCCGATCGCGGTTTTGGCCGAGGCGACGACGCGCAATGCCGTGGCCGCGCTGCCGCGTCTGTCCGCGCTGATCGGTGTGTCGGATGAGATGGCGCAAGGCGCGTAGGCCAAGCGCTCGACTTGCGTCTGCCGGGCGTCGAGGCTGGCGTTCGGTGTCATCCTTTGACTCCGCGACAGCGTTGCGTCAAAGTGACTGGTCTGTCACCCAACCCATATAAGGAGTTTCCAATGAGCAAAACCATCATTCGCACCCTGCCGGCCGCTCTGGCTGTGGCCTTTGCTTGCGTGGGCATGTCGGCCGTCGCGCAAACTGAAACCCAGAAGCTGGAGAAGGACGCCGACAAGGCCTGGGATTCGACCAAGAAAGGCACAGAGAAGGCTTGGGATGCCACAAAGAGCGGGACCAAGAAGGCCGCGCATGCGACCGAGAAGGGCGCCAAGAAGGCTGGCAACGCCGTCGGGGACGTGGCCAGCGACGCTGCATCGGGCACGCGCAAGGTCGGTGACAAGATCGGCGAGAAGATTCCGGGCACCGAGCAGAACGAAGCCGCCAAGAAAGCCAAGCCCTGAGCTTTCCCGGCTCTCCAATGAAAAGCCCGCCTGTGCGGGCTTTTTTTCAGGCCGCGGCCGGCGTGACGGTGCGGTGCGCGATCGGTGTTTCCGGCGTCGGATAACCCGCGGCGCCGAAGGTCTGGACGATGGCGCGGTGCGTGTCGAAATACACCTGCCAGTAGTGGTCGGTGTGCGTGTAGGGCCGTACGGCAAGCAGCGGCCCCTCGGGCGTGAACTGAAGGATCTCGATGTCGGCCGGCTGCTCGGTCGACACATTGGGGATCTTGCCCACCGCCGCCCTGAGCAACTCGATGGCCTTGTTCACGTCGACGCCGTTGGCGATCTTGGCCGTGGTGTCGACCCGGCGCCATTTCAGTTGGCTGAAGTTCTGGATCGTCTCCGACAGCACCTTGTTGTTGCCCACGGTGATGATGGTGTTGTCCGGCGAAATCAGCGTCGTGCCGAAGAGGCCGAGTTCCTTCACGGTGCCGGTCGTGCCGCCGCCCACGGTGACGAAATCCCCGACCCCGTAAGGGCGCAGCACCTGCAGGAACACGCCCGCCGCGAAATGCGTGAGCAGGCCGCCCCAGGCGGTGCCGATCGCCAGGCCGGCGCCGGCGAGCAGCACGGCGAACGAGGTCGTCCGGATGCCGAACATGTCAAGGATCGCGAGGATCAGGACGATGGTGAGCACGACCCCGAGGATCTGTACGAGGTAGTTGCTCAGCGTTGCATCCAGCTTCCTGCCGCGCTCGAGCGCCTTGGCCGTCAGCCGCTGCGCGATGCCGATCAGCCATCGCCCGATGGCCCAGGCGACGATGGCGCCGATCACTTTCAGGCCAAAATCCACCCCTTGCGTCGTCAGGAATATCCAGATCGCTTCCGTATTCATGCTCGTTTCCTCACAGGTGCCGGTGCTTCTGCAAACCAGCCATCGTTATGGATAAGCCGACTCCGCGCCCAGGCGACGCGAAAGCCGTGCTCACGGGGCTTGCGCCGATCGTGTCTGGCAACACCGCCTTGTTGATCCTCGGCAGCTTTCCAGGCGCCCGGTCGATCGCGCAGCAGCAGTATTATGCGCACCCGCAGAATCACTTCTGGAAAATTTTGCAGGCCCTGTGGCCTGGAAACCCGCTTCCAGCGGGCGAAGATAGCTATCAAAAGCGTAGCAAGTGGTTGGTCGACCGCGGGTTGGGCGTGTGGGATGTGTATGCGAGTTGCCAGCGTGAGGGCAGCCTGGATTCAGCGATCCGCGACGCGGTCGCCAACGACATCGCGAGTCTTCGGCTGCCGAAACTCGCGGCCATCGCCCACAACGGCGGCGAGAGTTTCCGGCACGCCAGGCACACCCTGACGCTGGGCGTTCCGGTTCATCGATTGCCTTCGTCGAGCCCGGCCAACGCATCGTGGAGTTTCGAGCGCAAGGTGCAGGCTTGGCGCGAAGTGTTTGAAAGGTATCTGGTCATCCCATGAAGGTCGCTCTCCCCGAGGTCAATTTCTCCGATTGGGGAGACGTGCGCTATCTGCATCTGGGCACCGAGTGGGTGCAGGGCTCGATGAAGCTCGATGCGCCCTTCGAGATCGAGCTCGAATACGTGCAGCGCATGATGGCGTGGCTGCTCTTCGTCGACGACGCCAGCGTGCCGAAGCGCCATGCGATGCAGCTTGGCCTGGGTGCCGCGAGCCTCACCAAGTTCTGCCGCAAGACGCTGCGCATGCGCACCACGGCGATCGAGCTCAATCCCCAGGTTGTCGCGGCATGTCGCGGCTGGTTCAAGCTGCCGCCGGACGACGGCAAGCTGGAGATCGTGATCGCCGACGCCGCGACCGAGATCCGCAAGCCGCAATGGCTGGGCACGGTCGATGCGCTCCAGGTCGACCTCTATGACCACGAGGCCGCCGCGCCCGTGCTCGACAGCGAAGACTTCTATGCCGACTGCCGCGCCTTGCTGACCGAGGACGGCTGCATGACCGTCAATCTTTTCGGCCGTTCTTCAAGCTACGAGCGCAGCCTGGAGAAAATCTCGGCCGCGTTCGGCGAAGACGCGATCTGGGCGTTCAAGCCGACGCGCGAGGGCAACACCGTCGTGCTCGCCCAGCGCCATGCGAGCCGGCTGAAGCGTCCCGCGCTTGCCGAGCGCGCCCAAACCATCCAGACTCGCTGGCGCCTGCCTGCCCCGAAGTGGCTCCGGGTGTTCAAACCGCACGAAGCGAAAACCTGATCCATCCATGAGTGCTGTCTCCGCCGCTCCACACGCCCCTTCGCGCCACGAGGGTCCGCTCGACCTGCGCCACCTGATCGAATGGCTCGCCAAGGACGGTGTCATCTCGCCGCCGGAGGCCAAGCGCACGATCGCACGCTGCGCCCAGGCCGAGAGCCGCCAGCCGCCGCTGGTGCGGCTCGCGAACGTCGCGATGACGCGCGAGAGCGACGGAAAGCCGCTCGACCTGGAGATGCTCACGCAGTGGCTCGCCGCCCGCGCGGGGCTCACCTACCTGCGCATCGATCCGCTGAAGGTCGACGTGGGAAAGGTCGCGGACACCATGAGCGCGGCCTACGCGGAACGGCACAAGGTGCTCCCGGTGCAGGTGACGCCGAGCGAAGTGGTGGTGGCCACCTCCGAGCCCTTCCTCACGGACTGGATCGCCGAAGTCGAGCGCCAGTCGCGCCGATCGGTGCGGCGAGTGGTCGCCAATCCGACCGACATCCAGCGCTACACGGCGGAGTTCTTCGCGCTCGCCAAGTCGGTTCGGGCCGCGCAGAAGGCGGGCTCGAACACGGGCGGCGCCAGCTTCGAACAGTTGGTCGAGCTCGGCAAGAGCACCAAGCAGCTCGACGCCAACGACCAGAGCGTGGTGCAGGTGGTCGACTGGCTCTGGCAATACGCCTTCGACCAGCGCGCAAGCGACATCCATCTCGAGCCTCGGCGCGACCAGGGCGTGATCCGCTTCCGCATCGACGGCGTCCTGCATCCCGCCTACCAGATGCCGATGGGCGTGATGAACGCGATGGTGTCGCGCATCAAGCTCCTCGGCCGCATGGACGTGGTCGAGAAGCGCCGGCCGCTCGACGGCCGCATCAAGACCCGCAACATGCGCGGCGACGAGGTCGAAATGCGCCTGTCGACGCTGCCGACGGCTTTCGGCGAAAAGATGGTGATGCGCATCTTCGACCCCGACACGGCGGTCAAGGACCTGGACGCACTGGGCTTCGCGCAGCACGACGCGCGCCGCTGGGAACATCTCGTGACGCGGCCGCACGGAATCATCCTGGTGACCGGCCCGACGGGCTCGGGCAAGACCACGACGCTGTACTCGACGCTCAAGCGCGTTGCGACGGAAGAAGTCAACGTGAGCACGGTCGAAGACCCGATCGAAATGATCGAGCCGTCCTTCAACCAGACGCAGGTGCAGCCGCAACTCGACTTCGGCTTCACCGAAGGCCTGCGTGCGCTGATGCGGCAGGACCCGGACATCATCATGGTCGGCGAAATCCGCGACCTCGCAACCGCCGAGATGGCGGTGCAGGCGGCGCTGACCGGCCACCTCGTCTTCAGCACCTTGCACACCAACGATGCGCCGAGCGCGATCACGCGCCTGATGGAGTTGGGTGTGCCGTCGTACCTGATCAACGCCGTGATGCTCGGCGTGCTGGCCCAGCGGCTGGTACGCACGCTGTGCACGCATTGCAAGGCGCCTGATGAGACGGTGACGCGCGAGAAACTCGCCGAGTTCGTATCGCCCTGGCAGATCAGCGGCTCGGTGCGTGCCTACAAGCCGGTCGGCTGCGTGGACTGCCGCATGACGGGCTACATGGGCCGCATGGGCCTTTACGAACTGCTCAGCGTGACCGAAGCCTTCAAGAGCGAAATCACGAAGGAGCCGAACATGACTTCGCTCAGGCGGCAGGCCGTGGCCGACGGCATGCGGCCGTTGCGCCTGGCCGGCGCGCTGCGCGTGGCCGAAGGAGTCACCACCATCGAAGAAGTGCTGAGCGCGACGCCGCCGCTGGAGTGATCCGACTTCTGGCCCCAGGCCGGAACAAGGAAAAAATTCACACTCGGCGCGGATAGCAACATCGGCATTTTGGATGATTCCCAAAGGGCCGCGACCGTCGCAAAGTGGAGTCTCCCAACGATCCGGGAGATCAAGATGAATTCCGAAGTTTTGACGATTGGCGTGCTGGCACTGGTCGTGGCGGGCGGCTGGGTGATCGACCTCATCAACCAGCATGACACGGCCAAGTTCCGTCGCGAACTGGCCAGTCATCTCAAGAAAGCTTCAGACTCCTTTCACGGCGCGCACTGACGCCGGAGGCTAGGGCCTGTTCACACTACTTCCGGGGTCGCGAAGGTATGCCAGGACGGGCCAATCAAGGCGCGCGACGCCGCGTGTGCGTTGGCACATGCAAGGAGCGCAACGCCGAGTGGCCCGTCCTGGCATACCTTCCCTTCGGGTTGTCGTGCAAAGGGGCCGTCTGCGGCGTTGCCCACGCTTGCAAGGCCAAAGCCTTGCTGCGCGCGGGCGCCTTGCATCCAGCCCCTT